>JBOHER010000426.1:0-11961 GCA_050701115.1 Haloechinothrix sp. | reverse complement strand
CCGCCCTCGACCGCCGCGGGCAGGCCGCCGTCACCGTCACCGGGGTCGCGGCAGGCGACGCCCGCCTGCGCGCGGGGGGCCGGATCGCGGTCTCGGGCCTGGCTGAACCGCTGGCGGGCGAGTATGTGCTCACCGAGGCGGTGCACACCGTGGACGCCGCCGGGTACTTGACCACCCTGTCCACCGCGCCGCCCGAAATCGCCGCGCCGCCTGCGGAGGGCAGCGCCGTCACTCTCGGCGTGGTCACCGAGGTCGACGATCCCGACAATCTGGGCCGGGTGCGGGTTTCCCTGCTCTCCCACGGCGAGGCCGACGTCGGCTGGCTCGGCGTGCTGTGCCCCGGCGCCGGTCAGGACAAGGGGCTCGTCGTGCTGCCCGATACCGGTGACACCGTCCTCGTCTGCCTGCCGCACGGGGCCGTGGGTGGGATCGTGCTCGGCTCGCTCTACGGCGGAATCGAACCGCCCGATTCCGGCGTGCACAACGGCTCGGTTCGTCGATGGTCGCTGCGGACCGCGGACGGCCAGTCCGTGACGGTGGACGACTCGGCGCATCGCGTCACCGTCGCCGACCGGGCGGGCAGCGTGGTCGACCTTGCGCCCGGCCAGGTCACCCTGCACGCGGCCACCGACCTGCTCATCCAGGCGCCCGGCCGGGCGATCACGGTTCGCGCGAGAACCGTCGACTTCGTGCACGCCCCGAGCAGCGAGGCGCCCCCGGCCGGCCCCGGCCCGCAGGGAGGACGCTGATGGAATGGATCACGATGGACTCCACCATCACATGCGCGCACGCGGGCACCATCCGCAACGTGCCCTCGCAGGACTGGGTGCGGGTGGCGCAACCGGGAGACTCATCCGACGCGCCGCTGGTGCTGGTGGACTCCGATCCGGAGGGCCGCTCCATCGGTGGCTGCCCCAATTCCGGGCCGAACATCAAGAGATGTGGCCGGACACTCAAGGTCGACAAGGGCTACAGCGAGTGGATCCGCATCGCCGGCAAGGCGATCGTGCTGTCGCACCTGGACGGACTGACCGACGGCACCCTCCCAGGCACCGTGCACTACCACGTCGCCAACGCCGCTCAGCACTTCCTGAGGGCCGACCGGTGACTCCCGGCACGGCCCGCCTGGGCACCCGTACCCACCGTGCGTTCCGGTTCGCCGGGTCGGGGTTCGACACCGCGGCCACCGGCGGTCTCACCACCACGGCCACCGGTGCGGTGGAGATGGTGGAGGGTGACGACGCTATCCGCCAGGCGATCATGCTGCTGCTGTCCACCGTGCCCGGTGAACGCCTGATGCGCCCCGAATACGGCTCGCACCTGCACCGCCTGCTGTTCGCCGTCAACGACCAGACCACGGCCGGATTAGCCATCCACTACGTCCGGCAGGCGATCCAACGCTGGGAGCCGCGGGTGGCGATCATCGACATCGATGCCGATCCCGATCCGGAAGTGGCCGAACGGCTCACCATCCGGCTGACCTACCGCGTCCGCGCCAGCCTCGGTACCGAGACGCTGGTCTACCCGCTGGACCTGGGCGGCGGTGGTATGCCGTGACCTTCCCGGTGCCCGATCTGGACAACCGCAGCTTCGTCGACCTCGTGCTCGAGGCACGCGAAGTGGCCAGTCGCGCGTGTCCGACGTGGACCGACCTGTCCGTGCACGACCCCGGGGTCACGCTGCTCGAGGTGTTCGCCCATCTCACCGAGGTCATGCTGTACCGGCTCAACCGCCTGCCGGAGAAGGCCTATCTGACCTTTCTGAACCTCATCGGGCTCACCCGGCATCCGCCCACCGCGGCGTGGGTCGACCTGACCTTCCGCAGGGCGAAGCCGGGCGGCGGTCCCACCGTCACCATTCCCGCGGGCACCGCGGTGTCCTCCGGCCAGCCGGCCGCCCAGCAGGCCACCTTCGTGACCACGGAGGCCACCGTCCTGCGGGCGGGCGAGGACGAGGTGACCGTCCGCGCGCATCACTGCGCCCTGGTGGAGGCCGAACTCCTCGGCACGGGCACCGGGCAGGCAGGCCAGCGGCTCACCGTGGCGAAGGCGCCCATGGTGTCGACCACCGAACCGATCGACCTGCTGCTGGGGGTGCAGATCGATCCGGGCAGCCGGACCGAGCGGACGCCCGCCCGCGAACACGACCGCAAGACCTTCGAGATCTGGCGTCCTGTGCACACCTTCGCCGGGGCGGGGGAGGACGCCAAGGTCTATGTGGTGGACCGGGCGTCGGGCACGATTACCTTCGCACCCGCCATGGATCTCCGCGGCGCCGGCGACCTGCGGGGTCCCGCGGTGCCGCAGGCGGGCGCGGAGATCCGGGCGTGGTATCGCACCGGCGGCGGTCAGGGCGGCAACGTCGGCGCGGGCATGTTGACCACGGTGGACAGCGGCCCTCGCGGGATCGAGGTGACCAACCCGCAGCCTGCCCGCGGCGGCCGCGACATGGAGCCGCTCGAGGCCGCCATCGCCAGGGGGCCCTACGAGTTCTTCTCCCTCCAGCGTGCGGTCACCGCGCGGGACTACGAGGTCCTTGCCACGGCCGGCTCGTCCGGCATCGCCCGCGCACGCGCGTTCACGCGGGTCGACGTGCGCCCCTTCGCCCAGCCCGGCGAGGTCGAGGTGGTGCTGGTCCCGCACGTGCCCGACGACGCCCGCCCCGGTGGCAGGCTGCCCTTGGCGACGTTGCTCGAGCACCAGTTGGAGCAGGCGCTCGAACGCACTCGTGCCGAACTGGATCAGCGTCGGGCGTTGGGCACCAGCTGCGTCACCAGCTGGGCAGGCTACAAGGACGTGGCGGTCAAGGGGCGCGTTGTGGTGCGGCCGGAAGAGGACGCCGCGGCCGTCCGCGCCCGGATCCACGACCGCCTGCACCAGACGATCAGTCCACTGGGGACCGGGCTGAACCCGGTTGGCTGGGGGTTCGGAGAGCCGCTTCGAACGTCCAATGTGTACCGATTGTTGGAACAGGCAGAACCTGGCGTGCGTTACGTCGAACAGGTCAGGTTCGTCGTCGGGGAGGCGCCCGACAGCCTGGTGCGGACGGTCGCAGCCGATTCCTCCACCGAAGGCACCTGGTACGCCGGGTCGGGAGAGGTGTTGTTCCGGTCCGCCAACGACGGGCAGGGTTGGGAGCCGGTTGGCCGTTTCCCCGGGGAGGAGATCCGCAGGATCGTGCCCGCCCCGCGCTCCGCGCGGCCGGGGATGGTGGCCCGTCCCGGTGCGGTTGCGATGACCACCCGGCGCGCCGACAATACGGGCTCGCGTGTGTACCTCTCACATGACCTCGGCGAGACCTGGCAGCGGATCACCGAGCTCGCCACCGGGATCTCCGACCTGGCCTGGATCGACCGGGACCCCACGGGTGCGTTGCTGCTGGCGGGGGACAAGGGCCTGTACGAGATCCCGCTGCTGCCCGACTCGCTGCCCAACCAGATCGTGGTGGATCCCGCCGACCCGGACCGCGCGCTGTATGCGGTTGAGGCGTTCATTTCGCCGCAAGGGACCTGGGCCGTCGCGGCGGCCAGCCAGGCGCAGCTCGGCATCTACCTGTCCGTGCAGGGCGGCAGGCGGGAAACCTTCGGCAACATCGGCCCGCGCGGCAACGACGCGGTCGACACGCGGTGCCTGGCCGTTCAGCTGGACGGACCGTCCACGGTGCTGTGGGCAGGCGTCGGTGAGGTCGGCCCCGCCAAATCGGGAACAGGGTGCCTGCGCGCGCGGATGTTCGAGGCCGACGTGCGCTGGGAACGGCTGTCCACCCGGTGGACCGGAGGAACCTGCTGGGACGTCGCCTTCGCGGGCAGGCGGGTGCTGGCCGCGACCCAGAGTGCCGGGGTGCTCGCCATGGACAGCGGTTCCGCGCAGCCGAGCTGGTCGGCCCCGGATGTCAACTGCGGGCTGCCGTTGCGGGACCGTGCGCGCTTCGATGCGGTCGGCACCGTGGGCGCCGCGCCCGCCGTGGGCGACACCGCGCCGACGGTGATGGCGGGAGGTCCGCGCGGCGTGTACCGCTCACCGGACGCCGCGCGCTGGGCTCCGACGGCGAATCGCGAGACCACCGACGCGGTGACCATTCCGGACACCTGGCTGCTCTGCTCCGGCGAGCACGAGATCGAAGTGGTGGGCGGCTATGCGCAAGCAGACGATTGAGCGGCTGCTGCCGACCGCCTACCAGCGCGCGGCTGTCGCCGACAGCGTGCTGAGCGCGCTGCTGGAGGTCATGGAGGCGCTGCACGCCCCCGACGAGGAGATTCTCGCCGACGTCGATGCGCTGTTCTCCGCCTACTCGGCGCGCCAGGACTTCCTGCCGTTCCTCGCCAGCTGGGTGACCCTCGACTACCTGGTCGGCGTACCGAGCAGCCGAGCGGCGGTCCGGCCGGGTGGCGTGCCCCGCGCGGAGGGGCCCCTGCTGCTGCCTGCCGAGCGAGTCCGCGACCTGATCGCCAATGCCGCGTCACTCGCCCAGGTGCGGGGCGCACCCCTCGGGCTGACCCGGTTCCTGACGGTCGCCACCGGTGTGCCGGGCTTCGCCGTCCGGGAATCCACCGACCATCCGTTCCAGTTCGTCGTGGAGGTACCCGAGCAGGCCCGTGGCTTCTGGGGCGTCATCGGCCTCATCGTCGAGCACGAGAAGCCCGCGGCGGCCACGTTCAGCCTGTCCCTGGTCGCGCGGCCCCTGGACGACGAAGCAACGCGGGAGGTGCCGCTGCCATGACCACCGCACGGCTGGAACACGCCGATGTCACCACGACCGGACCTACGAGTGGGCGGGGATGAGCTGGGATGAGCACACCATGGCAGATCGCGTCCGGCGCCGAACGGCTGATCCTGAACGAGCGCCGCACGGGCGAGGCGACCTTCACGATCAGCAACCCGGGACCGGTGGACGACCGGGCGGTGCTGGACATCGCCTGCAGCGACAACGCGCAGCGTTCGTGGTTCACGGTGGGCGACCCGCAGCGGCTGGTGCCGCACGGGGGCTCGGTCACCTTCACCGTCGCGGTGGCTCCTGGCGACAAGGCCACCACCGGTGACTACTGGTTCGCCGGTCGGGTGTACTCCGCCGACTCGGCACCGGAGGAAAGTGCCGTGCTCTCCAACCGGGTCACCTTCGTCATCGCGGGTGCCGAACCGAAACCCAAGCCGATCTGGATCTGGCTGGTGCCGCTGATCGTGCTGGCACTGGCGGTGATCGGTGTGGTGCTGTTCCTGGTGCTGCGGCCGGACGATCCGGGGACCGTCACCGTGCCGGAGGTGCGTGGGCAGTCGGTCAATGTGGCCAACCAGCGGATCAACGACGCTGGCCTGCTCATCGAGGTGGTGTTCGCCAACAACGACACCGTCGCGGTCGGTGACGTGGCGGAGCAGGATCCGGCCGCCGGGCAGGAGGTTGTTCCGCGGAGCGAGGTGACCGTCACGGTGTCCCTTGGCAAGTTGCCCGCACCGGAGGGGACGGTCACCAGGCCCCCGATCACTATCTGCCAGAGGTTCCCCGAAATCTGCCGTCCTCCGACATTGATCCCCATCCCCAGACCAGGAATCGGGCAATGACCACGCCATGGCGGATCAGCGCTGGTGCGGTCAGGCTGGACCCGGGTCCGCGGCGGCAGGCCGAGGTGACCTTCACCGTCAGGGCGGCGCCTGCACCGGGTTCGCTGCCATGCACCTTCGAGCGAGCCTGACATGAGCACCGGGCAGAAGGCGCTGCTGGCCGGACTGGTCGCGGTCGTGGTGCTGTTCGTGGTCGCGGTGGGTGCTGGGGCGAACAACGACCAGGGGGATGCCGAAGCGGACCAGGGTGGCCTCGTCGGAGCCCTCCTCGACCGGTTCGGGGAGTCCGGCGAGGTGGGTCCGGGTGACCTGGCGGGGAGTTGCGTCCGGCCGGACGGTTCGCTGGTGGTGCAGAACCTCTGTGCGGTCGAGGTCGCGCCCGGCACTCAGCGGATGCGGCTGCTGCGGTTGAGGTCGAACCGGCCGATCGCGGTCTCGGCTCCCGCGCCGGGTGAAGCGACCTTCATGATGAACAAGACCTTCGGCGCGGGTGAACTCATCGAGGTCGCGGTGGATGCCGATCGGGCGCAGATCGTGCTGAACTGCGGGATCGGTGCGGTGTGTGTCCTGGTGCTCGACGCGGGCGCGTCATGATCGCCGAACTCCGCAAGCCGTTCTTCTTCATCGCGGTGGTCGCGATGGTCCTCGTCGTGCTGGTGGAGCTGGGTTCCGCGCTGCTCGTCGGTGGCGGGAATGCCGGAGGTGCGCTGGCGGCGGAAGCCTTCTCCCTCGGGGTCGAGATCCCCAGTGCGTCGGGGGTGAGCGAGCCGCCTGGCCGGGGCATCGGCTATCTGGCGCTGGTGGACGCGATGCTGCTCTATACCGTGGTGCTGATGGGCGTGAGCCTGCTCGTGCCCGATCGGGTGCACGGTCGCGTGCAGGGCGCCACCACCTTGGTCGGCTCGATCGTGTTGATCACCGTGGCCGTTGTGCTGCTCATCGAGGCTTTCGTGGAGCTGCTGGTGATGCTGGCGTTGCTGCCCGCAACGCCGTTCGGCACGCTCGCCTACCTCGCCGTCTGGGGTTTCTTCCCCACCTCAGACGCGGCCGTCGTGCTGAGCCTGCTGATGTTCCTGAAGATCGCCTTTTGTGTGTTCCTCGTGCTGGGGCACCAGCGGTTCCTGCAGAACAAGGGCCTGGTGGCGTTGATCGCGACGTCGTTGTTGTGCACCGTGCTGATCGCCTTCCTGCACGGTCTGGTGCCGGTGATCCTGGTGAGCGTCACCGACGACATCGGGGCGATCGTGGTCGCCGTGATCGCGATCATCTGGGCGTTGGTGCTCCTGATCGGCTCGATCCCCTCGGTGATCAAGGCCATCAAGGCGTAACGGTCGAGCCGACCGGGAAGTGCGCCCTGACCTCGAAGCCGCCGTCGTCGGTCGAGCGGGCATGGAAGCTGCCGTCGAGCAGCAGCGCACGCTCGGCCAGCCCGGCCAGCCCGTACCCGCCGGAGGGTAGCCCCCGGGATGGCTCTGTGGATCGGTCGTTGCGGATCTCGACACGCAGCGCCCTGTCCTCCAGGCTCACCCGGACGATGGCGGTGGCGCCGGGGGCGTGCTTGTGCACGTTGGTCAAGGCTTCCTGCACGGTCCGGTATGCGGCAGCGGAAACGTCGGAAGGCAGTGAGCCGGGCACGCTGTCCACGGTGAGCTGGACCGGCATGTCGGCCGCACGGATCAGATACTCCAATTCGGACAGTCCCGGTCGGGGTGGCTCTTCGTCCGAGCTGGAACGCAGCACCCCGACCAGCGAACGCAGCTCCTCCAGGGTCCGTGTGCTCAGTTGCCGAATGGTGTCGGCGGTGTGTCGTGCCGCTTCCGGGGTCGCGGCGACCTCGAGCGCGTTGGCCTGCATGGTGATCAAGGTGACGTCGTGCGAGACCACGTCGTGCATCTCACGGGCCAGCCGGGCACGTTCATCGGCCCGCACGGCGCGCGCGTGCAACCGTCGCTCCCGATCTCGGCTGGCGTCCAGTTCGGCGAGTCGCCGGGACAGATCGCGCCGGGCTAGGATGAGCCACGCGATCGCCACCGGCATGCCTGCGACGATGACACCGTAGATGAGGTCGAGCACGTGCTCGCGCCAGGTCAGCGCCACCATGTCCGCGAGTGGCCACAGCACGAACCGGCAGGCGAGGACGAGTGCCGCGCCGACCCAGGTCTGCCAGCTCATACCCTTGCGATGGGCGAGGAAACCCAGCGCGAGCATCGCGGCGATTTGCGCCCAGCCGACCATGAACCCAGGGACGGTGGCCAGCAGGGTGAGGAACGGGAACCACCGTCGGCCGACCAACGCGACACACGCGGTACCCGAGAGAACGATGGAGTAGTCCGGGGCATCCTCGGGGATCACCAGCCAGACGTCCAGCACGGCGATCGAGATCGCGACGATATCGATGAGGAGGTTGGTGACGGCCGGCCGGCGGAGCGCACCGGTGCGGGCGATCAACCGAGCCCACGGCCCGGTGTCCGCGGCGCCGACCTGGAACGCCGTCATCGAGAGTCCCTGGGTGCTCATCCCTGCGGTCATCCGGACAGCCCTCACGTGCGTTGGACACAGTCTCCGGTAAGAGAGAGACCCGGCTCGGCCGATCGAGACGCGAGAAGGTGAAAGTTCCTACATAAATGTGCGAATGCGAACGAAACTCAGGCTTGGGGCGGTTGGTACACCCGAGACAGCTTGTGCGCCGCGGCCCGGTCGAGCAGCCAGCGGGTGCGGACCTGCCCCCTGGCGCCGGCGACCGGGATCTGCACCGCACCAGCACCCGACAGCGCGAGCGCGACCGCGTCCGACTTGGCCTCGCCGGAGGTCAGCACCCACACCTCGGTAGCCCGGCGGATAGCAGGCAGGGTAAGCGAGATCCTGGTCGGCGGCGGTTTGGGGCAGTTGCGCACCGGAACCACCGTGCGCTCGTCCTCGTACACGGCGGGCGACTCGGGGAAGATCGATGCGGTGTGCCCCTCGGCGCCCATCCCGAGCAGCAGAACGTCGAAGGCGGGCACCTCCGACTTGTGGGCGCGGCGCGCCTGCTCGGCCAGTACCTCGGCGTAGCCTGCGGCGGCGGCATCCGGATCGTTCCCGAACTCGCCGTCCGAGGCGGCCATGGCATGCACTCTCGCCGGGTCGACCGGCACGTGGTGCAGCAGCGCGTCCCGCGCCTGCAGCTCGTTTCGCTCACCGTCATCGGCGGGCACGAACCGTTCGTCCCCCCAGTAGACATCCAGCCGGGACCAGTCGATCGCGTCCCGGGCGGGGGAGCGGTTCAACTCGCTCAGCATCGCGACCCCGGTGCCCCCACCGGTGAGCACCACCGAGGCCGAGCCGCGCGCGGCCTGAATGTCCACCAGCTTGGTGATCAGCCGGGCCGCGCAGCCTGCGGCAAGCAGGGCAGGTGTTCGATACACCACGACGTGTGGTGAACTCACGCCGAGACCTCCTTGACCTTGACTCGGGGAGTGCGCAGCCGGTGCAACCCGGCCAGCGCCGCTTCGTATACCTCATCGGGATCCAGCCTGCGCAATTCCTCGATCAGCGCATCGGACACCGAACGGCGCTGCAGCGCGATCTTTCGGGTCGGCTGCCCGGGCTGGGTGAGCGTGCCGACCTTCCCGTCCGGCCGGTGCAGCTCGATGGGCCCGGACCCGCGCTCAAGCGTGACCGACACGATGCCCTCGGCCGCCGTCGTCTTCACCCGCTTCACCGGCACCCGCAGATACTCGGCCAGCCACCCAGCCAGCAGTTCGGTCGAGGGCGAATCCGCCTCACCGGTCACCGCCGCGCTGCTCACCGGTTCATGCGGCGGCAGATCCAGCGCTGCCACCAGCTGAGCGCGCCAGTAGGTCAGCCGGGTCCACGCCAGATCGGTGTCCCCGGCGACGTAGTGCTTGGCCCGGGTGGTCAATGCGCGGATCGGGTTGCGCTCGGCGGCCGAATCGGTGATCCGCCGCTGTGCGAGCGCCCCGAGCGGATCCTGTGCGGGCGAGGCGGGCCCGGTGCCCGGCCACCAGGTGACGATGGGCGCGTCCGGCAGCAGCAGCGGAACCACCGCGCTCTCCGCGTGCGCGGCGAGCTGACCGTAGAGGCGCAGCACGATCACCTCGCTGGCACCCGCGTCGCCCCCGATCCGGATCTGCCCGTCGATCCTCGGCGCGGCGGTTCTAGCTCCCCGGGCGATCACGATGATCCGGGACGGGTGCTCCCGGCTGGCGTCGTTCGCCGCGTCGATCGCGTCCTCGAGGCCTGCGCCGTCGTCGGCGACGATCACCAGGGTGAGCACCCGGCCAAGGGCCACCTGGCCGCCGCGCTTGCGCAGCTCGACCAGTTGGGCGTTGACCTGTGATGTGGTCGTTGACGGCAGATCGATGATCACGGCCGCCGCCAGTGCCGGGCGGTCCGGGACAGAACGGCTTCCGCCGACGGCGGCCCCCAGGTACCGGGTGGGTAGCTCTCTGGGGCGCCCCGCTCGGCCCAGTGCTCGAGGACGGGGTCCAGGATCCGCCAGGACAGCTCGACTTCCTCGCTGCCGGGGAACAAGGACGGCTCGCCGAGCAGCACATCCAGGATCAACCGCTCATACGCCTCGGGGGAGGACTCGGTGAACGCGTGTCCGTACCCGAAGTCCATGGTGACGTCCCGAACCTCCATGGTCGTGCCCGGAACCTTGGAGCCGAAGCGCATGGTGACTCCCTCATCGGGTTGCACCCGGATCACCAGCGCGTTCTGCCCGAGTTCCTCGGTCGAGGTCTGATCGAACGGCAGATGCGGAGCCCGCTTGAACACGACGGCGATCTCGGTGACCCGCCTGCCCAGCCGCTTCCCGGTGCGCAGATAGAACGGGACGCCCGCCCAGCGCCGGTTCTGCACCGCCAGCGTCACGGCGGCGTAGGTCTCCGTGGTGGAATCGGCGGAGAAGCCTTCCTCGTCGAGCAGGCCAGGGACCTTCTCCCCGCCCTGCCAGCCGCCCGCGTACTGGCCGCGCGCCGTGGTCTCCTCGAACGGCCCGATCGCGCTGCTCGCGCGCAGCACCTTGACCTTCTCCGCGCGCAGCTGGGACGGCTCGAACGACAGCGGCTCCTCCATCGCGGTGAACGCGAGCAACTGCAACAGGTGATTCTGGATCACGTCGCGCGCGGCGCCGATACCGTCGTAGTAGCCTGCCCGGCCACCCAGCCCGATGTCCTCGGCCATGGTGATCTGCACGTGGTCGACGTAGTTGGCGTTCCAGATCGGCTCGAAGAGCTGGTTGGCGAACCGCAGCGCCAGGATGTTCTGCACGGTTTCCTTGCCGAGGTAATGGTCGATGCGGAACACCGACTCCTCGGGAAAGACCGCGTTGACGATCCCGTTGAGTTCCCGGGCGCTGGCCAGGTCGTGCCCGAAGGGTTTCTCGATGACCACTCGGCGCCAGTTGTCGCCGCTCGCCCCGGCCAGGCCCACCGTGGACAACCGCTGGGTCACCACCGGAAAGGCCGAAGGCGGGATCGCCAGATAGAAGGCGTGGTTGCCGCTGGTACCGCGTTCGTCGTCGAGTTCGGCGACCGTCCTAGCCAGCCGCTGGAAGGCCTCGTCGTCATCGAAGCTGCCCTGCACGAACCGGATCCCTTCGCGCAGCCGGTTCCAGACCGAGGCCTTGAACGGGGTACGGGCGTGCTCGGCGATGGCGTCGTGCACGATTTGCGCGAAGTCCTCGCTCGCCCAGCCCCGGCGGGCGAAACCGACGAGGGAGAAACCCGCAGGCAGTAACCCGCGGTGCGCCAGATCGTAGATCGCGGGCATCAGCTTCTTCCGTGACAGGTCGCCGGTCACCCCGAAGATGACCAAGGCGGACGGACCGGCGATCCGCGGCAGCCGCTTGTCGCGATCGTCGCGCAACGGATTACGCCACCCCGGCCGCGCGCCCGCCACCGCCCGCCGCGGTGGCACCTGCTCGGCCGCCATGCTCACAGCTCGTGGATCGCCCGGACGAGGTCGGCAAGACCAGCGACCCGATCGGACAGGTGTAGCCGCAGCACCGGCCTGCCCCGATCGGTCAGCACGGCAGCGTCGCCGAGCGCCTGTGCCAGCTGCAATGTGCCCAGGGTGTAGGGCCGGTCCGGCACCGGAAGGTCGTCGTCGACCGCACCGGTGACCTGCAGGAAGATTCCGTTCGGGTGGCCGCCCTTGTGGTACTGGCCGGTGGAGTGCAGGAAGCGCGGGCCCCAGCCGAAGGTGACCTGCATGCCGACCCGCTTGGCCAGTTCGGCGCGCAGCACGCCGGCCGATGCGTCGTCCAGTCGATCCAGGTAGGCCTGGACAGCCAGGTACCCGCCCTCGGGCGCTGTCGCCACGAACTCGCGCAGCGTGTCGGTGAGCGTGCCGCCGCCGGTCACCCCCGCCCGTCCGGAGACCGCAGCGGGGGGTGGTGGGT
>JBOHER010000425.1:0-1935 GCA_050701115.1 Haloechinothrix sp. | reverse complement strand
TAGTGAATGCGTTGCGCACTGTCCACACACCGGGGATCAGGATCGACAGCGCCAGCACCACCGCAACCGCGCGGCAGAGCGCAGTGCGTGCCCCCGCGCCACGGTGCCAGCCGATCCACACCAGAATCGGGGGAATCGAGAAGGCGAAGGTGGGTAACGTCAGGACGAGAAAGCCACCGAAAAGTCCTGCCGCGAGCGTCCATTTCCACCGGACTACGGACTCGGTGTCGGCCACCCGCAGCGATGCCTCGATGAAGCCGAGCAGCAGCGCCATTGCCGGGATCTGCGGGTACAGCGTGGTCGCCGTGTAGAGGAACAGTGGGTAGCAGCCGACGCCGATGGCGGCCAGCGCCCCGGCTCCAGGGGAGTGCACGCGGCGGCCGAGCAGGTACGCGAACCCCGCCGACGCAGCGAGGGCGGCGATCCCGACGAGCTGTAGCGCCAGAATACCGCCGCCGGTGAGGAGATAGATCGGGGTGAGCAGCAGGGGCAGGCCAGGTGGCCGGTAGGCCGTCTTCTGTCCCTCGAACTCGTACCCGGACCCTCCGGCAAGCGACTCGGTGAGCCGCAGGTACTCCCACTCGTCCGCGTAGTGCATCGTGTCGCCGACTACGACCGCGTAGCCGGACGCGACGAGAACCGACAGCACGACAGCGCACAGTGCGATCGTCCGCGCATGCGCGTTCCACCATCCCGACTGTGCCGAGGGCGCACCGACGGTGTTGTGTGTGCTCACGATGCCCGCCGCGCGAGCAAACGCGGGGCCAGGGCGTCGAGGGTGGGGAAACCCCGGACGGCCTCGATCACCGCAAGGCCGATGAGGCACGTGGCCGCGACGACCAGCGGTTGCTGACCCGAAGTGACGTGCTGGGCACCGGCCAGGCCCGCGCACAGGACCAGCCCGAAGCCGATCTCCCTGCCCAGCAGCTGGCGCCAGCCCGTTGTCAGCGGACCTCGAGCCAGCCAGGTGAATGCGGAGCACTGCACGACCATGGCGCTCAGCAGCGCGATCGCGGTGCCGATACCGCCGAAGGCGACGGCGCCGAGTGGAATTGCGACGGTGGCGAACCCGGCACCGATGCCGACCCCGATCAGCAGTCGCTTGCGCAGCCCGGCCGCCATGAGCACCTGAGTGCCGAGGCTGTTGAAGCACAGCACGGGGAACATGAACGCCAGGATGCGCAGGACATCGATGGTGCCTGCGAACCTGGGGTCGTACAGCACGTCGATGATGACCGGCGCCAGCACGGCCGTCAGCGCCGCCGCCCCGATCGAGAGCCGCAACGCGAGCGCGAGCGCGCGGCCGCTGAACTCGCCGAGCCGCTCGTCGCTTTCGGCGTGCCTGCGCACCATCTCCGGATACATCGCGTTCGCCACGACCATCGCCAACACCGCGGCAATGACCATGAGCCGTGCCGCGGCGGCGTAGATGCCGACCTCGTAGCTGCTCCGCACGAAGCCGAGCACCACGGTGTCCATCATCTGCGAGTAGTGCACGAGCGCGAGACTGCCGAGAATGGGCAGGCCCGCGACCAGTGTGGTCCGCACATTCGCGACGGTCGGTCGCTCGGCACGCAGGCCCTTACCCCGCAAGAGGATGGCGAGTGCGAGCCCCGAGCCTGCCAGCTGACCCATCCACATTGTCGTGATCACCCACACCGGCTGATGGGTGAGCACGACGAGAGTGATCGCCAGACCGGCGGCGATGAACTGGATGACGATCTTGACCAGCGCCGCCGCGCGCATCCACTCCAGAGCCTGGAGCACGTACATGGTGTTGAGCGCCTGCGCCAGCGCGGTCGGCGCGGCGGCAACGATGAGGATCGCAGTGCCTTCGGGCAACGGGGCGACGAAGGCGATGACGGCCAGCGCGGACATCGCGGCGACGGCGAGCACGATCTGCGCGACCAGCGTCTGTGCGGTCAGGCGGGACAG
>JBOHER010000424.1:0-3146 GCA_050701115.1 Haloechinothrix sp. | reverse complement strand
GGCACGTGCACGTACATCAGGCGCTGCAGGTTCCCCTGAATCCGATCGGGTGGGGCCAGCAGCGCGGCGCCGAGCCCGACCACCATCACCAAACCGGCCACGATCGGCAGGCGTCGACCGAACAGGGTCATGCGGACTCCTCCAAGTGTCGGGCCACCAGCCCCACGACGACCGCCAAGGCAAGGTCCACGGTGAGCATGAGCAGCAGCCATGGCCACGGCTCGCGGCCGTACCTTGCGCCCTCCAGTGTTTGCGTGGCGCCGAGCAGCAGTGGCAGCGCGACCGGCGCGACCAGCAACGGCCCCAGTGCGGTCCGACCGGCAAGACCATGGGTAAGCGCGTTGACCAACGCGCCCAGCACCGCCAGGCCGGCCGCGAGCAGCGGCAAGATCGGCACCAGCCAGGGCCAGCCCGCCAAGTCGGGGTCGTACAGTGCCACCGCCACTGGCGCGAGCATTACCTGAAACACCAGCAGCAGCAGCGTGTTCGCCGCCGTCCGGCCGGCCAGCCGAACCGCCGGATGCACGCCGCAGAGCCGCAGCACGGCCAGCTGATCGGGCCCATCGGCCGCGCTCTGCCGAAGCGTCACCAGCACCCCGAAGAGCAGCACGACCAGCCAGTACATGCCGGGCCCGACCTGGCGAAGCAACGGAGCATCCGCGCCGACCGAGAGCGGCACGAACATCAACGCCACCGCGCCGAAGGGTGCCGTGACCAGCAGCGCCTCCCCCGCGCGCAACTCCAGCCGCAGATCTTTGCGCGCCACTTCGGCGCATTGGCGAAGCGTGCCTGGCGCCGATGGTGCGATGAGTGTCACGCCAGCGCCTCCACACGTGCGGGCGGCAGTGCGAGGATCCGTCCGCCGACGATCTCCACCATCCGGTCGCACACGTGGTTCAGGCGACCTGGTTCGTGCGAGACGACAACGCTCGCCCCACCTCTGGCCCGTACGCGGTTCACGACCGCCTCGACCAGGCCGGCCGACGCCGAGTCCAGGCCGGTGTGTGCTTCATCGAACAGCAGCAGCACCGGCTCGAGCAGCAGCACGCGAGCCAACTCGGTGCGGCGCTGCATGCCGTGCGAGCACACTTCAGCTCGCCGATCCGCGGCTCGCTCCAAACCCACGAGTTCCAGCACCTCATCGGCGGACCACACGGGACGGCCGGTGAGTCGGGCCAGAAAGTGCAGGTTCTCGCGCAGCGTGAGCCGCGGATACAGGGCCGAGGTGTGCCCGACCAGCGCGATGCGCGGCCGGACGCTGAAACACGCGGCAGTCCCCAGCCGGGCACCCAATACCCGCGCATTGCCATGAGCCGGGGGCAGCAAGGTCGCCAGCACGCGCAGCAGGGTGGTCTTACCGGAACCGTTGGCACCCACCACGCCGACGGATTCACCTGCCCGCAGAATGAAGTCGACACCGCGGAGGACGGGAGCCCGCTCGACATCAACGGCGACATCGGCCAACGTCGCGACGACTTCGGCATCGGCATCTGGGTTCGGCATGATCCTGCTCCGCACGGACGCTGAGCGCTCCGCGTCGGTGGACGGCTCAGCGCACAACTTGTCTACTATCTGTCGTCGTAGGTTACCTGCCGAGGCCGACCCGCAACAATCCGGGTCCAGGTCCGGGTCGACCCCGATTGGGAGGTGGTGATCAGGTGGAGTTCCTTGCACTGGCGTCGTTGGCGCTGGTCGCCGGCCTGATCTCATTCACATCGCCGTGTGCGCTGCCGTTGCTACCCGGCTATGTCTCCTACGTCTCCGGACTCTCCGATGGGCCCACCGCTGGTGAACCGCTGCCATCGAAGGCTCGACGTCGGGTGCTGACAGGCGCGTCGCTGTTCGTTGCCGGATTCTCCGCGGTATTCACCGCACTCGGCGCGACCGCATCCGCATTCGCCTTGCTGCTGGCGCGGAACCTGCAGGCGATCACCATCGCGGGCGGCGTGCTGATCGTCGTCATGGGCCTCGCGATGACCGGGCTGATCAGAGTCCCACTCCTGTACCGCCAGTTGCGGTTCGACCTGGCGCGATTCGGCCGCGGCCCCGCCGGCGCCCTGCCACTCGGCGCCGCGTTCGCCTTCGGCTGGACCCCGTGCGTGGGGCCGGTCCTCGCCTCGATCCTGGTTACCGCGGCGACCACCGCCACGGTGACCAGCGGCGCGCTGCTCCTGCTCGTCTACTCCCTCGGGCTCGGCGTGCCTTTCCTCCTGCTCGCGGCCGGAATGACGCGAGGGGGCACCGGTTCCGGCTGGCTGCGTCGCCACGCCCGCCGCATCGAAATCTTCGGCGGAATCGTGCTCGTCGCGATGGGGATCGCGATGATGACCGGCGGATGGACCGCCCTGATGAGCGGAATGCTCTCCTTCTACGCAAGGCTTGGCTGGCCGCCGATCTGAGGACTGGCCATGAAGTAGGTCGCGGTGGCGACCGTGAAGTCCATCACAGGATCCAGATCGCCACTACGCGGATTCGTGACCGGTCGACTCGTCCCCACGAGGTTCGGTCGCTGCGGCGGCCTTCTCCGACAACGTCTCAGACTCGGCCGCATGCGGCTTGACTCGACCCGTGAGGGTGATATGTCCCTCGTTGTGGAACTGCTCGATCATGTGCGGGTAGTGCAGCTCGAACGCGGGCCGCTCGGACCGGATCCGGGGTAGTTCGAGGAAGTTGTGCCGCGGTGGCGGACAGGTGGTCGCCCATTCCAGCGAGTTGCCGTACCCCCACGGATCATCCACTGTCACGATGTCACCGAACCGGTAGCTGCGGACCACGTTCCAGAAGAACACCAGCATCGACAGGCCGAGCACGAAGGCCCCCACGGTCGAGATCGTGTTCAACAGGGTGAAGCCGTCGGATTCCAGGTAGTCGGCGTAACGCCGCGGCATGCCTTCGTTGCCCAGCCAGTGCTGCACCAGGAACGTGCCATGGAAGCCGATGAACGTCAGCCAGAAGTGGAGCTTGCCCAGCGGCTCGTCGAGCATCCTGCCGGTCATCTTGGGAAACCTGAAGTAGATGCCGGCGAAGGTGGCGAGCACGATGGTGCCGAACAGGACGTAGTGGAAGTGCGCCACCACGAAGGTCAGGAGGGAGAAGAACGGCAGCAGCACCGCGCCGGTGGCGTACATGTGGTGCGCCCACACCGC
>JBOHER010000423.1:0-5461 GCA_050701115.1 Haloechinothrix sp. | reverse complement strand
GTGAGATGCTCGCTCCTGCGACCGGACCCCGCACAACGCGCCAGGCTTGAAGAGATTCGCGACAACCTCGAAGCCCGCATCATCGAGGCCAAATGCGAAGGCTGGCTCGGTGAAGTCGAGGGGCTCCAGGTCAGCTACAGCGGCGTCAAAGACAAGCTCGCTCAAATCGATGCCACCGTTTGCCGGCAAGCCACTGCCACCGCCACCGAGCTCGGTATGCCGTCGTCTTCTTCCATCTCGGGACGAGGAACATCAACCAATGTTCAACAAAATTAAGTTCAGAGAAGCAGGCGTGCTCGTGGATGCAGCTGGTGCCGAACGCGCGACCGCAGGTGCCGATGGAGACCTTGCGGCGCTCGAAATGGCCGAGGAATTCCTGCCATTCTTCGTCGGTGGGCTGCCGGTATTCTTCGCTGGGGCGCAGCGCGCGTCGGCGGGCGAGGAAGGCCCGGTGGGAGGTGATGGCCTCGTCGGGATAGACGGCCTTGTATCCCATGGTCACGCCGATGTCGCGGTGCCCGGCGATGATCTGCGCAATGTGGGGTGGCAGCCCGTTGAGCACGGCGTCGGTGATGAAGATTCTTCGGAAGTCGTGGGCGGTGAACCGCAGGGATTGCCCGGTGGCCGGGTCGGTCAGGCCGGTGCGGGCGAGGGCTTCGTCGAGCAGCGTCGTGACGAAGGTGCGGCCGAGGGAGCGGTTCTCGGCACCGACCCGGCGTTGGAACAGCAGCGGTGCCGGTGCGAGCCATACCCGTTCGTGGTGGTCGTAGGCGCTCACCAACGGAACGGAGCCGTCGGGCTGGCGGAGACGACGGATGACCGCGCTGAGCACCTCGGCCAGTTCCGGGCTGACCACCAACAGGCGTTCGGTGTCGGTCTTGGACGGCGCGATCTGCAGCAGGGGCACGAGTTCGCCGGTGCTGGGCAGCCGATATTGCACGAGGCTGTGGTGGCTGAGCTCGAGCAGTTCCTCGGCGCGGATCCCGGTGTGACGCAACACCTCAATGATCGCCCAGGCCCAGAAGGCGTGCTCCTCGCTGCGGTTGAGCAGCCGGAGCTTGCTCGTCTTCTCGTCGTGGATCCAGACGTTGTCGTCGCGTCCGGTCGGGCGCTGGACACGGGTCAGGGTCGTGCTGGCGGCGGTGAAGGTCTGCCCGGGCGTGGTCTGCTGGCCTGCGGCGAGCAAGGCGTGGGTGTCGCGGCGCCACCGGTTGGTGGTTTCGATGAGCACGGGCAGCACCGGCAGCCGTTCGCGGGTGCGGCTGTCCATGCGGGCCTTGCGGCGCCGCAGGAACTTGCGTCGGATGAGGTCGTCCTGGCTGATCGGGCAGGGCGCAACCCATACAGCCCACCGGCTGGGATCTTCCAGCGCCCATTCGGCCAGGTCGAGGTAGAACGCTCGAACGGTCGCGAGGATGTCCAGGTTGCCGAGGCGCTCGGTTTCGACTTCGACGCGTTGTCCGTCGCGGGTGATCGTGGTGGTTTTGGTGCGCAGCCGCCGCTTCCACGCCCCGGCGACCTCGCGCGGCAGCCGCAACGAGTCGATGCCCCGGTGATGGCGTTCCAGGTCGATCCAGAAGCAGCCGACCAGGTGGTAGGCCAGCCCGACCAGGGTGCTGTGGTCAATCGCGGGTTGGCGTTCACGCAGGTACTCCACGAACAGGTCCCGCATCGGCTGGCAGGCGATCGGGTGCCGGTCGACGAGCTGTTCGACCGAGCGTTGCCCGAGGCTGCGGATCTCCCGCAGGCTGGGCACGTCGGCGGCGAGGATGCCCGCTTCGCGCAGCATCCGGACGGTCGCTGCGGCAGAGCCCACCTGCTGTCGGATCTCGTGCTCGAGGGCGAGGATTTCCAGCACGTCGCCGATGGTGACATCGCTGAGCAGCCCGCCCTTGGCGGCGACGATCACCGCGGACCGGAACAGGATGTCGCCCGTGCCCTCGCGGGTGATCGCCTCGTCCTGCTCACACAGTCGCCGCAACCGCTCAAAGCCGTCGGTGTCCCGGCCATAGACCATGTTGCGTGCGATCTTGCGTTTCTTTCCGCCGGTCAGCAGCCACCGCAGCGAAGGTCGGAGCACATCGGCGCCGACCAGGATCAGCAGGGAGCCGGTCATCATCTCCAGCCGGCGCTTGGAATGCTTGCCGCGGCGGCGCAGCCACTGCTCGGGAATCCGCGCCCAGTCCTCACCGGCGGAGTCGGCGCCGCTGGCCAACCATCGATCCTGCCAGGTGTCGCCAGGCTGATCTTGCAGCCAGTTGAGCAGGTACGGCAGCCCCCATCGCCGGTTTTCGCTCACACGCGTTGATTTCAGGGCGCTCGCCGCCGCGGCCATCAGCCGATCCACCTCGGCACGACCCAGCCGGGTGGTCGGCCATGCGTCTGGGACTGACCGTGGCGGGAAACGGTCCTGCCAGTGTGTGTTCGCCTGGCCCGGTGTCGGAGGCGCGTCAGCGGCCGCGACCTCGGCGGCATTCGCCGCCGCAGCGCGGGTTGTGAGGGTCATGATGTACTCCTCCCAAACAGCACTTCCAGGGTCTCCGGTCGATACCCGGGCGCCGGAGGCGCAGGTTGGTGGGCCTGTCGAGCGCGTTCGGCGTGGTGGGCCCGCACCCGTGCGATCACGTCCTCCTTGCGGGGCGTCAGGTAGATCTGCGTGGTGGTCAGCTGGGCGTGGCCGAGGACGTACTGGACATCGGTCAACGGCATCGCCGGATCCTCGGCCATCCGGTAGGCGGCGGTGTGCCGTAACGCGTGCAACGTTGCCCCTGTGCCGGCGGCATCGTTGACACGTTCGAACATGCGGTGCGCGGCGTGATAGGCCAGCGGCCGGACCGGACGCCGCCGTGTCCACCACAACGGCCGTGCTCGGCCGCGCGGGATCAGCCCATCCATCTCAACCTGGTAGAGGCGCAACCACACGAACGCATCCGACGACGCCGGCAACTCCTGAATCTCCCCAGTTCCCTTGCGCACCACCGTGAGCAGCCCGCGTCCGGGGTCGACGCCGCCTTGCGTGGCCGACAACAGCTCCGAGGCACGCGCACCGGTGGACACGTAGAACGCCACCAGCGCCCGGTCCCGGTTCGAGGGCAACCGGGCGAAGATGTCGTTGAATTCCTTATCGGGGATGCTGCGCGGAATGCGCTTGGGCAGCCGCGGACGATACAACCCGGTCTTCTCGCCGTGGTAGGGCTCCATCGGGTTGTGGTGCGCGTGCGCCCGACCGCCGCGCCGCTCCCGATCCAGTGGAAACGGGTTCAGCATCGGGCCGGTGCCCACGTCCCGGTGGAAGTCATAGAAGGTGCGCAGCACGGTCTCGCTGTGCGCTCGGACCGACACCGAATACCCGCCGCTGCGCTGGCCGGCGACCGCCAGCCAGCGGCAGAAGTCCCGCGCCTCGATCCTTGTCGCTCGGTCCCAGCCGACCTGGATCGACCACACGAACCGGAACCAGCGCAGCAGATCCATGCCATAGGAGCGGACCGTCGCGTCGCTTCGTCCGGCCGCCAGCAGGTCAGCGAAGAACGCCGCCACCGGCTCGACCGTGCCACCGGCCGGATCCAGCAGCCGATACGGCTCCCACTTCGACCCGGTCGCCACGACCGACCCCACCGCCGGTACCCGCAACCCGGCCAGATCCCGCGACACAGTCTCTTCGTCGAACATGGCCCGAGACCGTAAGCCGCTGATCCGCCCCACCGACGCTGACATGCCCAAACGCCGCAGTTAGTTCAGTCAACAGGTGACGGTGCTGACCCAGCAGGCCACCCAGCGGGAGGCCGCCGAGAAGTGGGGTGTGGACCGCTCGACGATCGTGTCGATCTGCAAGACCGCCAAGCAGGGCGCGCTGGACGCCCTATCCGCGGCGCGGCCGGGCCGGCCGGGCAAGACGGCCGAGCAGGCCGAGCTTGACGAAGCGCGGGCGGAGGTCGAGCGGCTGCGCGCGACGGTGACCGAGCAGGCAGTGTCGCTGCATCTACACGCGGGAAAATCGCGTTGGGACTGACCGCTGGCCCGGTCCCGCCCCGGGTGGACGCGAGTGTCAAGGCCGGACTACTCACGCTGGTGGCGCACGCCCAGGCCGAGGCCGGGTGGTCGCTGCGCCAGGCGGCGGCTGCCCTCGGCCTGGAGCACGTGCGGGTGCTGCGCTGGCTCGACCGCGCCGCGGCCGACCGGCTCATCGACGCCAAACCCGGGCCGGACGTGCCGCTGCACGCCCTGCTCGACTGGGAGCGCGCGGCGATCGTCAAGCTGGCCGAGGAGTGGGGCGAGATCGACCGTTCCCATCGCAAGCTGGCGCACCGCGGTTCCCGGCTCGAGCTGGTCTACGTGTCGGAGTCCACGGTGCTGCGGGTGCTGATCGTCGAGGGCGTTCACCTGCCCGAACGCCCCGTCCGGGAGCGGCGCGCCAAGCGGCCGTTCCCCGAGTGGGCCGAGTTGGTGCCCGGGGTGATCTGGATTTACGACTTCACGCACTTCGCCGGGCTGCCCGGCACCTGGTGCGCGATCGCGGTCATCGACGTGGTCTCCCGCAAGTGGCTGGCCACCGTGGTCTCGGCGGAGGAGACCTCCACGCAGGTCGAGGTGGCGTTCACCCGCGCCCTGGTCGCCGACGGCAAGGAACACCTGCTCGACGAGGCGCTGCTCGACGAACTCGCCCACGGCGTCGTGCCGGACAACGACGAGCGGGTGCCGGTGCTGCTGGCGGTCTCGGACAACGGGCCGCAGATGACCTCGAAGGCCACCGCGGTGTTCATGGCCGGTGCCCGTATCGCGCAGCACTTCGGCCGCCCGGGCACCCCGAACGACCAGGCGTGGGTCGAGTCGTTCTTCGGCCACCTCAAGGGCGAGTTCCCACACCTGGACAAGATCACCGACCCCGGCGACCTCGAAGCCGAGCTCGACCGCCTACGCGAGTTCTACAACGAGAACAGGCTGCACGAGGGCATCGGCTACGTCACCCCCAACGACGAACACGAAGGACGAGGTGAGGCCATCCGCGCCGCACGACGAGCCGGGCTACACAACGCCCACAACACGCGGGTTGCCACCCGACGCGAACTACGACAAGATCACCCATGACCCCCCGCCCAGTTGGTTGGGTATTTCAAAGCCCAACTGGTGCATTTGGTCAGACGCACCTCGGTGCTTGGATGAGGGGGAGTAGCCCGGCGGGGATGCTGCGGGCGAGGCCAGCGTGGTGCCAGTCACGTTGGCGGGCGACGGACCACTGTTCGAGGAAGAAACGGCGGCCGTCGACGGTGAGCTGCACTGCCCCTCCGGGCAGGGTTTCGGTGTGCTTGGCGTGCAGTTGGTCTCGGTTGAGCAGTGTGAGCACGAGGCGGTCAACGAGGAGCGGTCGGAACTCTTCCATGAGGTCGAGGGCGAGTGCGGGTTTGCCTGGGCGGATCCCGTGTAGGTATCCGAGGTAGGGATCGAGGCCGACCTGCTCCAGCGC
>JBOHER010000422.1:0-2183 GCA_050701115.1 Haloechinothrix sp. | reverse complement strand
CGCTATAGCGGCCACAATCACTCACGAGCGATAGCGCGCTACGAGTCCGACCGGTCAAGCCTGGACATGGGTCGACACCCCGCGGCTGTCCGGCCGATGAGCAGGGTCAGCTACGTACCGAGTGCGGCGCTCGTCGTCCGCCGTTCCGCACTGTCCACTCTGGGCGGCTTCGATGAAGCGCTCCGGTACGGCGAGGACGTCGATCTGGTATGGCGGTTGATCGCCTCCGGCGCAACGGTGCGGTACCAACCGGAATCGGTGGTGTGGCACCAACCTCGCGCCAACCTGCGTTCCTGGCTTCGCCAGCGATTCGACTACGGGACCTCGGCGGCGCCGCTGTCGATGCGACACCGCGATCAGCTGAGCTGCGCCCGGATATCCCGGTGGAGCGCGGCGGCGTGGGGCTTGGCCGCCATGGGCGCTCCGGTTGCCGGGCTTGCCGTTGCCGGGATCACCGCGAGCCTGTTGCCGCGCAAGCTTCGCGACCGTGGGGTTCCGATACTCGCCTCCCTCGGTCTTGCCGGACGGGGCCATCTCGGCGCGGGTGGGCTGCTTGCCGATGCCACCCGCCGGGCCTGGTGGCCGCTCGCCCTGCTCAGTAAGCGCGGCAGGGTGCTGCTGCTGGCCGGCCTGCTGCCGATCGTGATCGACGCGGTGTCCCGGCAGCACGAGCTTGATCGGCTCCGGTGGGCCCTGCTGCGCATCGCCGATGATCTCGCTTACGGGGCCGGGGTCTGGGCAGGCTGTCTCCGGCATCGCACGGCCGCCCCGTTGCTGCCCCGGTTCACCGGCAAGTCGCGATGAACCTCGGCGGCCTGCGCTCCCCGCAACTGGCCGAGCACTCCGTCGGTACCGTATTGGCGGTTCCGCTCGGCGCCACCGAACAGCACGGCCCGCATCTGCCGCTGGATACCGACACCACGATCGCGGTCGAGCTGTGCCGTCGGCTTGCCGACCAGGTCCCGGATGTGCTGGTAGCCCCTGCCGTGCCCTACGGTTCCAGCGGCGAGCACGCGGGATTCCCCGGAACCCTGTCCATCGGCCAGCGGGCCCTCGAACTACTGATCGTGGAACTCGTGCGCTCGGCCGACGCATTCGCGGGTGTCGTACTGGTCAGCGGGCACGGCGGCAACCTCGAGCCGCTGCGCGCGGCCGTTTCGACCCTGCGCGGCGAAGGGCGTCGGGCGCTGGCCTGGCTGCCCACCGGCCCGGCCGAGGACAGCCATGCTGGGCGCACCGAAACCTCCGTCATGCTGCGACTGAGACCCGGTGACGTGGAGCTCACCGCCGCCGAAGCCGGCAATCCCGAACCACTGCCCGGCCTGCTCGATCGACTCAGGGAGGGCGGCGTGCACACGGTCAGCACCAACGGTGTGCTGGGTGATCCGGCTGGGGCCAGTGCGACCGAGGGGCAGGCGGTGCTGGATCGGTGGACCGATTCGCTGTTCGACGCCGTGACCGCATGGAGGTCGGCGGCAGGTCCCGGCTGATTCCGGTGTCCTGACGTGCGCAGCGTGGTTCGCGTGCATAGGTCGCGAATTTCGTGTACACAGACGGCCGACACACGTGCACAGAACGCGGACACGGCGTCGCACGGGCGTGTCCGCGTTCTGTGCGCACGTGGGGTCAGGCGGCGGGCTCGTGCACGATGATGCCGCGGATGTTCTTGCCGTCGCGCAGGTCCTGGTAGCCCTCGTTGACCTGTTCCAGGGTGTACTTCGTCGTGACGAGTTCATCCAGCTTGAGCTTCCCCGCGTCGTACAAGCGCAACAGCTTGACGATGTCGTACTGCGGGTTGGCCGAACCGAACAGTGTGCCCTTGATCGTCTTCTCGAAAAGGGTCAGCACGGCGCCGGAAATGTGGACCGTCAGCTTCTCCGGGTTGGCAAGGCCGGTGACCACCACGGTGCCGCCTTTGCCGACGACGTCGAACGCCGCGGACACCACGTCTTCGTCCACCGTGCCGACCGTGATCAGTGCCTGGTCCGCGAGCTGACCCCAGGTGAGCTCGTTGACCTTCTCAGCGGCCTCGGCTGCCGTCGCGAACGCGTGCGTTGCGCCCAGTTTCAAGGCGGTCTCCCGCTTGAACTCAACGGGGTCGACCGCGACGACGTACTTCGCGCCTGCGTGCGCGGCACCCTGCACCGCGTTGATGCCGATACCACCGATGCCGTACACGACCG
>JBOHER010000421.1:0-4763 GCA_050701115.1 Haloechinothrix sp. | reverse complement strand
CTTGTATCCCATGGTCACGCCGATGTCGCGGTGCCCGGCGATGATCTGCGCAATGTGGGGTGGCAGCCCGGTGAGGATCGCGTCGGTGATGAAGATTCTTCTTCTTTCCGCACTCGCCGTGTTCGATGGGGTTTGTGTGGCGATTGAGCACGGTGAGGTGGGGCAGCGTGTTCGCCGTCTTGGCGAGGGTCCGTGTCGCGTTTCGGGCCGGTCGGAGCGTCGCGGGAACCACTCGGTCGTGTGCATGCTGTCCCCCGCCGTCAATTGCAGGAGCCGAGGAGGGTTGCTGGCCGCCGCAGCGGTGTGACCTGACTGGCTGCGGCGGTGTTGGCGCGCAGCCGCATGATCTCGTCGTGTTGGCCGGCCAACTGGGCCAGGGCACGGGTGCGGAAGTCGTCGAGTTCGTCCAGCGTGCGGGTGGCTTGTGCCAGGCGCTGTTTCAGCTCGGCTATCTCGTTCTTGAGACGGTCGATACGGGCGTCGCGCGGGTCGGGGCGTTCGCCGGTAGCGCGTTGCTGTTCGGCGAGGCGTTGTTCAAACTCGGCGCGTAGGTGGGTGTAGGGGCGGTTGCCGTAGAAGGCGGCGCGGTCCACGCCGGCTTCGCGGGCGAGGGTCTTGATGTCGCAGCCGCCGTCGGCGGGGATCTCGCCGCGCAGGAGCCGGTCGATGGCGGCGCGGATGCGGTTCTCGTTGGCCTGGCGTTGAGCAGCGCTGATGCGCATGTCACTCCTCCTCGGTGTTGGCGGCGTCGATGGCGTCCAGGACACGCTGTGCCCGGACGAGGTCGGCCTGCAGCCGTGCCCGCTCGGTCTTGCGGGTCGGTCCGAGATCGCCGAGGAACGTCGTGGTCTGCCGGGCGTGTTCGGCCCAGACGGGCCGGTGATGCGGGTGGTGGGTGGCCTGCGGGCAGCGGGCGGAGTCACACATCCCGGCCAGCGGCCGGTCCGCGTTCGGGGTGCCGGCCAGCTTGAGGCAGAGCGCGCGGGAGGGGTCGGTGAACCAGCAGTAGTTCGCTGTGGCGAGGTGCAGGGTGCGGGCGCGTTTGGTGAGGAGGTTGAGCACTTCTCGGTTGTTGCGCTGCACCTTCGTGGCGGCGCTGTCTTCCGGGGCGAGTTGGCCGTCGATGTGGGCGAAGAGCTCGGTCAACTCCCGGGCGCCGGGCCCTGCGGGAAGGACGCCGTGCTGGTAGTTGCGGAACTCGGCCCAGAGCAGTTCGAGGTTGCGGTCGGCCTCGTGCTTGTTGACCTCGGCCAGCAGTTCGGCCTGCGCGCCGCCGGGGCGGGAGGCGTAGCCCTCGGTGGTCGCGACGGCGATGTGCTTGAGATGCAGTTTGGCGGCGAGCACGCCGCCGGGCCGGTAGGCGAGCTCGAGCGCCAGGGTGCGGCGCAGGCCGCGGAGGTTGACGGGCTTGTCGGGGATCGGGGCCAGCCCGAGGCGCTGCCCGGCGGGCCCGTTGACCCAGTTGCGGAACCACTTGTGGCGGACGTCGAAGGCGAACCTGCCCAGCAGCGGTGCCCCCTCGTCGGGATTGTCGTGCAGTTGCTCGAGCAGCTGCACCGCCCGGTAGGCGGGTTCGATGACGACCCATTCGTCGGCGGTGCCGCCCAGCGGCTGTCCCTTGACGACCTTGCTGGCCAGCCGGTAGCGGACGAGACCGTCGCCGTAGTGCTCGGGAGGCCGGCACGAACCGATGCGCAGTTCCATCAGCTCACCGGCCCGCATCCCGGACACGGCGGCCAGCAGTGTGATCGCGGCGGTACGGACGATGCCGATCAGGGCTTCGGCTTCGACCCGGCTCAGCGGGACCGTCCACGGTAGATGCCCCTCACCGCTGGCGATGGTCACCGCGGCGGCGTTTCGGGCCCAGCGTTTGGCGATCCCCACCGAGGTGACGGCGTCCTGGCCAGCCTGACGCAGCGGTGTCGCCCATTGCTGTGACATCTGCCAGCAGCCGGCTTGCCGCGCGATCGCGTCCCAGTTCATCGTCAGCAGCGGATCGTGCGGATCCCAGCCTCGGTCAAGCCGACGTGCCACAACGTGGTCCGGCAGCTGTGGCAGCGGCTGCTCGGACTGGACGTACTGGTTGAGGATCGTGGTGATGCGCTGCACCGGGGGCAGCGCAGCGAGGGTGGGATCGACCGGTTGCGGCCGTACTCGACGTGTCGGCTCGGTTGCCCGAAGGTGACCGGCGAGTTCGATCGCGTGGGGCGCGAGGGTGGTCGTCAGGTAGGTGGCGGCGGCCAGCAGGGGCTGCAGCACGCTGCCGTCCAGCGGCGGGGTTTTGTTGTGGTCGCGGCCGCTGGGCATCTCCGCGACGGCCGAGGGTGTGGCGCCGCCCCAGGGCCGCAGGTTCTCCCGAACACGGTCGGCGGTGAACAGGTCCCGATGGTTGACCTGGTCTACGACCGCCTGGGCGGCTGCCCGGCGGGTCGCGGGGCTGCGCTGGCCCACGATCACGTCGTTGTCGTCGAGCAGGTAGCGCCGGTGGTGCAGGTAGCGTTCACACAGGTCGCCGTCGATTTCGCCGAGGCTGCCGATGCCGTGGTCGGTGAGCCAGTTCAAGAATCGAGTCAGCTCGGCGAGCCGCCCGAACACGCTCAGCAGGTGCAGCGGAGTCCGGTAGGCGCGTGGGAGCTGCGCGACCGCCGTGTGGCGGGGCGCGAGCATGGCCATGACCAGCTCCTTGGCGACCAGCCGCCACCGGGGGTTGGTGATCATGGTGAAGTCGAAGCGGCGAAAAGCCAGGCTCATCTGGATCGGCAGGCCGACTACCTGGGTGAAGTCCCACCGATCGTCGTCGAACACCGGGCGTCGTGTTCCCTCGGGGAGGGTGAGGCCGGCCTCCCGACAGACATCGGCACCAGCGAACGGCGAGCGGATCGAGTCAGCGGGGGTGAACGCGGTGGTCATCGGGTGATCTCCTCGGGGCGCAGCGGCATTTCGTCGTCGCGGTCGGTCACATCACGGCTGGCGTGGGCCAGCACGGTGGGATCGAAGCGGTCCAGCACCTGGTTGATCCGCTGCAAGTACGGACCGAAGATCGCCATGAACTGCGCGGCCGGCATCTGCCGCCACTGACGGGCGAAGAACGCCTTGAGCCGCAGCAGGTTGAGTGCGTGACGGGGCGCGAACACCGCCAGCGGGCAGAGCAGACACACCCACGGCCGGGCCGGGCAGGGCTTGCCGTTCGGGCCGTGCAGCCCGGACAGCTGGTCGGCGCAGCCCGCGACGAACACGTCACGGACCCCGCCGACGAGTTCGGCGATCACGGTGTCGTCGAGCTCGAGCGTGGAGACCAGCTGCGGGTAGTCACGCGCCAGCGCGGCGGCGTCCTCGTCGGTGACGACCACCGGTGGGTCGGCGCGGCGCAGCAGATCGTGCTGGGCATCCTCGACGATGGCCTCGACGGCCTGCCGCTGCGACCGAGTGGGAGCCGACAGGTAGTGATCGCCCTCGACATGCGGGCTGTGGTTCGGGTCGATCGTGGCCCGGCCGCTCCCCGCCCATGTCCTGTTGTCGCGCATCGCGTGATGCGTGGTGCGGATCCGCGACCGATGGATCTTCAAGGCGCCACCGTCGTCGTTCTTCACGCCATAGCGGAGCACCCACCGCTGAATAGACGTTCGCGCCGAGGAGGAGCCGATGCCGATCACATAGTGCCCCGGCTGGGACAGCCCCAACCACAACCGGTGGCGCTGTTGCTCGTCGGCGAAGCTGCGCAGCAGCGCCGAATGGGACAGCCACTGCCCCAGCAGCCGCACCGCCCGCCTGGGCAGGGTCAGGCTCTCCGCGGCGGTGCGGCGCTTGAGGTAGGACAGCAGGATCGTGGCGTCACCGGCCCAGTCGATGTCGTCGACCCCCAGGTCGTCGATGCCGTCAGGCACGATCCCGGAGTAGGCGCCGAACAGCAGCCGATACGCGATCAGCGTGTCGTTGGTCGGAAACATCTCGCCGCTGGCCTGGCAGAAACCGCCGCGTTGCTGGACCGCGGCCTTGGTGCAGCCCACTTCGGCGCCGAAGTCCGTGCTGGACATCGGCCCCAGCCGGGCCAAAAGCCACCGCAGGTTCTCCGGTGTCCAGCCCCCGATACGAGGATGTTGCCCACGCTCGGCCGCCGCCAAGGCCTGCTGGTGCGCGCCATACGACTCGTCGACGATCGTGCGGCACGTCTGGACCAGCCGGTCCCACTCCGCCTCCGAGTAGGGCGGCAACTGGCGGTGGTTGCGCTGCGGGTTAAAGGCACGCCCCGCCGCGAGCTCGGCGACATCGGCGGCCAGCGCCCCGGACGCCGCGTAGGCCTGCAGCATCCGGCGGGTGCAGGCCTCCCGCGGACCGCTGGCGGCCAGCCAGTACTCGGCCAACTGTCCGCGCCGCAGGTCGATGGCCGTCCCGGTGAACTCGGTCGCGGCGAGTTTGCGGGTCATGTCCCGAATCGACTGCACGTAGTGGCCGACCGAGCCGGCGGCGTCCACCGTGCCGTGCGGGTGGATCAACTCCACCAAGCCTAGGAGCAGGTCTTGAGCCAGTGCCGGGTTGGGTAGCCCGTCCACGCAGAACTGTGCGGTGGTGCCGTCGCTGAACACGCAGTCGATCCCCAGCGGATCGTCGATGATGGTGGCGGGCATCAGCACAACCCGCCGTCGGTGTTCTCGTCGAACTCCGCGTCCGCTTCCCGCGCGGCGTCGGCCTCGCTGAGCAGGCCGTCGCTGACACCGGCGTGGTCGTAGGCGTCGCGGTAGATCCGGGTCGTGTCCAGGCGGCGC
>JBOHER010000420.1:0-7364 GCA_050701115.1 Haloechinothrix sp. | reverse complement strand
GAATCGGCGGCGCGTGCCCATGCGTGCCCTCCGGCGCTCGGAAGGCCGCGGCCAGGCTTGCGAACGGTTAGGGCACGCGGAGGGACGGCCACGCGCACCAACGCAAGTCAGCGGCCCAAAAGGGCGCCGACCTGGAGCTTTGCGGTGGGCGCACGCCGACTCGAACGGCGGACCTCTGCCGTGTGAAGGCAGCGCTCGCCCGTCTCACCACCAGGAGGGGCGTCAGAAACCGCAGGTCAGGAGGGGTACACGGTGCCGACTCGTGATGCGCCGTGACGGCTCGTGGCGAACCGTCCGCGGGTTTTTCGCGGGGCGTGGGCGGTACTCAGCCGCCTCCAGCTCCATCCGGACTCGGCGGTTCGTGCATGGCTACGGGTCGATCGATCTGGAGGGCGTCCACACCACCGCGGTCGCGCTGTCGTGTGATCGCGACCTTCTCACGATCGCCATCCTGCTCGAGGCCGCGGCGGCTACCGCACCCCCGTGGGTGGGTTCGGCCCCGGCGACGGGGATGACGACGAGTTGGGTCCGGGAGGCGACGGCCATGGTGGCGGTGACGGTCACGGTTTGGGCGGTGGGGTTCCAGGCCACGGCGGCGGCGGCGTAGCACCTTGACGGTTTCCTGTTCGGCGATGGTGGTCCAGGTCAGTCCGGCGCCGGAGAAGGTGGCGGCCTGTTCGCCGATGACGGCGCTGCTGCTGGCCACCAGGGCTACCAGCCGGGTGTTGGCCGGCACGCTGAACGACGTGGTGGTTCTCGTGCCCAGCCCTGCGGAGATCTCCGGGGGGCCCAGGCTCAGCGTGCCGGATCCCCCGGTGCCGCCCGCGGCGGGGTGGGTTTGTTCGGTGACCCGGCCCCGGGCGTCACAGGCGGTGCAGTGCCGGGACCACCGCCCTGATTTCGACACTCCGGGGGACAACCTCCTGGCGGGCGACATCCGAGTGGGTGCTGAGATGTGAATCACTCTGCGCCCAGGGGACTTGGACCGCGTGGGGGTGCGGGGGCGTAGCCCCCGTTGGGCCGGTGCCCCTGTCATGGTGGGCGTTCAGGCGGCGGGTGCGAGGGTGACGTTGTGGCCCATGGCTTGGAGCTGGGCGACGAGGCGTCGTTGTCGGGCGGCGCTGTTGCGGCGCCGGTCGAAGTAGTCGCCGCCCATGTCGGTGTAGGGCTCACCCGTGGTCAGGAGGTGCCAGGCGATGACGAGGATGGAGTGGCCGACGAGCATTTCGTCGCGGCCTGGGCGGCGATCGGGGACTCTCACCAGCGGGAGCAACGCCGACGCAAGGGCCTGGCCAACTACCGCCTCGTGCGCTACGCGGACGATTGTGTGCCACGAACGTAAGGAGGGATCGATGTAGAAGGTCGAACTCACCGAGCGGTGCTGTGCCAGAGATGGAGGTGGGCCCTCCGGAGCCGCCCTGCAGGGGGAGGCCCCAAACCACCGTCAGCTGCGCCGGTCAAGAGCCGGGGTGGTGAGCGTGACGGAAAAGGCGGGCAGTCAGCCCGTCAGGTGTGAGCCAAGAAGGCGAGCGAAAGCGAACCACTCGATGACGCGTCGAAAGCGTAGAGACGACATCAAAACCGGGGGGAGTCGTTGTCCCGGGCTGAGCCTGGTGGATACCTGCTTACTGACCAGGTGGTGTCCGGCGTGGAGGTGGCGCGAGCTTGGTTCAGGCTCTGGTGCGGAACGTGGGAACCTGGCCTCCGATACCGAATCCGGCCGTTCACTTGACCCTATGGTCACCCGGCTGGCGAGAGCGAGACCCCCAAGCGGCAGAAACCGCGAGGGGTTGAGTAGCGATGCGGGGGACAGGGGCGGACCGCCCCGTAGTAGTGACGAAGGTCCTGTAATGGGACTGGAGCGAAGGGGGCGGGCTGTTCGGGTTCGTTCGGTGGTCAACCACCCCAGGGTGGGATGAGCCGGTGAGCGAGCCGAAGCCGAAGGAGAAGCCGTTTGCTATCTCCAAACGGGTTGTCTGGGATGCCTACGAGAAGGTCAAGGCCAACCAGGGGGCCGCTGGCGTCGACGGGGAGTCGATCGCGGAGTTCGAGGTCAGCCTGAAAGGGAACCTCTACAAGCTCTGGAATCGGATGTCCTCGGGGAGCTATTTCCCGCCGCCGGTGCGTGCGGTGGAGATACCGAAGAAGGCGGGTGGCGTGAGAACGCTCGGCGTGCCCACCGTGGCCGACAGAATTGCTCAGACGGTCGTTCGCTCGTATCTGGAGCCGGAGGTGGAGCCGATCTTCCACCCCGACTCCTACGGGTACCGGCCGGGTCGATCGGCGTTGGACGCGGTGGCTGCGTGCCGGCAGCGCTGTTGGCGACACGACTGGGTGATCGACCTTGATCTCCGAGCGTTCTTCGACAGCATCGATCACGACCTTCTGCTCAAAGCGGTGTCGAAGCACACGGACCTGCGCTGGGTCCTCCTCTATGTGGAGCGGTGGCTGGAAGCGCCGCTGCAACGGGAGGACGGCACCATCGTCCAACGGGATCGTGGAACCCCACAGGGTTCGGCGCTGACGCCTCCAACGCAACCGCAAACTTCGAGTTCGACGTCGCTTTGCCCTATGTGAAGGGCGAGAAGCTCGGTCGCAAGGTCCACCACTCGCTGTGACACTAACAGTAGTATGTAAGTGTCATGACCGATGCCCGTCGAGCCCGAGCCGATCAGGTCGCCAAGCGCGTCAACACCGCGACCGAGTTGCTGGGAAGTGGGATGACGGTCATCGAGGCGACGGTCGCCCTGGCGCGTCGTCACCGGCTGTCCGAGCGCCAGGCGCGGCGCTATGTCGAGCGAGCCCGCGACGACGGCTCGATGGAAGTGCCCGGCCCGAAGGTCGTGTTCACCGTGAAGCTGCCCGCTCTCGTCGTCCGTCAGATCAGGCGGGCGGCGCGCTCGACCGGCCAGAGCATCTCGGCCGTGGTGGCCCAGGCGCTGACGGAGTTCCTGGAACGACACGGGGGTGGTCGTGGCTGAGCTCGAGGTCAGCATCGAGTTCGTCTTCGATCGCGCCGCCGATCAGTCGGTGGCCCATGCCTATCGGATCTTGGTCCCCGAGCGTCGGGGCCGCCGCGAGCAGAGGAGTGAGCATGTCGACCGCAGCCATCTATGCCCGGGTGTCCTCGGCGCGTCAGCGCGAGGAGCAGACGATCGGATCGCAGACGACGGCGCTGATGGAGGCTGCCACGCAATGGGAGCTTGATGTCCCGGCCGATTGGGTCTTCGAGGACGAGGGGTACTCGGGCGCGACGCTGGTGCGGCCCGCCCTGGAACGGCTGCGCGACCTGGCCGCGCAGGTCCCCGTCGACGTCGTGCTGTGCTACTCGCCGGACCGTCTTGCCCGACGCTACGCGTATCAGGCCCTGCTGATCGACGAGTTCGCCCGCGCCGGCACCGAGGTCCGCTTCGTCAAAGGTCCTCGCGGCGAGACGCCCGAAGACGAGCTGTTGATCCAGTTCCAAGGGATGATCGCCGAGTATGAACGCGCCCAGATCGCGGAGCGCACCCGACGAGGCAAGACCCACCGCGCCCGGGCCGGGGTGGTGAACGTGTTGGGCGGCGCGCCTTACGGTTATCGCTACGTGCGTCGCAGCGACGAGGCCGAGGCCCGCTATGAGATCGTCGAAGCCGAAGCCACCGTGGTGCGCGCCCTGTTCCGCCGCTACGTCAACGACGGGGTGTCGATCGCGGAACTCACGCGGTGGCTGGGGAGCGAAGGCATCGCCACGTCGACGGGCAAAGCCCGCTGGGACCGCTCCGCCATCTGGGGGATGCTGCGCAACCCGGCCTATGCGGGGCGGGCCGCTTACTTGAAGACCGGACGCATCGATGGGTCGCCGGCGCTCAACCGTGTCGCGCGTCAACAGGGCCGGACCGTGTCGCGTCACGCTCGCACACGGCCGCGCCCGGCCCAGGACTGGATCGACATCGCGGTGCCGGCGATCATCGACGAGGACACCTTCGCCGCGACCGCACGCCGGCTCGAGGACAACCGGCGCTTCTCGGCCCGCAACACCAAAGAACCGTCGCTGTTGATGGGCCTGGTCTCGTGTCAGAGCTGCGGCTACGCGTACTACCGCACCTCGACGCGCACCAAGACCCGCAAGCTCTACTACTACCGCTGTCTCGGATCGGACGACTACCGCTACGAGCACGGGCGCGTCTGTGACAACAAGCCCGTGCGCGTCGACTACCTCGACGATGTGGTCTGGGGCCAGGTGACCGCGCTGCTCGCCGATCCCCGGATGGTGCAGGCCGAACTCGACCGGCGTCTGGCGGAGCTGCGCGCCGCCAACCCGGCCATCGCCGAGCGCGCCCGACTCGAGCTCGACCTGACCCGGGCCGCCAAGGCCGTCGCCCGCCTCGTGCAGGCCTACCAAGAGGACCTGGTCACGCTCGACGAACTGCGCGCCCGCATGCCCGACCTGCGGGCCAAAGAGACGAGCTTGCGATCCGCGCTCGAGGCGCTCGAGGCCCAGCTCATCGACCGCGACACCTATCTCAAGTTGGCCGAGGACCTTGAGGGCTTCCTGGCCCGACTCCGCGACACGGCTGACACCGCGACCGTCGAGTCCCGTAAGAAAGTGCTGCGGAGCGTGGTCAAGGAAGTCCTCGTCGGACCCGACCACGTCATCGTCCGGCACACGATCCCCCTGGGTGGCCACCCCTTTCGACCCGTCGGTTATCCATTGCGTTTGAGGAGTCATCTCGCCCCTGCTGGCGAACCTGTTCCTGCACTACGCGTTCGACCGGTGGATGGCCCGGCAGTTCCCGGGTGTTCCCTTCGAGCGCTACGCAGATGATGCAGTAGCGCACTGCGCGACCGAGGCCCAGGCCCGCGAGGTCCTGGACGCGATCGCCCAAAGGATGGCGGAGGTCGGTCTGGAGTTGCATCCGGACAAGACCCGCATCGGCAAGGACACCGACCGCACCGGCTCAGCCGAGCACGAGCGGTTCACCTTCCTCGGCTACACGTTTCGTCCCCGGTTGTCGAAGAGCAGACACGGGCATTTCTTCGTGAACTTCTCTCCGGCGGTCAGCGACGACGCCAAGAAGGCGATCGGGCGGGAGATCCGCTCCTGGCGGATCAACTGCCGCAGTGACAAGTCCCTCTCGGACCTTGCACGCATGTTCAACCCCATCGTGCAGGGGTGGATCAACTACTACGGGCGCTTCTACAAGTCCATGTTGTTCCTCGTCCTCAGGCGCATCAACGAGTACCTCGTTCGTTGGGCCATGCGGAAGTACAAGCGGTTGCGCGGCCATCTCACCCGGGCGGTGAACTGGCTAGCGAGCGTCGCACGACCTGAGCCGGGCCTCTTCGCCCACTGGCGGGTAGGCGTGCGACCTGACGGCTGGACAGTGGGAGCCGGATGAGCGGAGACGTTCACGTCCGGTTCTGCGAGAGCCGGGGGGTGCGATTCCCCCCGGCCACTCACCGGGTGGTCATGGTGGCCGGGAACCGGGCTGATGCCGAGCGCCTGCGAGACGAGGCAGCGACGGTGTTTCTCCCCATGGGGCTTCGGCTCTCGGAGGAGAAGACGACGATCACGCACATCGACGAGGGCCTCGACTTCTTGGGGATGCGCATCCAGCGCCACAAGAAGCGAGGAGCGGACAAGCGCTACGTCTACACCTACCCGACCCGGGCTTCTCTGGCCTCGGTCAAGGCCAAGGTGAAGGCGACAGCGTCGCGAAGAGCGACGAACCAGTCGCTCGACATCCTCATTCGCCGTCTCAACCCGGTGCTTCGAGGATGGACGAACTATCACCGCCACGGGGCGGCGTCCAAGACCTTCGCCTATCTCGGCGCCTACCTGTGGCGCCGCGTCTGGATCTGGTTGAGGACGAAACACCCCAAGGCGACTGTTCGGGACCTGCAACGGCTCTACCTCAACCGGTGTGGCCCGAGCATGACGGCGTCGTGCTGTTCAACCCGGCGATGGTGGCGATCACTCGCTATCACTATCGAGGAACAGCCATCCCAGCGCCGTGGGCGGCGACGACAAGGACGGCCGTGTAGCCCGGCGGCACGAGATGATGGAGAGCCGGATGCGGTGAAAGCCGCACGTCCGGTTCGGCGAGCGGGCCAGGGAAACGGACCGAATCGAAAGAACGGCACCGCGCCCTGGCCCGACTCAACCACTGGGTCCTGGAGGCGTCGGTGCCGGAGGTGTGGGTGATCAACGCCCGCCACATGCGCAACGTGCCGGGCCGTAAGACCGATGTCGCCGACGCCATCTGGGGGGCGTCGCTGCTCGAGCACGGCCTGGTCCGGCCGAGCTTCATCCCACCAGAGCCGTTCCGGGCGCTGCGGGACCTGACCCGCTACCGCAAGTCGGTGATCGAGGAACGAGCCCGGGAGTCCCAACGGCTCCACAAGGTCCTCGAAGACGCCGGGGTCAAGCTGTCATCGGTGGCCTCCAGCGTGCTCACCAAGTCGGGCCGGGAGATGATCGACGCCCTCATCGCCGGTCAACGCGATCCCGAGGTCCTGGCCGAGATGGCCAAGGGCCGCATGCGTTCCAAGATCCCCCAGCTGCAGGACGCCATGGCCGGCCGGTTTAACCAGCACCACGCCCTGTTGTGCCGGGCGATGCTGGCCCGCATCGACCAGGCCGACGCGACCGTGGCCATGCTCACCAACCGCATCGACGAGCTGTTGGACCCTTACGAAGCGGCGGTGTCGCTGCTGGTGACGATCCCGGGCGTGGCCCGACGTACCGCCCAGGTGATCCTCGCTGAGATCGGCGCCGACATGTCCCGCTTCCCCACCGCCGGGCACCTCTCGTCGTGGGCGGGCATGTGCCCCGGCAACAACGAATCCGCCGGCAAACACCGATCCGGACGCACCCGGCACGGCTCGAAATGGCTCCGCAAGGCCTGGTCGAAGCCGGCCAGGCCGCGGGTCGGTCCAAGGACACCTACCTGGCCGCCCAGCACGCCCAGATCCGCTCGCGTCGCGGGCCACAACGGGCCACGGTCGCGGTCGACCCGGGGACCGTTCCCACGTTCACCGCTGACCGTTCGACGGGTGAGGCGCCCAGCTCTTCCCCGGCAGCATCGCCACGAGTACGCCGCAGACCTTCCTCGTGGCCTCCTCGCCGGCCCGGTTGACCGACTACGGAGTCGCCCGAGCAAACCTCGCCCAGACGTGCGCTGCGATCCAGCCCGCATCCACCAGGTTGGAGCCGGTTTTGGACTTGCGGGGGTTCGACCACTGGTTCCTGCACTCGGCCCGGGGCACGATCGCAACCCGACGCTGGCGGCTCACGAAGTCCTCGTGCCGTAACCCCAGTGCTTGGCCGACCCGCATGCCCGTCTCGGCCAACAGTGCGAACAGGAACCGATCCCGGAGCC
>JBOHER010000419.1:0-5104 GCA_050701115.1 Haloechinothrix sp. | reverse complement strand
TCCACGGCCAGGACATCGCCATCCCCCTCGGTCGCGAACGGACGATGCCGGTGGAGGCGGCCGGGACGGGCGCAACGAGGGTGTGGACCATGGGGTGGCCGTTCTGGGCCAAGCGCAAGCTCACCGGACTGCGGCTCGTCGCCACGGACACCGAGTGGACGGTGGGGTCGGGCGAGAACGAGGTGAGTGGCCCGATCGACACCATCCTCCTGCTGCTCACCGAGCGGCCCGCGGCCTTGTCTCGCCTTTCCGGCAGCGGCCTGTCCACGCTTCGGGCCAGTATGACCGGCCGAACGGAGCAGGCGGGGCCGCCGAACGGCAGACCCTCGACCGCCTGATCTGTGGCGACCATCACTCGGAGCTGACAGCGCTGTTTTCATTTCGTAATCTGGCCGAGTTCTTGCGGTGATCGGGGCGCAAGATCGGCAAGAAATGATTCCGCGAATTCCGAGGATGGCATTCCACAATGGCCGGTCGACATCGTGCCCCTGCCCCGTCATGGAAGAAACCGATCGCGACGACCGTGCTGGCCACGGTGGCCGTGATCTCCCCGATCTGGCTCGTCGAGTCCGTGTGGACCAGCCCGCAGAGCTCGGGCGCCACCCGGACCGCTGCCACCACGACCACCAGCAGCACGCCGTCGAGCACTACCACGACGACCACGGCGAGGCCAACCCCGACGACCACGACGCCCCGCCCGACGAAGAAGCCGACCCCGAAGGCCACCACCACCAGCAAGAAGCCCACGCCGAAGCCGACACCGCGCCCCACCCCGACCGTCGAGGCCTGCCCGACCACCCTCGAAGGAACCCAGCCGCACGTCGCTCAGGTCGGTCACCACATCCTCGGCAAGTTCGACGTCGACTCGGTCGGCGGCCGCGCGGACCGGGGCGGGTCCAGTGACCACCCGTCCGGACTCGCCCTCGATTTCATGGTCGACACCGAAACCGGAAATGCCCTCGCCGATTACGTGCTGGCGAATCAGTCCCGATTCGGCGTCTCCTACGTGATCTGGCGTCAGCGGTACAACGACGGTTCCGGCTGGCAGATGATGGAAGACCGCGGCAGCACCACGGCCAACCATTACGACCACGTCCACGTGTCGTTCCGCGAAGGCGCCGACGTCTCGGCGTCCTGCTGAAAGGTCCGTGAGTGCGCAGCCGTTCGTGTCTCACCTGCATCCAGCCGCCGCGCACATCGCCAGCCAGCGTCGTTGACCTTCCCGCCGACCGCATCGGCCACGCGTCGATCCGGTCCACAGTGGTCGGCTGAAATCCAGCGACCGGGAGTGCAACTGCGCCGCTGAGCGGCCAACTAACCGAGACCGCGTGCACGGCGGAAGGCCTGAGCGCGTTCAGGCGTTGCGACGACCGGTCCCCAGGGGTCCGCTATCACGGGTGCGTAGTTCTACCTCAATCGAACCGAAAGCGACTCCTTCTGTCGCTCTGTGTGGCATTCTGTCCCGGTTCAGCTACCAAGTCTGGGGCGTTGCATGAGTGGTTATGGCGCGATCATCGCGGAAATCAAGAAGCAAGGCGATGACGCGATCACGATTGGTGAGCAGACCGATCGGGTCGATCTCGCTGCGGCAGATGGGAGAGATCATCGCTACACCTACATCGTGAGGAACGAGGCTTCACACGACATGCACCTGTCCCTGAACCGAGTACTGATCGGCACACTCGCAGTGTTTCTGCTCGGTGTCGTGACGTCCTGCACCGGAGGCAACATGCAGCCCACCATTACCGCCCAGGAAGCAGCTGAGCGACTGGATCGGTATCTCAGGGAAGCCGCAGAGGCTGCCCTGCCTTCCGAAGCCACCCTTGAGGATCGAGGGGCAGATTCACTCGGTTGCACCGATCCCTTCGGCAAACTTGACGGCCGCCGGACCATGGGCGCCAGCTACCAAGTCAACGGACTCGACCCGGCCGGCAACAACTCGTACTTCGACGCTATGAAGGCGTGGTGGGAATCCCACGGCTGGACCGTCAAGAACGACGACCGGCCCAGCGATACTTTCATGAACGCCGAGAATGCCGATGGATTCGGCATGTCACTACAGTCCAACCCGCAGGGTGAACTGTTCATCACCGGCTCGTCGGGATGCGTCTGGCCCAGCGGCACCCCCGAGCCCAAGTGACCTTCCGATGTCGGCCTTGAGAGTCGGGCTGCACGGCCCGATCTTGTGCAACTCGATCCATCACGAACTGCGCCGCTGAGCGGCTAGGCCACGCCTGCGCTTCATCGCGGCGCTGAGGATCCGCTGGTAGCCGGAGCCGAGCGCCCGCGCCATGAAATCGATGCTGTACGCGTCGAGACCGATGAGGATCTTGGCCTGGTCGCGCTGAACTCCGCGCACGATCCGCTTCGCGGCGCGTTCGGATGAGGTCCGGGCGAGGCGGCCGGAGTTGTCGGCCAGCGCCGCGACGTCGCGGTCGCCCCCGGCCCGGTCGGTGGCATTGAGGCCCTTGATCAGCACGGTTCAATCGGCCAGGAAACCTCCGCCGCCTCGGAAATGCTGGCAGATAACGTGCGGTAGATCGACAGCGGTTTCGATGGCGTACAGACGCTTGTCACGCGACCGGCAAGTTGTAGCGAAACAAACTGATATGTTCAACAACACATATCGTGTCTCATTCAAAACCCGGGCTTGTGAGCGCTCCCTACCAGCGCATACACCCGGACTGGACTAGTCAGGCCGGACCGATCCCGATGCTCTGACCACCAGGCGACACAAATCTTGTCATGATCGAATAAGTGCCCGGAGGCAACCCTGTGCGACGCACACAAGTATGATATTGGGCAGTAACCGGACGGGTGAACGCCGAAGGCAGGGAAAACAATTCATTGACACTCGTTAAGCCCAAGTTTATCGTCTGTGGAGCAAGTTCGTATCCACCAGGCGTGGCCGAGGACAGGTTTTTTGTCACACGGGGGTGACAGTATGACTACCGAAGTGAACCATCGTGGTGCCGGTATACCGGCAGCGCGAAAGCCGTTGGGCGCCAAGTCCCTCGCCGCGCCCGAGCTGTGGGCGGCGATACCCCGGCACCAGTTGCAGGCGATGATCCGGCCGATGGTGGGCCGGATGGTCCGGGACATGATCAACGAAATCCGGGAGGGTGTACCCGCCTACCGACAGCCCCTTCAGGGCAAGTTCGGACAGGTGCTGGTGACCAGCGTCGAGCGGTCGGTGCTCCACGTCGTCGACAACATCAACAATCCGAACGTCGACACGACCGCGTGGGAGGAGTGGTTTCGTTACGCCGGGAAGCTCGAGTTCCATGAGGGCCGGACCATGGACGCCCTGCAGAACGCGGTTCGCATCGGCGCCAAGGTCGCCTGGCGCCATACCCGGGCAGCGGGCGTCGCGGCCGGGCTTCCGAGCAGCACGCTCTTCGCGATCGCTGACGCGATCTTCGCGTACACCGACGAACTCTGCCTGGTGGCCATCGTCGGCTTCACCGACGCCCAGGCACGAGCCAGCGGCTCGCGCGAGCGGCGACGCCAGCAATTGCTCAAACAGATCATCAGCGAGCAACCTCAGTCGCGGCAGTCGCTTGTCGACCTCGCTGCCTCCGCCGCGTGGGACCTCCCCGAACAGGTAGCGGTCGCCCTGGTCGAGCACACGGAGAATGGGCACGAATCGCTCGACGCGTCGCTGGATGACGACGTGCTGGTCGATCTGGAGAGTGCGGAACCCCGCCTGGTCGTCGGCGACCCCGACAAGCAACTCCACCGGCTCGGCGAGCAACTCGACGGACGCAAGGCGGTGGTCGGCCCGTTGGTGCCGATCACCGATGCCTACCGGTCGCTGACCAGCGCGCGCCGCGCGATGGACCTGGTGCAGCGTGGCGTGCTGCCGGCAGCCGACATCACCTGGTGCTCCGAACACCTCTCGACGCTGGCGTTGCTTTCCGACGAGTTCCTGATCTCACAATTGGTCGACCGAGCACTGCAACCGTTCGCCAACCTGACCGTCAAGCAACGGGAGCGACTGTCGGCCACCCTGCTTGCCTGGCTGGGCACCCGGGGCGGTATCAACGAGATCGCGAACCGGCTCGATGTGCATCCGCAGACCGTCCGTTACCGGATGCATCAGATCAACGAACTGCTGGGCGACCGGCTCGACGATCCGGAACAACGGCTCATTATGGAGATCGCGCTGCGCGCGCAGAAGCTGCTGGGAGCAGCACCCAAATCCGCGCGCAACGGATCGAAACGGAGCTGACCGCCGATCACAGTGGCCCGAGCACGTAGAGCTCGTCGTCATGCTGAACGCCTAGATCACCGGTCCGCAGCCAAGAACGTTGCCCGGTCGAGTCTCCGTCGAGCACGTCGTGGAACGCGCGAGCCGTTTCCTCAGCCCGGCCCCAATATCCTTGTGCGACGTTGGGACCGCTGATCCAGATCTCACCAACGGCATCTGGTGTCATCAGGCGCCGGGTTCGAGGGTCCACAATGACGACGGTCTGGTCTATCGGCCGCCCAGACGAGACGAGCTCAACGGTGTCAGCGCAACCGTTCTCGGCGCGCACCGCCGTTCCCCGGTCCAGCGCCGCGCGGTCGAAGGCGCATCGCACCGGTCCGCTCCAGGCTGCGGCAGCCGATACCAACGCCGTCGCCTCCGACAAGCCGTAACCGGGACGCTGGGCATAGCGAGTCAAGCCGCAGGAGGCGAAAGCCGAGCGGAACCGATCCAGCGAACCGGCCCGCACCGGTTTGACGTCGATCAGCGCTGCGACCTGGTCCAGATTCAGGTCCCGCTTCGCCGAGTCGGGAACCCGGGCTGCGCAATACGCATAGGCATAACTGGGCGCGGCGCTGATCGCGCCCGGATGCGCCGAAAGCGCTTGCAACCACCGTTGGGGGCGGTCGACAAATGCGTGCGGGCCCATCAGCACCGTGGGCACGGCCGCCACGAGCGGAGTCGCGATCGACAGCAACAGACGCAAACATTCAGGCATGTCGTTGAACTGCGTTTTGACCGCGTGATGGCATGGCGAGTGGGCCCGCCCGGAGGGTGTGTGGCGGGCGTGATCGGTTTCGACTCTGCGGGTCTGGCTGGGGCGGGGTCGGGTGGCATCCTGGGGCGGCCGAGGAT
>JBOHER010000418.1:0-17984 GCA_050701115.1 Haloechinothrix sp. | reverse complement strand
GCTCCTCGGCGACTTCGGTGTGCAGGGTGCGGAACCTCTCGGCGCCGTCCTGCGCCGCGCTAATGGACTCGGTGTTGCCGCAGTTGGCGTTCATCAGGTGGAAGATCTCCTGACCCGAGTAACAGCGCGGTGCGTCGTCATAGTGCGCGGTCATCACGCGCCCCCCTTCATGGTTTGTATGGCCAGGGCAGCGGCCTTTTCCGCGGCGGCACAAGGATCAGCATTGAATGGGCTAACGTCCCTCGAAGCGGCCATACCCGCGGAGAAGGTCAGGTCGTCGCGGATACCAACTTCGATTCGGCAGAATCCGTCAGGTCGTGCATCGTCGAGATCCGCCATCACGGCCGGATACCCTTCGATCGGATCGATGGTTTCAAAGAGTCCCCACGCACCCGCCTTGTCTTTCGCATACGTGTTACTAAGGCCCTCGTTGTTCGCGGTAAGGAACGTCACTCCCAGCGAGCCGGCCCTGACCGGATCGAGAAACCACGTGCAGCTAGGCCCCGCTGCGAAATCGGGCTTCGGTTCGAGTTCGCGTACCTTCATGTCAAGAGATCCCAGCTGATCTTTGGTAAGAACGCCACAAACGTCTGACTCAAACACCGCCGTATCGATGGGATCATCCACCTTCGGTGCGCCACTGTGCGGCAGCGCGCTGTCCGGTTGCTGGGCCGTCGCTGGAGGCTGCGCCCCGGTCGGCTGCGGCGTGCCGCCCTCGGAGTCGTCCGCGCAGCCAGCCAGTAGAGCCGCCGAAGCCAGTCCTGCGACCAACGAAGTCTTTGGTCCGATCATTGCATCCTCGCCTACCGGGTCAATCACGACCGACCCAACCCCGAGACCGGCACACCAAACGCGGTCGCCGACCATCACGCGCTGCCCTTCATATTCTTGATCACTAGCTCCGCCAACTTCTGCGCGACGCCGCACGGGTCGTCGTACAGCGGGCTCTCCTCCCACGACCCGCTCACGCCTACAGAGAAAGCAAGGTCGTCACGAAGGCCAACTTCCAAGTTGCAGAAACCCTCGCCAGGTGGATCATTAAGTGCGACAACAACGGCCGGATAGCCCTTGATGGGGTCAACCTCCTCGAAGTATCCCCACTCGTCGGCCTTGTCCTTCGCGTAAAAGTTGCTCAGACCTTCGGGATTCGCGGTGAGAAACGCTCCACCAAATGACCCAGCTCGGACCGGATGAAGGAGCCAGTCGCATTTAGGACCGGCTGGGAAGTCAAGCTCCGGCTCAAACTCGTCCAGGGTCATGCCCATCGACTTCAACTGCACTTCCGTGACAACACCGCAGGGGTCAGCCTCGAAGGCCGCCGTCTCGATGGGGTCGGTCACCTTCGGCGCGCCGCTGTGCGGCAGCGCGCTGTCCGGCTGCTGGGCGGTCTGCGGCGGCTGGCCCCCGGCCGGCTGCGGCGTCCCGTTTGTGGAATCATCCGAGCAACCGACAATGAGTGCCGCTGAAGCCAGTCCAGCGAGCAGAGCAGTCGTGACTCGAGCGTGCCGTGTCTTCGAGCGCATTCAGCTGTCCTGCCTGTTGAATCGATCAGCGGTGTCATCGTCCTGTTGCACGTACTTGTCACGAATCCGCTCGAGCAGCTTCACGTAGTCGTGCAGGCCTTCGATCTTCGCCTTGAGGTAGTTCTCATACGACAAGCCAGCCGCGTTGGCCCGGTTGGCGAACCCCGCACTCGCGTACTCCTGCCCAGGCGGCTTCACGCTGTACAAGTCGAATACCTCTCGTGACGCAGCCTCCAGCTTCTGAATAAGCCGATCCACCCGGTTGACCACCTGGTCGACGCCATCACGATCGAAGGCGATGTCCTCCGCCCCACCGGCACGAGCCCGCTGCTCGTAATGCTGCAGGCCCAGCAGGCCACCCATGCCCGTGATCGTGGCCGACCCCGGGTCGTTCCCGAGCAGCATGTTCGTCAAGTCGCCACCGGGCGGCGGGGTCGCCACCGGGCGGCGGCGGCGCGCCCGGCGGGCCATCCCAGTTGTCCACCTGCGGCAGGCCCGGTAGGTCTCCTGATGTGTCAGCCATGATGTCGTGCTCCCCTTATGCCCGGTCAGACACCACGTGGGACGAACCCGGAGCCCACTGGGTTCCAGCAAGCCCGATACCGCCCGTGCCATCTTGACAGATCCGGTCGAAGCACCGCAGCGAAATGCGCCAGCTTCACCCCGCACTGCGGGATCGCGGCCACTATCCCGCCGACCAGCGCGGGCGATCATGCACCCACTCCGCGCCGTTCGTCCGCACCTGGTCGGCCTCCGACTGCTCCCGCTTGGCCAGTTCGGCGTGCAGTTGGGCCAGCAACACCCGGTCTCGGTCGCTGAGCTGCGGCACCGAGGTGGGCCCGTCACCCTCGGGCGGCTCGGCCAGCCCGGACTGCTCGCTGTCCGGCTTGGCACCCTGTGCCGAGGCGATCTGCTTGCCCTGCTGCGGATCCGCAGCCAGCGCGGCCTTGAGCTGGGCCTGCTCCTCGGCGCTCATCTCGGTGGTGCTCTCGGTGCGATCCTCCGGCGGCGGCACCGGCTTGCGCACCACGGTCGCGTCCGCGCCCGCCTGCTCCCGGGGAGCAGGCTCGTCGGCGACCTCCCACCACCTGGGGTGGATCTCCGAGACCACCTCGACCTCAGGCTCGGCGGGCTCAGGCCAGCGCTCCTGCTGCGGCGCCACGGGCTCGGGCTGCTGCACCCGCGGCGTCGCCCGCCCGCCGACTCGCCACACCGGAACCGCCGACGCGTACGCCAGCCGGTGATACGCCGACCACTCCACGCCCGCCCCAGCGACCTCCACCGCAGCGCGAACGCCTGCCTGCCGTAGCGCCGCATCCACCCGGTACGCCGTGGCAGGCGGGCTGCCCTCGTCCCCAACGTCCACCAGCACCAACCGCTGCGGCACCGGACCGGGCACGCCGCCCGCAGGGGTGGTGCGCCAGACCGCGTGCACCGAGCGCACATCCGGCAGCACCCGCAGCACCCGTTCCAACGCCTCGGCCACGCTCAGGTCCGGCTCATCCTCACCGCTGAACTGATGGGCGACCTCCACCGCGTCCTCGGCCACGGTCAGCTCCTCGGCGAGCGCGGCATCCGACCTGGTCAGCTCCAGCACAACCGCCAGCTCGCGCCGCTCAGCGGCCCGCACCGGCACCCGCCCGGCGATCAACGTTCCGACGATCAGCTCGGCGGCCTCATCCAGGCGCGAGCGCGCGATCAGCTCGCGGCTGCCGCTCAGCGCGCTGTCGTCCATCCGACCCGCCAGCGCCAGCACCAAGTTGTGCAGCCGCAACGGCACCTCGAGGTCGTCCATGCCCATCTCCCTCCAGCTCGCCGGAGGAGCGAGCTCACTACGCGGCGGCCGTGCGCTGCCGCCCGCCTGCGGCCCCGACGCAGACGAGCGTCGAGTTCGCCAGCGCCGCCCGGTGGTACGCCGGCGGCTCGAGCCTCGGCGGCATCACTTCGACGCTGGGTTCTTCCTCCCCGAGCACCCGCGACACCCGCTGCAACTCACCGGTCAGGCGCGCGCAGCCGGCAAGGGCGGTGACCAGCAGAACCCGCTTGGCCTCGCCCACACCGGCCTGCCGCCAGCTCTGCCGCACCTCACCGACCTGCGGTCGACCGCGCAACGTCGCGCCGACGACCGCGTCCACCTGGTTGGCAGCGTTCACCCTTTCAGGTGAGTCCTGGGTGAATGTGTACCGGGTCTGCTGGTCGGCGTCTACCCCGAGGGTCGCATTGATCTGATGCCGATCGGCGCCGTACGGCCCGAATCCGGCCACCAGCAGGCCGTGCTCGTGCTGGTCGAGGTCGATGCCGTGTTTGAGCAACGTCTTCGGCAACGTCCGCGCCAGCGGGCTCACCGCGCCCTCGCCGAGCCAGTCGCGATAACGCCACAGCAGCGCGTCCGGCAGCCGCCCGGCAAGGCGTAGCAGCAACTCGTGGCATGCCTGCTCGATGTCCATAAGCCCTCCTCTGCCGTGGCTGCCGAGCATGCCACAGCCGGGTAAACCCACTGCAGCGCGCAAAGCGCGCCGCCGGGAACGGATGCGTCACACGGGCGGGTGGTAACCATCGTTTCGCGAGACGGTCCATCCGCTTCCAGGTGAGTCGGCTGCGCTGGCTGCGGCGCCGCAGCGCCCTGTGCCAGTGCCGCGTCGCCCGGTGGCCTCGTGCGACCGAGGAACTCGAACGTCTCGGGCTGGGGCAGGCCCGCAGCTCGGCCGACGGTGTCCCCGGTGGTCGCGGTCTGCACGCCGGTCTTGCGGAACTACTCGATGCTCCGGACTTCGGAGGACGCGACCGGCTGTCCGTCCCGGTGCACGGTCACAGGGGTGCCGGCCGGATCAACACCAACGACGGCGGCGGGAGGTGTAGGTCACGCACCCCGACGGCCACTTCCTAGAGATCATCACCCGGCGCTACGGCAGCGGCTCGGGAATGCGCACAGAACCTCGTGCGTGATAACGGCCCTCGGAGGGGCGACTTTCACGCACGAGGCACCCCGCTAGGCGGCAACCGCTCTCCGTGCTACTTGGCCTCCAGTTCCTTCCGGACGATGGCGGCGCCGTCGGCGAGCGCGCGCAGCTTGCTCGCGGCGATCATCCTGGGCAGGTTGATCAATCCGCAGTCGGTGGACAGGCCCACCCGCTCGGCGGGGACGAACTCCAGGACGCCGCGGATCCGGTCGGCGACCTCGTCGGCTGTCTCGGTGATGGTGCTCTTGACGTCGATGATCCCGGCGACGAAATCCTTCGCGAAGCCATGATCCGACAGCGGCTTCAGGTCATCCGGGCCCATCCGGCCGACCTCGTAGTTCAGCGCGTTGATGTTGGCGTCGTTCACCTGCGGGAACAGGGCCTGGGCCCGTTCCGGGGCGGGCGCCGATGACGGACGCCGGTCGAGCACCCAGGCGCCGAACTCGGTTTCCTCCTCATCCGGGAAGTAGCCGGGCGTACCGGAGTAGTTGCCCCAGCAGGTGTGCACCCAGCTCTGCATGGTCACACCGTCGACGGCCTTGTTCAGCACTTCGATTTCCCAGTCGCCCATGCCGTAGGGCCAGACGAACTCGTCGAATTGAACGATGTCGCAGCCGTTGTCCGCCAGTTCCTTGAGGTCCTCGTTGAACGCCTTGGCGATCGCCAGCGCCAATTCCTTGGTTTCCTTGTAGAACTGGTTGTTGGTGGCCGCGGCGAGCACCTGGATACCGGTGTAGGAGATCTTCACCGGCTTCTTCGTAGCCCGCCGGACGGCCCGCAGAGTGGCCAGGTGGAACGGGTGCTCCCGGCGTACTTCGCCGGTACACGTCGGTGCGAACAGCGTCGAGTAGATCGGCAGTCCGATCGGCGGACCGGACAGCTTGTAGCCGGTCATCCGCTGTACATAGTGATAGAGGATCGTGCCGTACGGCGAGTCTCCGCCGTACACTCTGCCGTCACTGATCACGTCCAGTCCGGCGTTCTCCTGGTCGTGCACGATCGCGCCGACGGCGTCGTCCAGTGCTTCCCGGCTGATCGAGTCGTGGATGAATTCGCCCTGGGGATACACCGCGAACGCCCGTCCGTCATACCAACGTGGGTTCGGGTAGTTACCGACCATCGTCGTGGGCAGCAGTACGTCTTGCGATCCGACTCGCATGGCATTGCCCTTTCCTTGAGACAGCGGGAATAGACCAAACGCTACGGAGCAAAGGCCCCCATTTCTCCGCCATGGCCGGGCGAATCCGTCGCCCGAACCTCGTCCTGGGAGGACCGATTCCGGCCCTTCACGCGCCAGTCGGCCGCCACGCAGCCGGCTGCGTCGCACAACACCGGGTTGAGATCGAGTTCGGTGATCGCCGGTACCGCCACGAGCAGGTCGCCGATCCGCGTCACCAGGCGCGCCAGCGCCGCCAGGTCCACCGGCTCCCGTCCGCGCGCACCGGCCAGCAGCGGGTAACCGCGCAACCGGCCGAGCAGGTCACGCGCGTGCTCCTCGGACAGCGGAGCGAGCCCGAGCGCGACGTCATCGAGCACCTCGACGAACGCCCCGCCCAAGCCGACCAGCACACCCGCCCCGAACTGGGGGTCCCGGAGGCCGCCGACGACGACTTCCACGCCCGTACCCTGCCGCTGCACCAGCACCCGAGCTCCCGGGGCCAGCGCGAGCAGGTCATCGGCCGAGGCCGCCACCGCCGCGACATCGGCCAGCCCGAGCCGCACGCCGCCCACGTCGCTCTTGTGCACAAGCTCCGGGTGCACCGCCTTGCCGACCACCGGGTAGCCGAGATCCTCGGCGGCGGCGACCGCTTCCCGGGCCGATGCGCACACCCGGCCGGGGAGCAGCTCGATACCCGCGGCGGTCAGCAACTCGGCCGCCCGCTCGATGTCCAACGCCCCCTCGGGCAGCGCAGGCAACGGGCCGAACCCCCTCGGCTGCGGAAGATGGCGCGGCGGCCGGGTCCGTGCGACGGCGTACCGAACGGCGTGAGCGACCGCTCGGGCGGTCCGCTCGGGCCAGTCGAAGCAGGGCACTCCCGCCTCCTGCAGCAGGTCCGCGCCCGCCCGATCGGCTCGCGGCGCGACCCAGCACACGTACACCGGCACGGTCACTCCGTCGGCGCGCAGCGCGGCGACCGCATCCAGCACCGCCGCCGCGACCGCCTCGTCCGCCGCGCGCTGCAGCAACACCGGGATCACCACGTCCACCTCGCCCGAGCGGGCCAGCCGGTCGACCATCGCCGGATACAGCTCGGTGAACCGGCGCCAGACGGGCGTGATGTCCACCGGGTTGCGCGCGCCGGCGAACGTGGGCAGCAGCGGGCGCAGCTCGTCCACCAAGCCAGCAGACAGCTCCGGCACGGACAGGCCTTCTTCGGACAGCAGGTCGGTCAGCTCCACCCCGGTGCCCCCGGAGTTGGTGATGATCCCGACGCGCGCACCGGTGGCCTGCGGCTGGGTGTCCAACGCCCGCGCGGCGTCCAGCATCTCCAGCCCCGACCCCACCACCGTCGCGCCCGCCTGCTCCAGCGCGGCACGGGCCAGGCGTTGGTGCGTCGCCAGCGCGGCGGTGTGTGAGAAGGCGGCGCGGGCCCCGGCGAGCGAGCGGCCCGTCCGGGTGACGATCACCGGTTTGTGCGGGGTGATCTCGCGCGCCGCATCGACGAAGGCCCGGCCGTCCGGCAGCGACTCGGACAGGAAGCACAGCGTGCGGGTGGCCGGGTCGGACCCGAGATAGCGCAGGAGTTCGGCGTCGGCGAGGTCGGCCTTGTTCCCGGTCGCGCACACCTTGGCGAACCGGGTGCGCTCGTCGGCCGCTAGGGTGTGGACGGCCATGCCGTATGAGCCGGACTGGGTCACCAGGCTGATGCCCCCACCGCCTTCGGGCAGCCCGGTGGCCAGTGAGGCGTTCAGCCCGAGGTCGCAGTTCTGCACGCCGAAGCAGTTGGGCCCGATGATCCGCACCCCGCCCGCGCGGGCGGCGGCCAGCACCTCGTCCTGCCACCGCACGCCCTCCGGCCCGGCTTCGGCGAACCCGCCGCTGATCACCACCGCGGCCGGGATCCCCTTGGCCGCGGCGTCGGCGATCACCCCGGCCACGGCCGGAGCCGGGGTCACCACGACCGCCAGGTCGACGTCGCCGTCGATGTCACGCAAGGTCGGCACCGACCGATGACCACCCACCTCGGCCGCCGAGGGCGTGACCGGCACGACCTCACCGGGGAAGCTGGCAAGGTTGTCCCAGAACAGCCGACCCGCGGTGCCCGGCCGGTCGGAGGCGCCGACCAGCGCGACCCGGCGGGGTTCGAACACCGCGGTCAGGGCCGCGCTGGCGGTCAACACGCGCACGGCCCCATTGAGCCGTGGGTGAAGCTGCGGCGCAGTTCCTCCGGCGCGAACTCCGAGCGGCGCACGCCCAACGGGTCGATGCTGCGCACCGCCGCGATCTCGGCGGCGCTCGGCGGATCGACCGGCCGCAGGTCGCGTGCCACCCGCAGCTCGAAGCCGGTGGCCGCGCGGATGGTGTCGAGGTCGACGTCCGGGAACACCCGGCGCAGCCGCGCATGGCCGCCCGCGTCGTAGTCGAACACCCCGAGCTCGGTGACCAGCCACTGCGGCCCGCCGCCGGTGAATCCGAGCTCGGTGCGGCTGCCTTCTCGCGTGTGGTGGCCCATGTCGGTGACGAAGTCGCAGTCGGCCACCAGCGCGCGGCCCGACCGGTGCCGGGTCGTCCACAGCGTCAGCTGCCGGATGGTCGCAGCCAGGTTGCAGCCGCCCCCACCGCCGCCGAGCTTGACCTTCGGCCGCTCCAGCGGGCCGATCGCGGTGACATTGGTGTTGCCGTAGCCGTCGATCTGTCCACCGGAGAGGAACATCCGGTCGACGTCCCCGCGCAGGGCGGCGTCGAAGAACTCCTCGAAGCGCATCCGGTATGTCGCGCCGTGCTGCAGGCTTTGCTCGTTGCCGGTGGGCGGGATGAACGGCGGATCGGGGTTGACCGCGTAGGTGGCCCCTTCGACCAGCAGCATCTCGCGGGCGAAGCAGCGCCGCGCCACGTGCATCGCCACCTGCGCGCACGGGCTGCCGAAGCCGTGGAAGACGACCTCCCGGTCCCGGATGGTGCGGGCCAGCGCCACCACGAACCACTCGTCGATCGAGAAGCTCATCGGAACAGCTCCTTCCACTGCTCGGTGGACTCCGACCAGGCGCCGAGCGCGGCCAGTTGGTCCTCGCCGACCGCCTTGCGGTAGGCCTCCTCGGTGGGCGTGCCGGTCACGTACTCGTCGAGGTAGTCCGCCAGCGCCTGCCCGCCTGCCGTCGCCGCGCGGATGTAGCTGACCAGGTGCGGCCGGTCGTAGGCGTAGCCGGGGTAGCAGGAGCTCGGGTGGGCGCCGTAGGGCACCTCGGCAACCGCGGCGACGAGGTGGGCCGGGATGGTCACGCCCGCCCGCACCACATCCTCGGTCGCCCTCACCCGCTCCACGGTCGCGACGACATTGCGCGAGGCCGCGGCGAACCGCTCGTCGAGCACGTAGGGCTGTTCCAGGTGCAGGTTGCCGAGCCGGTCCCCCAGCGGCGCGTGGATCAGCGCGACGTCCGGCCGCAGCGGCGGGACGGCTACCAGCCGCTCCCCGGTGAACGGGCAGGTCACCTCGCGGTACTCCGGGTGCAGCCGCCGGATGTCGGAGCCCTTGACGCCCCGCACCGGCAGGAACGGCAGGCCGTACTCGGCTGCCCGCAGTTGGGTGAGCATCGTGGCGCAGCAGCTTTCCCGGATCTCGACGCCGCCGCCCTGTTCGGCGGCCCGCCGGAAGGCGGGGGCGAGTCCGAGGTCCTGCTCGAACCCGACGTAGCTTTCCTCGCACACGCCCAACGCCCCGGCGGCGATGAGCAGATCGACGTCGATGCCGTGCGCCGAACCGATCACGTGCAGGTCGCGCCTGCCTTGCCGGATGAGCTCGCGCACCAGCGCCATCGGCAGCCGCGCCGACAACCCGCCGCCCAGCGCGACGAGCGCGGCGTCGGCGACCAGCGCCGCGGCCCGGTCGAGGTCGACGACCTTGTCGGATTCGGTGTGGAATGTCATGAGCCTGCTCCCTATTGCGCCGTCATCCCGCCATCGGCGGTCACAATCGAACCGGTCATGAAGGACGACTCGTCGCTGCACAAGAACAGCGCCACCTTGGCGATCTCCTCGGGCGTGCCGAGCCTGCCGATCGGGTACTTGACCAGGGTCTTGGCCAGCCCGGCCTCGAGGTCACCGTCGCCGCGGGCGCGCAGCATCGGCTCCATCAGCGGGGTGAACACCGTGCCCGGACAGATCGCGTTGACCCGGATCCGTTGCGGCGCGAGGTCGATCGCCATGGAGCGGGTGAGCGAGACGACCGCGCCCTTGGCCGCGCAGTAGGCGGCGAAGTTCGGCACCGCGACCAGCCCGGCCACCGAACCCTGGTTGACGATCGCCCCGCCGCCGGCGGACCGCAGGTGCCCTACCGCGGCCTTCGAGCACAGGAAGGTGCCCTTGACGTTGACCGCGAAGCAGCGATCCCAGTCGTACTCTTGCGCCTCGGCCACCGAGCCGCGGCTGTCGATGCCCGCGTTGTTGTACAGCAGGTCCAGCCTGCCGAACTCGGCCACCGCCCGGCCGACGGCTCCCTCGATCTGCTCGGCCGACGTCACGTCCGCGGCGATCGCCAGCGCGCGCCCGCCCGCCGCGGTGATCTTGGCGACCGTCTCCTCGGCCGCCTCCCCGCGCAGGTCGACCACGGCGACCCCGGCGCCCTCGGCGGCGAACAGTTCGGCTGCCGCCCGCCCGATTCCCGAGCCGGCGCCGGTGATCAGCGCCGCCCGTCCGTCCAATCGTCCGGCCATGATGTCCCTCCTGGTGTTTCGGCCTAGAGCGCGGTCCAGCCGCCGTCGACGACGAAGGCGTGTCCGTTGAGGTAGCTGAGGTGGTCGGAGGCGAGCACGGCGACGGCGTCGGCGATCTCCTCAGGTTGGCCGACCCGGCCCATCGGCACCTTGGCTTCCACCTGGGCACGTAGCTCGGGAATGTCCAGCCGCCACTGGGTCATGGGGGTCTGCACGAACCCGGGGCACACCGCGTTCGACCGGATTCCGTTGGCGGCGTAGTCCACCGCCAGCGACTTGGCGAACTGCAGCGCGGCGCCCTTGGACGTGGTGTAGGCACACCGTCGGGGGAACACGACCAATCCGGCGACCGAGGCGATGGTGATGATGTGGCCGCCGCCCTGGTCCAGCATGGCCGGCAGCACGGCACTGCTGCACAGGAACGGCCCGCGGACGTTGACGGCGATGACCCGGTCGAACTCCTCCACCGGCGTCTCGTGGCACACCGTGGCGGACTCGGACCCGGTGATGCCCGCGTTGTTCACCAGCACGTCTATCCGGCCGAACACCGCGAGGATCTCGCCGAAGGCACGCTGCACGTCGTCCGGGTCGGCCACATTCGCGCGCACGGACAACGCCGCATCGGAATCCTCGGCGACGGTCAAGTCGACGACCGCGACCCGGAAACCGTCCTTGACCAATCGCTGCACGGTCGCCTGCCCGATGCCTGAGCTGCCACCGGTGACGACCGCGACCCGTGGTTGTGCGGTGGTCATGGCCTACACCGCCATCACGGGGTCGGGCCGGGCGACGGTAGCGGCCGCCGCCTGCGCCGCCAGCAGCACCGGTTCGTAGACCGGCGCATAGGGCGGGGCGTAGGAGAGATCGGCTGCCAGCAGGTCGGCGACGTCGAAGCCGGCCTGCAACGCGATGGCGATCGGGTCGATCCGCTTGGCGACGCCTTCGCCGACGCCCAAAACTTGCGCGCCCAGCAGCAGGCCGCCGGTGGTGTGCACCAGCCGGACGTTCACCGGGCATGTGCCGGGGTAGTACTTGGCGCGGGACTTGCCGACCGCGTCGGTGGCCACCGCAGGCAGTCCCTCGGCGAGGGCCTCGGCGAGGGTGAGTCCGGTCCGGGCAACAGCCAGGTCGAACACCTTCACCACCGCCGTCCCGACGATGCCGCGGAACCAGGCGTCGCTACCGGCCGCGACCGTCCCGGCGACCCGGCCGGTCTTGTTCGCCGCGGGACCGAGCGGCACGAACGCGGGCTTGCCGAGCACGAGATGGTGCGGAGCGATGCAGTCCCCGGCGGCATAGACGTCGGGCAGCGAGGTGCGCATGCGGTCGTCGACGAGAAGCGCCCCGGTGGGATCGGTCGCCGCGCCTGCCGAGGCGGCCACCGTGGACTCCGCGCGCACGCCGGTGCCCAGCACCACGGCGTCCACTGACAGCTCCTCGCCGCCGGCCAGGACCGACAGCTGGTCACCCACCCGGCGCACCGCCTGCAACCGAACGCCGAGCCGCAGGTCGACCCCGTGGCGGCGGACCTCGTCCTCGACCAGCGCCGCGATCGGGTGGTCGAGGTTCGGCATCGCCTGCGGCAGAGCCTCCACGACGGTGACAGCGGAGCCGCGAGCGGCCAGTGCCTCGGCCATCTCCAGGCCGATATAACCCGCTCCCACGATGAGCGCGCGGCCGATCCGCCCCGCATCGAGGAGACTGCGCATGCCGATCGCGTCCTCGAGGGTGCGCACGGTGAACACCCGTTCGTCGTCCAGCCCCGGGATCGGCGGCCGGACCGGCGCGCCCCCCGCGGTGACGATCAGCCGGTGGTAACCCAACCGCCGCTCGCGGCCGTCGTGCAGGTAGCCGACGATCTTCCGTTGCGGGTCGAGGTGGGTCGCCCGCGCATTCAGCCGTAGGTCGATGCGCCGTTGTTCGCGGAAGAACGACGGCGGGTAGGCCAGCAGGTCGTCGGCGCGCTGGACCTGGCCGGCGATGTAGTACGGGAGACCGCACAAGCCGTAGGCGGCATACCCGCCCGCTTCCAGAACGACGATCTCCACGCCCGGGTCGACCCGCCGGGCCGCGGACGCGGCGGACATACCCGCCGCCCCGCCGCCGAGGATGACCAATCGAGAGTTCACACCTTCGCTCCTCACGTTCTCCTGCCCCGAACGTTAGGAACCGAACCCGCCACTTCCCATGTCCCAGTGGGGCCAAGCATCCGCGGACATTGGTACCGGCGGGACACAGACTCCCGCCGGGTCCGTCCCTACCGTCAAAGGCAAATCACCGAGCAGCGGAGGCATTGCCATGTGGGACTGTCCCAGCTTCCTCAACCTTCCGGACCGTGCGGGCAAACCCCGCACCCACGGGGTGACGCACGTTCTCGACAAGGGCATGACGATCTCCGCGCTGGAGGCCCTGCTGACGCACACGGGTCACCTCATCGACGTGATCAAGATCGGCTGGGGCGTCGCCTACATCGACCCGGCCTTGAAGGAGCGGGTGGCGTTGTGCGAGTCGGCGGGCGTCCTCACCTGCCTCGGCGGGACGCTGCTGGAGGTGGCCGAAGCCCAAGGCCGCATCGAGCCGTTGGCGGACTGGGCCGTTCAGGTCGGGATCGCCGCCGTCGAGGTGTCCAACGGGCTGCGGGCCATCGGGCCGACCCGCAAGACCGAACTGGTGCGCACTCTGTCCGAGAAGTTCATCGTGCTCGCCGAGACCGGCGCCAAGGACGGCCACGTCCCGGTGGTCGCGGCCGACTGGGTAGACGAAATGGAGACCGACCTCGACGCCGGAGCACGGTGGGTGGTCGTCGAGGGCAGGGAAAGCGGGACGGTCGGGCTCTACCACGAGGACGGGAGCCTGCGGACCGACCTGGTCGACGCCATCGCCAACCGTCTCCCCGTGCACCGCGTCATCTTCGAAGCACCCCGCAAGGCCCAGCAGGCGTGGCTGATTCAGCGGTTCGGGGCCGACGTCAATCTGGGCAACGTCCCGCCCGAGGAGGTCATCCCGCTGGAAACCCTGCGGCTTGGCCTGCGCGCGGACACCGCGGTGATCGACCACGTCAAGGCAGGCCGATGATCCCCGATCCAGCGCCCAACACGATGACCCGGCCCTACCGCGGGCTGTCGGTGCAGGAAACCGACGTGCCGTTGACCGAGGCCGATCTGGTGCCATTCCTGCTCGGCCGCGAGGTCTACCGCCGCACCGACTACCTGGTGCTGCGCAACGGCGGACAGAGCGCGGTGGTCGCTGTGCGCAAGGAGTCCCTCGAGCCGCTGTTCTCGCCGGTGGTCGAGGCGCGGGTGCTGGCAGGCCCGGACGAGGTGGTGTCGATCCACTCGCCGGACACCGACGTCGGCAACGCCACCGCCCTGGCTCGCGCGGCCCCCGCCCACGCATCGCCGAACGCGCGGGCGTATGTGGTGCAGGGCCGCTACGAGCACGTGAACTTCATCTGGCAGCCCGCACCGGTGCGCATCCGGGTCACCGAGGTGATCCCGCCCGAGCCGCCGAAGCTGTTCGCCATGGCCGAGCAGGTCGTGGCGTTCGACGAGGACCTGCCGCCGATCGAGTTGGTGCCGGATCTCGTTGACATCCGGGAGCTCGCCGCCGACCACCCCGCCAAGGCGTACCTGTTGCCCTGCCGCGGCGCGGGAGTCGACCTGGCGGGCGAGATCGCCTTCCTGGACACCCGCCCCGCGCAGCGCCTGGATTGGCTGATGGTCGGCTGCGAACGGTCGCTGCAGTTCCATCGGCACTTCTACGGCGACGAACCGCCCCGGGTCGACATCTGTCCCCGGCGGACCCGCGACCTGACCGCCCCCACCTTGGCCAAATGCTGCCTGCTGGAGCGCGGCGTGGAGTTCGAAGCCGCCTCCGCCATCGTGCCGTGGGGGTCCAACCTGGACGAGATCCGGTTCGCGCTGCGCCGACTGACCGGGGTCGACGCGCCCGAACCTCTGGCCGTCGGCTGAGCGGAGGCCACGCGTGGGCGCGCACATGACGGACTCGGTGATCTACGGCCACCTCTGGGGCACGCCGGAGATCCGCGGCATATTCGAAGACGAAGCGCGCGTGCAGTCCTGGCTGGACATCCTCGCCGCACTGGCCGCCGCCCAGGCCGAGGTGGGCCTGGTGCCCGCCGAAGCCGCACGGCTCATCGCCGAGCACGCAGACGCGAACCTGCTGGATCTGAACGAGGTCGCGGCCCAGACCCGAGCCACAGGGCACTCCACGCTGGGCCTGATCCGCTGCCTGCGGACACTGCTGCCCGAGCCCGCGCGGGAGTGGGTGTACTACGGCGCGACAGTGCAGGACGTCACCGACACCTGGACCGCGCTGGTTATCCGCGACGTGATGTCCATTGTGGACCGAGACCTGGCGCGAGCCGAAGCCGCGGCCACCGACCTCGCCCGGCGGCACCGCGACACGATCATGTCCGGCCGCACGCATGGCCAACCGGGGCTGCCGATCACCTTCGGTTTCAAGGCGGCGGTGTGGGCGGCCGAGCTGCGCCGCCACCGGGCCCGGCTGGCCGAGGGCCGCACCCGATGGGAGGTCGCGCAGCTGGGCGGGGCGCTCGGCACGATGGAGTTCTGGGGCGACGCCGCGCTGCCGCTGCTGGCCGCCTTCGCCCGGCGAGTGGGGCTGGCCGCGCCCGAGCTTCCCTGGCTCACCGCACGCGACGGCATCGCCGAGTTCGTCACCCTGCTGGCGCTGGCCACGTCGACCCTGGCCAAGGTCGGCCAGGAGGTCTACCAGCTGCAGCGCCCCGAGATCGGCGAGCTGGCCGAGCCGTTCACACCGGGCCAGGTCGGCAGCATCACCATGCCACACAAGCGAAATCCCGAGCTCTCCGAGCACCTGGTCACGCTGGCCCGGCTGGTCAGGGCCGACGCCATGGTCGCCGTCGAAGGCGTGATCACCGAGCACGAGCGCGACGGCCGCGGATGGAAGACCGAATGGGCCGTGCTGCCCGAGGCGTGCCTCTACACCGGCGTCGCCCTGAACATGGCGTGCCGATTGTTGGAGGGTCTCGAGGCCGATCCCGAGCGGATGCGGCAGAACCTCCTGGCAGGCGGCGGTTACGTGCTGTCCGAACCGGTGATGCGCGCCCTGGCCGAGAAGGTCGGCAAGCACACCGCACACGAGGTCGTCTACGAGGCCACACTGGCAGGCAGGCAACGTGGCGTCGACCTGCGGACAGCGTTGCTCGCCGACCCGCGGATCACCGCAGCGCTCAAGACCGAGGAGATCGATCGCTGCCTCGATCCGAGTGCGGCCCTTGGCGCAGCTGGGTCCTTTGTGGACCGGATCGTGGACGCGCGATGAACCGACTGCCGGCCTTACCGCGGGTACCACTGGCCACCTTGCCCACGCCGCTGCAGGCGGCTCCGCGGCTGTCCGAGGAGCTGGGTGTCGAGGTGTGGTTCAAACGCGACGACCTCACCGGGCTCGGCCTGGGCGGCAACAAGGTGCGCGGCCTCGAATACCTGATCGGCGACGCGCTGGACCAAGGCTGCGACTGCCTGGTCACCGGGGCGGGGCCGCAGTCGAACTGGGCGATGCTGGCCGCGCTCGCCGCGCGGCGCAGCGGCCTCGAGCCGCACCTGGTCTTCTACGGCTCGCCGGTCCCGCCTGCCGGGAACCTGCTGCTCGACGAGATGATAGGCGCCGAGATCCACTACACCGGGGAGGCCGACCGCGCGTCGGTGGACCACGGGATCGATGCGCTGGCCGACAAGTTGCACGCCGCAGGGCGACGCCCGTACCCGCTGCCCCGGGGCGGCGCGACGGCCCTGGGTGCGGCCGGCTACTTCCGGGCGAGCCTGGAACTGAGCGGACAGCTGCTCACGGCCGGTGTCGTGCCTGCCCAGCTGTGGCTGGCCACGGGTTCCTGCGGCACCCAGGCAGGCCTGGTCGCAGGCGCGCGCTGGCTGCACGCGCCGTACGAGGTGATCGGCGTCAGCGTGAGCCGCCCGGTCGAGCAGTGCACCGAACGGGTCGGTGCGCTGGCCGAGAGCGTGACCCAGCTACTCGAGCTGCCCGTCGACGACACGAGGGGGCAGGTGACCGTGCTCGGCGGCCACATCGGTCCCGGCTACGGGCTGCGTTCCGAAGAAGGCGAGGCCGCTGCGGCACTGGTCGCGCGGACCGAAGGCGTGTTCCTGGACCCGGTGTTCGCCGCGAAGGCCATGGGCGCGCTCATCGGATGGGCGCGTGAGGAGCTGCTCGACGGCCCGGTGGTATTCCTCGTCAGCGGCGGCGCGCCCACCCTGTTCAGTCCGCAGCCCCGGGTGCGGGTGTCCCGCAACGCGGCCCGGGTGCAGGAGGCCCTGTGATGCCGGCGGTCCCGGAGGGATACCTCGGCGCAGAGGCCCGCATCACCAGCGGTCCGGCGCCCGAACTCGTCGATGCGGGTTACCGGTTGGAGATCGACGACGCACCGCTCCTGCACCACGGCCTCGGACTGGCCGACATCGCCCATGTCATCGCCCTGCGCGAAGCAGGCGTCGTCCCAGTCGCTGACGCCGCGGCCCTGCTAGGCGTACTGCTCGAGTTTCTCGACACCCCGGCCGGGGAATTCCCCTACGACGCCGGCTACGGCGACGCCTACAACAGCCGTGAGCGGGAGCTGGAACGGCGCCTGGGTAGCGTCGCGGGTTGGCTGCACACCGGGCGGACGCGGCGGGAAGCCGGCCGGATCGCCTTCCGGCTGGCGATGCGCGAACGCGTCCTCGGCCTGCACGAAGCGGTGAGCCGGTTCGTGTCCGCGCTCATCGACCAAGCGGCGTCGCACGCATCGACGGTATGGGCGGACAGCACCTACCTGCAGCCCGCGCAGCCCTCGACCTTCGGTCACTACATCGGCGGGTTCGGCGAGGAAGCCGCCCGGCATTTCGACCGGCTGGAGTCGGTCTACCGGTGGGCCGACCACTCACCCGCAGGCGTCGGAGGGGTGGGCGGCAGCCGGGTGCCGATGGACCGGGCTCGGCTCGCCGACCTGCTCGGGTTCGCAGTACCGGGTGCGCACACCCGCGACGCCATGTGGGCGGTCGACGGCCTTGCCGACGCGGTGGTCGCGGCGACGCAGGCCGCGACCACCGTTGACCGGCTGGCCGAAGACCTGGAGATCTTCGCCAGCCCGAGCTTCGGCTACGTCACGCTCGACGCGTCGCTGTGCCGGGCCTCGGTGCTGATGCCGCAGAAGCGCAACCCGTATGCGCTCGCGGTGATCCGCTCCGGCGCGGGCACGCTCGTGGGCAGGGCGACCGGCTTGCTGGTGACCCAGCGCAGCCCGTCGGCGCGCACCGACAACTGGTTGCACGCGTACAGCGAAGTGACGGGCGCGCTCGACCTGGCCGAGCGGGTGGTGGCGCTCGGCGCCGAAGTGGTTCGCACGCTCGGGGTACACCGCGAAGCATTAGCCGCCGCGGCAGGCGCACACTTCACGGGCGCGGCCGACCTGGCCGAGGAGCTCGTATTGCGGCATGGGCTGGACTACCGGTCCGCCTATCGGGTCGTTGGCCGCGCGGTGGCCGGTGCGGTCGACGCCGATCGGACCACACTCACCGACGCCGACCTGGCCCAGGCCGCCGCCCACGTGCTGGACAGGCCCCTTACGGTCGACCCG
>JBOHER010000417.1:0-5486 GCA_050701115.1 Haloechinothrix sp. | reverse complement strand
CTGCGCCAGGCGCACCTCATTCTCATGACCGGAGTGCGCGGGGAACTCGCCGACCCGGGACAGTTTCGAGACACCCAGAACTGGATCGGCTCAGCCGGGGGCGGTATCGAGGATGCGTCCTATGTCCCTCCGCCTCCGGAGCACCTGTCACAGTGCCTTGACAGGTTCGAACAGCATCTTCGCAACGCCACCACGTTTCCCCCATTGGTCGAGATCGCGTGCCTGCATTACCAGTTCGAGGCCATCCATCCGTTTCGCGACGGAAACGGACGCGTCGGTCGACTGCTGGTGGCCCTGTTGCTGATCAAATGGGATCTGTTGCCGGGCCCGATGCTGGACTTTTCCGCGTACATCGAACAGAACCGGAAGGAATACTACGAGCGACTGCTGGCCGTATCGACGCACGGTGACTGGCGCGGATGGATCGGCTTCTTTCTCCGCGTGATCGCGGCACAAGCCAACGACGTGCTGCGGCGCGCCCAAGCACTCCAGCAACTTCGCGACGAGTACCGCTCGCAAGTGACCGGCGTTCGATCGTCCAGCCTGCTACCCAAGCTCGTGGACACGCTGTTTGAAACACCCGCGCTCACGATCGCCTCCGCGCAACGAGCACTTCATGTCACACACAGGGCCGCCACCGTCAATATCGAGCGATTGGTGGAGGAGGGCTTGCTGGAAGAGGTTTCGAAATCCGGCAGGGTCCGCCGATTCCTCGCGCGGCGAATCCTCGACGTTATCAATGGCGACCTGTAACGACGGTTCACCACCCGCGTCAGCGGGAGCGTTACCGGTCTGCCATGGCTGGTGCGGGCGCGTGGTTGCGCAGGCTGCGCTTCAGGATCTTTCCGTTGGCGCTCTTGGGAAGCTCCTCGACGAAGACAACTTTCTTGGGCTTCTTGAACGAGGCCAACTGGGTGCGGCTGTGCTCGATGAGATCGGCGGCGGCCACCTGCGAGCCCGGTTCGAGGGCGACGTAGGCGCAGACGCTTTCGCCCCACTCCGCATCCGGGATTCCAACGACGGCAGCTTCGCGGACATCCGGGTGGGTCAGGAGCACTTCCTCCACTTCGCGGGGGTAGACGTTGGACCCTCCGGTGATGATGACGTCCTTGGATCGGTCGGTGAGGTAGAGGTATCCCGCGTCGTCGGTGTGCCCGACGTCGCCGGTATGCAGCCATCCGTCTTGCACGGTCCCCGCGGTCGCGACCGGGTCCGACCAGTATCCGGTCATCACGACATCGCCACGGACACAGATCTCACCGGTGGTCCCCGGCGAGCAGGCAACGCCGGCGTCGTCCACGACCGCCACTTCGACGCCGGTGAACGGCCGCCCGCATGATCGCCACGCCGGTTCGCGGTCGCTGCTGGGAGGTCACGTGGCGGCATGACCGCGATGGTCATCGGCGCCTCGCCTTGCCCGTACATCTGGGTGATGATCGGGCCGAAAACGTCCAGGGCCTGGCGCAGATCCTGTTCGTAGAGGGCGGCGCCACCGACGACCAGGCTCCGCAGGTGCGGCAGTTCGGCGGGGGCTGCTGCCACCGCATCGGTGAGCCTGCGCAACATGGTCGGCGCCAGGAACGCGCCATGGGTGACCCGATGGGCACGCGCCAGCGTCACGTAGTCCCGCGGGTCGAACCGTGCCGACGCCGAGATGACGTTGGTCGCGCCATGACCGACGGCGGGCAGCAGGTACAGGCCGCTGCCGTGGGTAAGGGGTGCCGCGTGCAGGTAGACGGCGTCGTCGGCGACGGGGTCGACGTCGGCGTAGTAGTTCAGCGTCATACTCATCAGGTTGCGGTGACTGAGCATCGCGCCCTTCGGTTTTCCGGTGGTGCCCGAGGTGTAGAACAGCCACGCCGGATCGTCCGGCTGAACCGGTTCGGGTTTCATCGGCTCGGCGTCCTCCAGTTCCCGATAGGCGGTGGTGCCGGTCCGCAGCACGGTGATGGATCCCGGTTCGACCTCTGCTACCGCGCCGTCGGTGTCCTGCGCGACGACGACCAAGGACGCTTCGCTGTGTGCAAGCACGTAAGCGACTTCGCGCGCATGCAGGTGCCGATTGAGCGGCACGGCGACCAATCCCGCCCACATCGTGGCCCACAGCAACTCGAACAGATCGGGGCCATTGGGCAACACCAGGACGGCACGGTCACCCGAGCGAAGACCCTGCGACCGCAGTCCGGCGGCCAGGCGTGCCACCCGCTCACGCGTCTGGTGGTAGGAGGCGGCATCGTCACCGTAGATCCAGGCCGCCCGATCCGGGACCCGCCGGGCGGCGGAGGCCAACAGCGTCGCGACGTTCACGTCCTGCTCCTCGGTCTAGCTGCCGATGGGGTCGTCGAACGTCTCCACGCGGGAGCCTTCGGGGATGGCGTCGTGGTCGAGCGGGCCGTCCTTCTCCCGACACATCTCGTAAGCGATCTCGCGCACGATCTTGCCGTCCTTCATCTCGAAGCAGTGCACCAGCCGCATGTTCAGCCGGGTGCCGATCGGGCGGCCAAGGTTGGGCATCTCATCTCCGACAACGGTGACCTCCGCGATCATGTCGTCGAACACGAAGTCTTCGGTCGCGAAGCGTCGTAGGGAGGTCATCTTGTGGAAGACCAGGGTCCGGAAGATTCCCAGGTAGCCCTGTCTCACATCGGCGGGGTCGGTGTACACCAGCCCGCGGTTGGGGGCCTCCCACGAGATGTTCGGCCCATACAACGCGATGGCCTTGTCGACGTCGTCGGGATTCTCGTTGTGGAAATGCTCGTCCACGACCTGAATATTGTGGGCGATGATCTCCTCGCGGGTCATCGAGGAAATGTCCTGAGTCGATGTCATGGGTTCATGCCTTTCTTGCTGAGCGTCTGGAACTCAGGCGTTGAGCCACGGGTAGCGGGCCGTGTCGGCACCTGCGTAGTCGGGGTCGAGGTAGACGTGCAGTCGCTGGATCTTGAAGTCTCGGATTTCGAAGACGTCGCACCACGGGCCGGCGTGGGTGAGACCCGCTCGCCATTCGACGCCGTCCGCGGTGGTGCCGTGGCTCGTTCCCTCGACGACGACCAGGTCGCCCTGGATGACGTAGTTGAAGTAAGCCGAGTGGTGTTCGATTCGGCTGATGATGCCGCCGAGTTCGGTGAAGAAGCGTTTGATGTTGTCAATTCCGCGCGCCGCGCCGAACTTGGGGAAACTGAACTTGGCGTCGTCTGCGAAGAGTTCGAGGACGTCGCCCCCGGTGTCGACGCGGGTGAGGAATTCGAGTGCGACGGACTTTCGCTGCTCGTCGGTCATCGTGCTGGTGGTGATGGTCATGACGGGAATCTCCTTAGTGAACGTGCGGAACAAATTTGCTGCTCAGTCGAGGGCGAGAACCTGGCGGACGGTGCGGCGTAGCGCGGCGACCGGATCTGGCACGGACTCGTGCGCGCGCCAGGCGATGTGGCGATCCGGGCGGACGAGCAGGCAGCCGCCGTCGGATATTTCGCGGAGCCGGGCCCAGTCGCCGTAGACGTCGTCGAAGTCCAGCCGGTAGCCGACGGGGCGGCCAACGATCTCGACGCTGAGTTCGGCCGAGATCTTCTCCGCCGCCTCCAGCCAACCGTCGCCACCGATTCCGGTGATCAGGGTGAACTTTCCGTGGCCGGCCAGGTCAAGTGTGGAGATCTGCTTCTGGTGGTGCTCCAGCCAGACATGGGGCAGGTAGGCGCCCGGATGCGTGGTGGGCTGGTAATGCAGCTCGGGATCGCGGGTGTACTCCGGGAATGGCGTCCTGTCATCGACCACGGCGGCCGACCGGTAGCGTTGGCCGAGCTCCACGCCGTGCGCGTGGAAGTGGTATTCGTTGGCGTCCAGGCACTCCTCCAACTCGCGGCGCCTGCGCCTGCCCTCGTCGCTGTCGGCGAAGAACTCGTCGAGCGCGGCCCAGCCCTCTTCGTCGGTCTGGCCGGGCTGGATGCCCAGGATGGAGGGGACCTGTCCGACAATGCCGGCGCTGGCCAGCGAGCGGTCGACGACCTGGCGGCCGACCGGCTGTCGTTCGGCGTGGTAGGTGTCCAGCAACTCCGGTCCCGCCTGTCCCCGTACGACGTGCGCCAGCTTCCAGGCCAGGTTGTAGGAGTCCTGGATCGAGGTGTTGGTGCCCAGCCCGTTCGCCGGCGGGTGGCGGTGCGCGGCGTCGCCGGCCAGGAACACCCGGCCCTTGCGGTACTCAGTGGCGATCACGTGGTTGACCTGCCACTTGGCCACGTTCTTGATCTTCACATCGACCGTGTCGTCGCCGATCGCCGTGTGGACACGGGGAAGTATCGCTTCCTCGCTCATGTCGATCTGCTCGGTGGACGGGTCGTACATGAACAGCAGGACGAACTCGTTCCATGGCTTGACGGTGATGAACACTCCGGAACCGAGCCAGAAGTCCTTGCCAGGCTGGGCGGTCCAGAACAACACGCCCGGCCGGTGTGCGCGGTACTTGGCCAGGTCAGCCTCGATCCAGACGTTGACGGCGTAACCGAGGCCGGTCTCACCCTCCAGGGAGAAGCCCACCTGCTCGGCCACCGATGAGTTGCCGCCATCTGCGCCGACCGCGTACTTGGCTTTGATCTGGTAGGCCTCGCCGGTGTGCCGGTAGCGCACCGTCGCGTAGACGGCGTCGGTATCCTGTTTGATCTGGAGCAGTTCGGTGGAGAATCGGATGTCGGCGCGATGGTCGAGCGCCGCCTGCAGAATCAGCGGTTCCACCACATGCTGCGGCGCGTTGCACATCTGGCTCGGACTGGCGGCCTCGTAGTCGGACTTGCGGTCGACCCGGGTGCCCCACGTTTTGACGCGCGCGATTTCCTTGCCCGCCATGCTGGTGGCCCACACGTTGTCGGCCATCAGCTCATTCGGAGTGGCAACCGCCCGGACCTGCTCCTCGATACCGAGGTCGCGGAAGACCTCCATGGTGCGCTGGTTGGTGATGTGGGCCCGCGGGGTGTGTGCGGTGCGCGGGTACTTGGTGACCGTGATCGCGTCGATGCCGTACTTGGCGAGGAATGCGGCGGTGGTCAGGCCCGATGGGCCGGCACCGACGATCAGGACATCGGTTTCGACGACGTGCATGGGATCAGGCCTCCTCGGCGCCGACGAGAGTGTGGGCCATCCGGCCGAGCCCCTCGACGTAGCTGACCAGCTCATCGCCCGGCGCGAGGTAGCGCTGCGGGGAGCGGGCCAGCCCGACACCGGGCGGGGTACCGGTGAAGATCAGATCGCCGGGCCGCAGCGGTGTGACGGCCGACAGGTGCGCGACCAACGCCGGGACCGAGAAGATCAGGTCAGAGGTGTGGCTCTTCTGTAACTCCTCGCCGTTGACGGCGCAGCCGATCGCGAGATTGTCCGGATCGTTCAACTCGTCCGGGGTGACCAGCCAGGGCCCGGTCGGGCTGAACCCGGGAAACGACTTCGCCAGGCTGAACTGTGGCACCGGTCCGGCGAGTTGCAGCCGCCGTTCGGAGATGTCC
>JBOHER010000416.1:0-2122 GCA_050701115.1 Haloechinothrix sp. | reverse complement strand
GGCCTTGAGTGCACATACGGCACCGAAGGCCACCTTCAGCTCCCCCCGCCTGCACCACCCCAACGGCTCACCCTCTGGCGAGTTCGCTGAGCAGCACGCAGGTTTCCCCATGGGTGGGCCGCAGCCGCACCGCCCGGAACTGCGGTCGGCCGATCGAGTGCAACTGCGGGTCGACCATGAGCCGCTCGTTCAACGACCGGCGTACCGATACCGCGCGGCCGGACACCCCACCAGCACGCTCGAGGAGCACCGCGATCACGGATGGCCCAAGGATGGCGATGCTCTCTCCACCGTCGAAAGCGGCGCGCAGCACGTCGGCGAGCAGGATCATCGCGGTCAGCCGGGGCCAGCCGACCACAGCACTCAGGTCCAGCGACACGGTCAGCAGCAGGTTGTCCTCGGTCACCGGGCGGCCGGCCCTGCTTGCGACGCGGTACACCTCACCCAACCTGGTGCGCAGATAAGCCGCGGTCGGCAGCCCGGTCAGCGGATCGGTCACCTCGGTGCTGGTCAGCCGGTCGACAGCCACATCTGCCCAACCCAGCGCGGTCGCCCAGACCAACCGCGTTGGTGTCGCATCGATATCGGGCACGATGAAGCTGTGCACCGCGTACGGGTCGGCGAGCACGGCCTGCAGGGCGACCAGGTCGGTCAAGGTCTCGGCCAACCCCGTGCCCGCTGCTGCTCGAGCCTTGCCGAGACCGGCCAGCGCGGTGTCCGTCATCCCACCGGTGATCACGGCGACACAGACAGCGTCGACTTCGGGCAGGGCCCAGTCGCTCGGGAACCGCCAGCCCGATGCCAAGCTGGCTGTCCGCCAGCGCGCCCGCAGCGTGCGGGAGGCGGTGTGGGCACCGCCGAACGCCTGCCCGTCGGCTCGGGACACGTCGGCTCGGGACACGACGTGGGGTTGCTCGCTCCCGGAACCCGGGAACGCCCCAATCGCCTGCCCATCCACCGCTCATCCGCCCTTCATCGATCTCTGGCTGGGGGACGGCGCGAAGCACGCGGTGTGACGGCACCACCAGACAGGAAAATCAGACACTATCGTTCACGTTCGGCCGCCACCCCCAACCAGGCCGTGACGACGACAACTTTGTCCGTCACACTGATGCCCGGGTGTCGTCAGTTTCATAAGCCGATGCACATGCGGCAGTTTGGTGAGCTGCTCAGCCAGCCAGGAGGAGGCCAGTGTCGACCGTCCCAGCCGAACCCGGCGGCAAGAGTGACGCGGAGCTGATCACGGCGGTCCGTAGTGGCACCATCGCCGCATACGGAACGCTGTATGAGCGGCACGTCGCTTCGGCCTACAACCTGGCCCGGCAGCTGGCCCGCTCTGCTGCGGAGGCCGACGATCTGGTCGCCGAGGCGTTCGCGAAGGTACTCGACACGCTGCGCGCGGGAAAGGGACCGGACAGCGCCTTCCGCGCCTACCTGCTCACCGCGCTTCGGCACACCGCCTATGACAAGACCCGCAAGGACCGCAGGGTCGATCTGAACGAAGACATGAGCACGGTGACCGGCGCGCTCGGCGGCGCACTGTCCGTGCCGTTCTCCGACACCGCGGTGGCCGGGCTCGAGCGCACCATGGCCGCGAAGGCCTTCGCCCAACTGCCCGAACGGTGGCAAGCCGTCCTCTGGCATACCGAGATCGAACAGCAGTCACCGGCCGAGGTGGCCCCCTTGCTCGGCCTTAGCCCCAACGGCGTCTCCGCGCTCGCCTACCGCGCGCGGGAAGGGTTGCGACAGGCCTATTTGCAGGTGCACCTGTCCGAAACGACCGCGCAGCGGTGCCGGGCCACCGCCGACCGGCTCGGCGCGTGGATCCGCGACGGCCTGTCGAAGCGCGAGCGCACCCAGGTCGAGACACACCTGGACGAATGTGAGCGGTGCCGAGCGCTCGCCGCCGAACTCGCCGACGTCAACGGCGCGATGCGTGCGGTCATCGCACCGCTGGTGCTCGGCGGCGCGGTGCTCGGTTACCTCGCCACCGCGGGCGCGGCCAAGGCTTCCGCCGCCACGGCGGGCGCGGCCGCGGCCGCCACCGCAGCTGCCGCGGGTGCGGCGAGTTCCTCATCGGGCGGCGCGGCAGCAGGTGCCGCCGGGGCGGCGCCCCGGCAGT
>JBOHER010000415.1:0-3426 GCA_050701115.1 Haloechinothrix sp. | reverse complement strand
CGGCGAGAGGCCCGACAGGGCGTGGACACACGACCCCTCACCCGCCGGAGACGCGTTTCCGCAGGTCAACCCCCGAATTCAGGCCGTTCGCGTGCCCACCAACTGCGGAACCCGGGATATCCATAGCCCGGTGCAGGTCTGGTTGACCGCCAGAGCGCTAGGCCGGCAGCCTGGAGCGGTGACTTACATCCAGATCTTGACCGGGCTGCACCGCCAGTTGCGAGAACGGCCGTCGAATCCACGCGTGGTGTCTGCGGCCCTGCATGCCCTGGCCGATGCCGCTCAACTCGCCGGTCGTGACGTTGGAGCGGGCACGTTCGATTGGGTCCAGTACGCCGTCGCGGTGTCTGAGGCATGCAGCGCCATCCACGACACGGGACTGCCGGTGGCCGACCACAGCGAGGCACCGTGGCCAGAGATCGGCGAGGACAGTCCACAGCTGCGTTGGGTGGTGATGCAGCTGGCGGGCAGCACCACCCAGGCGCTGGCTGACGCCGCCGCAGCCGAACCGGACCGTCGACGCCGCGAGGCGTACGTGCTTGTCACGGCGAAACTCACCGAGGCCGCCGCGCACTTGCGAAACCTGTCGCTGTACCTAAGGCGTGCCTGTCGGGCAGACGAGCCTCGGGCATCGCCGATGAATCCCACTGGTTCCACGTACGAGTTCTGGACTCCAACTTCGCGAATGAGTTTCGGCGCCAGTTAGCGATCAAGTTCGCCTTGATCACCACTGCGAAGTGGCTCCACCGCGGTGCACCCAACAGATCGAGCGGTCACGCATTGTCATCTGCCGGGGCCCAAGCTCCGGCATGGCTGGGTGAGCGGATCTGCCGATGTGCGTGCGTTGAGCTGTCGTGCTTTGCGCTGAACCACCCAAAGGCGTGCCTGCTAGCCGAGCTTGGCACTCGCGGCATACAGATCGCGCAGCGACTCGCGGGCGAGCACACTGAGCTCCTTCTCATTGTCGGGTTCGGACCAGCGGGCGTAGGCGGTCTTGAAGGCCAAGACACCGAGCTCGGCGGCTAGGCTCGCGGTCATGTCGGAGACGCCGCGGGCTCGCAGGGCCTCGGTCAGGGCCGCAGCGAGACCCACCCGCTTGAGGGCGTCGCGTTCCTGCAGCTCGGCACTGGCGGCGATAGCCGCGCCGACCTTCGCCCCGAGTTCACGATTGAGCGGTGTCAGCCCGCCGGCGGCGGCCTCGAGGCCGGCGCCGACTGCTGCGAGCGGCGTCGCGTCCTCCGGTGCGGAGGCGACCCCCTCGGCCAGTAAGCGAGACAACGCGTCCTGACCAGCCACCAGCAGCTCCCGCTTGTCCGGGAAATGCCGGAAGAAGGTGCTCTTGGTCAGTCCAGCCCGCTCCGCGATCTGGGCGACGGTGGTGTCGTCGTAGCCCTGCTCGGTGAACAGATCCAGCGCGGCGCTGACCAGCCGCAGCCGCGCGTCCGGCTCCCATCGAGGCATGATCACATCATAGCGATGCGACTATTGTCCCGTCACCCCTGCTACAGTGATGGGACAACTATCCCATTACTCAGAGGAGAACAACCACTATGCGCGTGTTCGTCACCGGTGCCTCCGGCTGGATCGGCTCTGCGGTCGTGCCGGAGCTCCTCGCCGCGGGCCACCAGGTCAGCGGTCTCGCCCGCTCCGACGCCTCCGCCGAGACCCTCAAGGCCCAGGGAGTCGAGGTGCTCCGCGGCGACCTGGCCGATCTCGACACGCTGCGCGCCGGCGCGACCGAGGCCGACGGTGTCATCCACCTCGCCTTTACGAGGATGTGCACGATTGAGGTTGGTGCGCGCTGGCCTGGGGTGTCCGGCTGGTGATCTTCAGCGGATAGCGCAGCGGTCGGAGACCAGTCCGGCGATGGCCAGGGCGGTGTCTTCGAAGTACTCGCGGCGCCCGATGTAGCGCTGCAGGGGCCTCCATTGTTTGGGTTCGGCGATGGCGTGTTCGACGCAGATGCGTTGGGAGGACTGGGCCTTGCGTTCCTGCTCCCAGCGGGCGATCTGCTCGGGTGGGGCGTCCTTGGGTGGCTTCTTCGGTGGGGCGGTGACCTGGTCGGGGAAGTCTCGGGCCAGGCCGGCGTACCCGGAGTCGACCTCTGCTTCGACGTCGGGATAGCGCCGCAGTAGGTCCTCGATGCCCTCGGTGCGCAGCGCGGTGACGTCGTGCATCCGGCCGGGCCGCGACGCGCCCAGCCACAGCATTCGACCCCGCCCGTCGGATATGGCGGTGGCTTTGCAGGTGTTCTGCTTGCGCTTGCCGGAGACGAACGCCCTGCGCCCGGGCCGGTTCGCTTTGGGTCGTCTGACCTGCACCTCGGTGCCGTCGACGCGCAGCTTGACGCCTTCGGATGCGGCGTAGGCGAACACGTCGGCCAAAGTGGCAAGCCGCAGCCCCGGTTTGCCGGGCACGGCGAACCCGCGCGCGGCCAACAGCGGCCGGACCTCTTGCACCGCCCGGGTGATCGTGGACCGGTCCACACCGTAGAAGCCGGCCAGGGCGCCGTGCGGGAGCTGGAACCGCAACACGACCAGGGTCGCGATCACGCGGTCGAGGAACGGCAGTTGCCGGTTCGGGCCCGCGCCTTCGGCGCGTAGCCGGTCTCGGCGACCACGCCGCTCGCGCAGACGCGACTCCTGCCGCGCCTGCCACGGGTCGGCCAACTCGGCAACAAGTTTGGCCATCCGGCGACGCGGGATGCCGGTGCAGATACGATGCGACAAGGCCGCACGGGCCCATCCTGACGACACATCAAGATCGTCCCGTGCGGCCGTTCACGTACCTGGGATCGACACGCCCGGATCACCGCTGCGTCCCAAGATCCCTATCGTGCACCAAGTCGTTACTGGTCTGGATGGTCCGGGTTGATCTCGAAGTTGCCGATGAGGTCGACGTTGACGCTTTCGACATTGATTTTCGATTGGTCCGGCGAGAAATTGGCCCCGTACTTCCGGCCTGCAATCGGACATTCTGCGAACCGTAGTGGCCTCACTCCGGCGTGCCCCAACTGAGTCCTCCCTGGCCCGGGACGTGGCGGCGCGCAGCAGTTCCGTCATCACCGCGGGGAGCCCGCGCGCGTCTGTCAGTGGTCTAGGAAACGGTAATCCGGGAACCGGGATCACGGCGGCGTCGGCGAGCAGCGGCGGCACGTCGAGCCCGAAGCACCGGTAGACGGCCGGCGGGATCCTGATGGTCACGCGTCGGCGGGCGCGGGGATGGAACGGGACTGCGCTGTGCGGACTGGTGGCGCGGCGCCGCTGCGAGATCGCGAACGCGGCGGCGATGGCGCGTCCGGCGAGCACCAGGTGCTCCTGCCGCAGGTCGCGGTCGAGGAAGCTCAGGTCGATCCGGTGCGCCGCGACGCCGGGCGCGGTGAGCGGGAAGCCGGTGAGGTAGCCGCCCAAGGACTTGGTGCCGCGC
>JBOHER010000414.1:0-5206 GCA_050701115.1 Haloechinothrix sp. | reverse complement strand
TATGATACATGCAGGCGGTCCGTTTCTGCGAGGTTGAGTGTGCTAACCCAATTCTCTCAGTAAACGGGCCGCCGCTTATGTCGACACGCCGCGTGAAATGTCAAATCGCCCGCCGTGAATAACCCTCCTAGAACTGCTTGATAGTCGCACCTCCGCAGCATTGAACCGGGCATTTGTCGACTGTGAGTCAGCATCACCTACCAAGCTCAAGCACTTGCTGCGCGTCAAGCCGCGCTACGGAGTCTTAGTTCCCGTATTCGTTGACTCGGGAGTCCCCTTCATCCGCGTGAATGACTTGCTTGACCTAGAGAATCGTGCTGCCAACCTCGCGCAAATTCCGCAAGAATTATCTCGCCAGTACGCGCGCACTCGTACACAGCAGGGCGATCTGCTGCTGAGTGTTGTTGGCACGATGGGACGCGCCACTGTTATCCCTGATGTACTTATAGGAGCGAACGTCGCACGTGCCATCGCATCGTTGCGCCCATACAATTCGGTGGATCCACAGCTTCTCGCTGCCTGGATGTGCAGCCCTGAATTCTTACGGCAGGCCCTGGACGCTACTAGCTCAGATACAGCTCAGCCCACTCTTGGAATGGAAGATCTTTCGAACTTCACGCTACTTTGGCCCAAGGGCGATGTCGCGCAACGTCGACTGACGCGCCAGGTGAACGAGATACGGAGTAAACAGGCGTCATTGGCGAGCGCGCTGAATCGCCAGCTCGACCTTCTTGCCGAGCGGCGCCAGGCGCTCATCACGGCCGCCGTCACCGGGCAGCTCGACGTAACCACCGCCCGCTCGGGGGTGCAGGTATGACCAGGGTGCAGGGTCGCGCGACCGTCGTGAGTGTTCGGCGGCGTTCTAACACCGCTACGCACTCACGACGCTGTACAGGTAAGAGGTGGTGAGTCAATGACGGTTCCGAAGTTCTACGAGTTCATTTTGCCCCTATTGCGACAGCTCGCCGACGGTGAACCGAGGCACTGGCGTCCCTTGCGGGACGGCTGCGTTCGCGAGTTTCAGCTCGCCGATGCGGATCTCGCCGAGCACCTGCCGAGCGGGCAGTCCCGCGTGGACAACCGAGTGCTCTGGGCGAACTCGTACCTGCTCCAGGCAGGGTTGGTTGACCGTCCGCGCAGGGGAACCTTGCAGATCAACGAACGCGGACGATCGGTTCTCAAAGATCCGCCCGACGTCATCACCCCCGACTATCTCCTGACTTTCCCCGAGTTCCGCGAGTTCAAAGACCGCACCCGAGGACAACAAGACACCCAGCCTGTCGGCACAGCGGCAAGCGCGTCGGCTGAAGCCGAGACCCCTCTTGAGAACATCTCGGACGCGGTGGCCGAGGCGACGTCAGCCCTTCAGAGCGAACTGCTCAAACGAGTGATCGCTGAACCGCCCGAGTTCCTTGAGCGGCTGGCCGTGAAGCTGCTCAACAGGATGGGCTACGGCGACGAAGCAGGCAACGAACACCGCGGCCGACCAGGCGACGGCGGGATCGATGGCGCGATCCGGCAAGACGCGCTCGGGCTCAACACCATCTACATGCCATGATCTCGCGGTACCGAGTCGCGTGGGGGGTCTCGTCCTCGGAGCCGAGCCCAACCCACGGGAATCGCTTCCGCAACTCCTCGACGTCGTACGGTTGTTCATCTGACATGGTCATCACTGTACAACCGTCACCCCCATCTACCTGCGCTAACACGGCGCTACAGCATCGCGCCGGACTTGCCCGGGATGAACGCCTCGATCAACTCGGTGCGCGGTCGCAGCCTGCCTTCCGGCATCCGCTCCGCAAGCTCCAGCTTCACCAGCTTGTTGACGTCCCGCGTGACGGTCTTGTCGTCCCGTCCCGCATAACGTTCCGCCAGCTCAGGAGTGAGGCGGCGCAACGATCCCACGCGGCTGCCGACGGGGTCGAGGGCGAACAGCAGCGCACGCTGACGCGCGCACGCCTCGGTGTTGGGCTGGTCGGCGAACACTTCGTGCACGAAGTTGATCCACGAAACCCGTACCTGCTGCCCCTGTATGGTGCGGATCTGCTCGCGCAGCAAGTCAACGAATCCCTGCGCGGCGTAGAGCAGGAAACCCAGGACGTCGCCCCTCTTCGATGCCGCGTCGAGGCGACGGTAGTACTCGGTTCGAGTGCGGTTGTAATGGTCGGACAACAGGTTCGTCGACAGCCACGGCACCAGACCCGACTTGGTGAGGATCGCGCATTCCAGCAGACGAGCCGTCCGACCGTTGCCGTCACCGAACGGGTGGATCCAAGCGACATAAAGGTGACCGAGGGTCGCAGCCAGGAACGCCTGGAAGAAGCGCTGATTGTCCGGCCAGTGATCGTCGGGAGTAGTGAGCTCGGCGAGCCACCGCACCAGCTTGTCCATCAGCAGCGGGATGTCCTCCGGCGGCGCACCACGATACGGCCCCACCACCAGGCTGGTCGTGGAGTACTCGCCGGGAACAACGTGCTCATCGACTTCCAGCCCTGCGAGCGTCCGACGGTTCTGCTCGCGGACCCATCCGGTATCGAGGTCGATCGGGTCACCCGACTCGAACCGCACCGACAGCTCCCCCAGCGCGGCCAGCACATTCTCGATCTCCTGCTGCAGGTAGCGCTGCGACGGCGGGAGCTGCGTCCGACCCTCATAGATGTCACGCGCCTCCTGCTCGGTCAAGGTGTTGCCCTCGATGGCGGTGGTGGCGAGCGCCCCCTTGACGAGGTAGACAGCCGAGAGTTCGTGCGCCACCGCGGGCGTGAGTGGAGTCCCGGTCAAGTGCTGGCACTTCGAGAACGCCTCTCCGAGCAGAGCCCAAAGCTGAGGCTCATTGCCGAACTCCATGGCGAACTTGAAGGTCAGCCAAGGGTGGGACTCAAGGTAGCGATGACCAGTACTCATAGCGCCAACTGTAGATTTCTCCACTTATTTTGTCTATGCAGATGTCCACATCGTTGTCCAACCATATGTCCTAGCAGGAGGACCCGATGACCGCCCACCATGAGGTCAAGTTCGAGGACGCCATCGAGAGCGCGCTGCTCAAGTCCGGGTGGCACCATGGACAACGCGACGCCTACCGCCGCGACCTCGGGCTGGATACCGACCAGATGTTCACCTTCATCGGCGCCACCCAGATCGACACCTGGGAGAAGCTGCGCGCGTTCTACGGCGCCGATGCCGGTGCGGCGCAGCGGCAGTTCGCCCGCAGGGTCGCCAAGGAGATCGACGCTCGCGGGGCCCTCGACGTGCTGCGCCACGGCGTCAAGGACCGCGGTCACCTGATCCGGCTCGCCTACTTCCGTCCCGCGCACACGCTCGCCGACGACGCACTCGTCCGGTACAACGAGAACCGCCTGTCTGTCACCCGACAGCTCGGCTACTCCGAATCCGACCGCGGCAAGGAACTCGACCTCGCCCTGTTCGTCAACGGCATCCCGGTCGCCACCGCAGAGCTGAAGAACCCGTTCACCGGCCAGACCGTCGAGCACGCCAAAGCGCAGTACCGGCATGATCGCGACCCACGCGAGCTGCTGTTCGCCAAGCGGGCGCTGGTGCATTTCGCCGTCGACCCCGAACTGGTGTTCCTCACCACCCGGCTCGCAGGCGCGTCGACCCGGTTCCTGCCGTTCAACACCGGCTCCGACGGCCCGGGCAACCCGGGCGGTGCGGGAAACCCGGCGGCGAAGCCGGGCCGGTACCGCACCTCCTACCTCTGGGAGCAGGTGTGGCAGCCCGACGCGTGGCTGGACATCATCCGCCGCTTCCTGCACCTCGAGGATGTCGAGGCCAAGGGCGGCCGCAAGCCCGGACCGCACCAACGATCCCTGATCTTCCCTCGCTACCACCAGTGGCACGCTGTCCGCAGGCTCACCAACCATGCCGCCGAACACGGTTCCGGCCAGAACTACCTCGTCGAGCACTCCGCGGGATCCGGCAAGTCCAACACCATCGCTTGGCTCGCGCATCGACTGTCCAATTTGCACTCGGACGCCAACACGCAGGTGTTCGACAAGGTCATCGTGATCACCGACCGATCCGTGCTGGACCGGCAGCTGCAGGACACCATCTACCAGTTCGAGCACAAGGCGGGCGTGGTCCGCAAGATCAGCGGCAAGGGCGAGGGCTCCAAGTCCGAGCAGGTCGGCGATGCACTCGCCGGGGAGACCACCAAGATCCTCATCGTCACCCTGCAGACGTTCCCCTACGTGCTGGAGAAGGTCAGCGGGCTGCGCGGCAAGCGGTTCGCGATCATCGTCGACGAGGCACATTCCTCGCAGTCCGGCGAATCGGCCGCCGCACTGAAGCGGGTGCTACTCAAACTCGGCAGCGACGACGTCGACGAGGACGGCGACCCGCTCACCGCGGCCGCCTTGGCTCGTGGCAAGCACGACACGCTGTCCTACTTCGCGTTCACCGCAACGCCCAAGTCCAAGACGATCGAACTGTTCGGCAGCCTGGTCGAGGGCACCGTGCGGCCGTTCCACGTCTATTCCATGCGCCAGGCCATCGAAGAGGGCTTCATCCTCGACGTGCTGCGCAACTACGTCACCTACAAGACCTACTGGCGGCTGGCCAACGGCAACCCGGACGACCCCGAGGTGGACGAACGTAAAGCCGGCGCCGCACTGGCGCGGTTCGCGACGCTGAGCCCGACCAGCCTCGAACAGCGCGCCGAGCTGATCATCGAGCACTTCGTCAAGCACACCCGACCCCGCCTGGGTGGCCGCGCCAAGGCCATGGTGGTCACCCGCTCGCGCGAGCACGCCGTCAAGCTCTACCGCAAGATTCGGTCCTATGTGGACGATTTGGGATACCAGGATTGCGGCACGCTGGTCGCGTTTTCCGGTGAGGTGAAGGTCGACGGGTTGGAGGCCGACACCGTCACCGAGCCGGGCCTGAACGGTTTCAGCGAGTCCGCGCTGCCCAACGCCTTCGCCTACACCCGCGCGGACGACCCCGATGCCGCCAGCAATCCCAAGCCCGAGTACCGGATCCTTGTCGTCGCGGAGAAGTATCAGACCGGGTTCGACCAGCCGCTGCTCACCACGATGTATGTCGACAAGTCGCTCAAGGGCGTGGCCGCGGTGCAGACCCTGTCCAGGCTCAACCGCACGCATACGCGCAAGGAGCAGGACGACCTGTTCGTGCTCGACTTCGCCAACGAGGCCGAGGACATCGCGGAGGCGTTCACACCGTTCTACGA
>JBOHER010000413.1:0-4278 GCA_050701115.1 Haloechinothrix sp. | reverse complement strand
CCCCAAACCCCTGACCACCGAGGCGGTTCAGGCGTCTGACGTCGTCATCACTATGGGCTGCGGCGACGCCTGCCCCGTCTTCCCCGGCAAGCGCTACCTCGACTGGCAGCTCGCCGACCCCGCGGGCCAAGGCGCTGACACCGTCCGCGCCATCCGCGACGACATCGATGGTCGCGTCCGTGCCCTGCTCGACGAACTGGTCCCGGCCAAGACCTGAACACGCGGTGCGCTCGGGAGAACCGCAGAGCCGGACACGGGTGGATTCGGCACGTCGAATACCCTGCGTGCAACCCCTTGACAAGGCTCGTCACGAGGAGCGCAACCGTGATCACCAGGATGTCGTCGCTGTTCCTGCGAACTCTGCGCGAGAACCCGGCCGACGCCGAAGTCCCGAGCCACAAGCTGCTCGTGCGCGCAGGCTATGTCCGCCGCGTCGCGCCCGGTGCATTCTCCTGGTTGCCGCTTGGCCTCGCGGTGCTGCGCAACATCGAGACGGTGGTGCGCGAGGAGATGAACGCGATCGGGGCGCAGGAGATCCAGTTCCCCGCGCTGCTGCCGCGCGAGCCTTACGAGTCCACCGGGCGGTGGACCGAATACGGCCCGAACCTGTTCCGGCTGAAGGACCGCAGGGGAGCGGACTATCTGCTCGGTCCGACCCACGAGGAACTCTTCACGCTCACCGTCAAGGGCGAGTACAGCTCCTACAAGGACTACCCGGTCATCCTGTACCAGATCCAGACCAAGTACCGGGACGAGGCGCGTCCCCGTGCGGGCATCCTTCGTGGGCGCGAGTTCGTCATGAAGGATTCCTACTCTTTCGACCTCGACGACGCGGGCTTGGCGCACTCATATCAGCTGCATCGCGACGCCTACATCAAGATCTTCGACCGGCTCGGCCTGAAGTACGTCATCGTTGCCGCGACCTCCGGTGCGATGGGCGGGTCGGCGTCGGAGGAGTTCCTCGCCGAGTCCGATACCGGTGAGGATGCGTTCGTGCGTAGCACCGGATCGGACTACGCCGCCAACGTGGAAGCGGTGGTGACCCCCGCTCCCGACCAGCGGCCGACAGAGGGCCAGCCCGTGGCGCAGGTGCACTACACCCCGAACACGCCGACGATCGAGACTTTGGTCGACTACCTCAACGCCGCCGATCTGGGACGCACGTTCACCGCGGCGGACACGCTGAAGAACGTGCTGCTGAAGATCCGCCAGCCCGGTACGCAGGAATGGGAGCTACTTGCCGTCGGCGTCCCGGGCGACCGCGAGGTGGACGCCAAGCGCCTCGAGGCCTCGCTCGCGCCTGCCGAGGTAGCACTGCTCGACGAGTCCGACTTCGCGAGGAATCCATTCCTCGTCAAGGGGTACATCGGCCCGAAAGCCTTGCAGGACAACAAGGTTCGCTACCTGGTCGACCCCAGGATCGTGGCCGGAACGGCATGGGTTACCGGTGCGGACCTGGACGACCACCACGTGCTGGACCTCGTCTGCGGTCGTGACTTCACCCCGGACGGCACGATCGAGGCCGCGGAGGTTCGGGAAGGCGATCGGGCACCCGATGGCGCGGGAACGCTGGTTACCGCGCGTGGCATCGAGATCGGCCACATCTTCCAGCTCGGCACCAAGTACACCGACACGTTTCACCTCGATGCGCTGGGCGCCGATGCCAAGCCGGTGCGCATCACGATGGGCTCCTACGGCGTCGGCGTCTCCCGCCTGGTCGCCGCGATCGCCGAACAGCACTACGACGAACTCGGCCTGGTGTGGCCGCGCGTGGTGGCACCGGCCGATGTGCACGTTGTGCTGGCAGGCAAGGACGAGGCGATCGCCGAGGTGGGCGAGAAGCTGTCCGCCGATCTGGACGCCGCGGGAGTGCGGGTCATCCTCGATGACCGCAAGGCAAGCCCCGGGGTGAAGTTCGCCGACGCCGAACTCGTCGGTGTGCCGACGATCCTGGTGATCGGCAAGGGCTTGCGCAGCGGCGTCGTCGAGGTCAAGGACCGTGCGACGGGTGAGCGCACCGAGGTACCGGTGGAGGATGCCGTCGCGCACCTGGTGAGGCTGGTCAGCGGTTAGGGCGGGCCGCTAGCCCTCGTACGGGCGAAGGCTGGCGACCATTTTCTCGGCGATGTCCTCGGGCAGTTCGTCCGGCACGCCGACGTCGCTGTACATGATGAACATGGCGGTGTCGCCCCCCTGCTCGGGCGTGAAGGCGACGGCGGTGATCCGCATCTTCGGGGCGGGACAGTCGCCGCCCCCGGGCATGTCCACCGCGGCCGATGAGGTCCAGGCGCTGATCTTTCCGGCGGCGACCTTGACCGGCGCGGCCTCGGTGGGTTCGACCTTGCCGGAGTCCTCAGGCAGTTCGGCAGCGGCCTCGGCCCAGTGCGCTGCCGCGATCGGCACGCTTCGCCGGGGATCGGCATCCCCTGCGGTCATGAACCCGACCCGGCTCCGGTATGAGCCATCGACGCTCTCGCACGCCCCGTCCTGGTAGGTCGAGACGCCGTGCATGATGGCGCGCGGGCCGGATTCGTCCTCGAAGCCCACCAGGGTGCCCGGGTTTTCCACCGTCCAGTCCTTCGGCACGTCGTAGGCGACGTTTTCCTTGTAGGACAACACTCCCTGCCACCCCGATGTGATCGCGGGGACCGTGATGTCCTGCACCGACTCCGGCTCGGCAGGCTCCGACGGAGCAGGCTCGGCTGAGGTCGTCGGGGGAGCGGGGGCCTGCTCCGAGGTCGGCAGCGGGGCGCCGGCCTGTGCATGCGAATCGTCCTGCCGGCCGGTGCTGAACAGGAGGATGACGGCAACCCCGGCCAGGACGAGTAGGGCGAAGGCGCCGATGGCGATCGGGATGGCCGGGGAGCGTTTGCCAGGAGGTTGCCCCGGGCCGCCCGGGTAGCCGCTCGCGCCCTGATGTCCGGGATAGGTAGGGACCTGGTAGCCCGCTTCCTCGTAGGGAGGGGCTTGGTAGTAGCCGCCGGTGCCGTAACCCGGCGGGATGGGCTGTCCGTTGAACGGGTCGATCTGGTGGCTATATGAATCGGCCTCGTGGCCGCCCCCTGGAGAGGTCATGAGGGCAGACTCTAGCCGCCGGCGCTGGCAGGCACGCTCGTGGCCGGAATCCTGGTCCTGGTGACGTTCGGCGCTCAGGCCACCAGTTGGCCCCTGCGTCGCCGAGTTGGCCCCCTGTGTCGCCGAGTTGGCGTCCTGTGTCGCCGAGTTGGCGTCCGGTCACCGCTAGCCGGCGAGGTAGCTGAAGCGCACCTTGCGTACCGGGTTGTCGACGTTGGTGTCGACAAGACAGATCGACTGCCAGGTGCCCAGCGCGAGCGATCCGGCGAGCACCGGCACTGTCGCGTAGGGCGGCAGGAACGCGGGTAGCACGTGGTCCCTGCCGTGGCCGCCCGTGCCGTGTTGGTGTCGCCAGCGGCTGTCGCGGGGGATCAGGTCGTCGATCGCGGTGAGCAGGTCGTCGTCACTGCCCGCGCCGGTCTCGATCACGACCAGGCCCGCGGTGGCATGCGGAACCCACACGTGTAGCAGGCCATCGTCGGCGTCGCACTCGGCGAGGAACGTCTCGGCATCCTTGGTCAGGTCGTGCACAACGGCGGTGTTGCCGGTGCCTACCTCGATCTCCTTGCTGTACACACCATCCACCGTACTGGCTGATCCCTCCCTGGAAAGTCGCCGTCGACTTTCCCGCATTCGAGCCCGTGACGCAGGAAGGCCCCAACACCGCACGGTGCTGGGGCCTTCCTGCGAGCTGAGCGCTCAGCGTTCCTTGTGCTCGACGTCGATCACCGAAGGACGTTCGTCGTCTTCCTCGGCGCGCTTGGCCGCTTCGCGCATCTCGATGGCGTCGGTCAGGCCGCCACCGATCTCGCGGGCGATGCCTGCGACAGCGCCGGTGATGATGTTCGCGATGTTGCCGACGCGCGTCGCCGCCGACTCGGTCAGTTCCTGCACCGTGTCCTTCGTGCTCTCGAACCGGCCCACCATGGGAATCCCTGCCTCATGCCGCTGATGGTGTCTGATGCGGTTCTACGGTAACGGCTTTCGGGTCGCCGTCGTGGTTCTTGTGACGACCACCCCACGGCAGCGCGAGCTTGCAGATCTTCACCGCCACCGAGAACAGCTGCTTGTGCAGCGGGCCGGTGTTGTAGGGCAGACCGTACTTCTCGCATATGGCGCGCACCTCGGGCGCGATCTCCGGATAGCGGCGCGCCGGGATGTCCGGGAACAGGTGATGCTCGATCTGATGCGACAGATTGCCGC
>JBOHER010000412.1:0-2974 GCA_050701115.1 Haloechinothrix sp. | reverse complement strand
CAGCACAAGGGATTCCACCGTCGGCGCGACCAAGACCGACGACGCCGAGTACCACCACACGGTGCCAAGGACATGCGCAGGCGCAGGCCCGTAGAGCGTGCGGGCAAGGTCCAACCGCTCGCGCATCCAGCCGACGTCGGTCAGCGCGGTGGCGGGGACCGGGTTGGCGGCGCCCATGCTGCCCGCATGGTGCGGCATGCGCGTGTCGAGTACCCGGTAGACGGCGGCGACATCGGCGTCGGTCATCGCATCGTGGCCTTCGGCCGGTACACCGCGACGGTGCAGGATGCGGTCACCTCAACCGGCTCGGCGATACCGGAGAGGTCGTCGGGGGAGAGGTGATGGGCGTTCGGGCCCATGCCGATCAGGGTGCGGACCTCGGCCGCGGACAGGGACAGCCGGAAGGTGCAGACTTCCTGGGTAGCAAGAGAAAAATGCGCGGCGAGCGTTTGGGCGACGCGCCGTTCCTTGTGCGGGTCGACGTCGAGCAGGTCGGTGACGCGAGCGAGTTCGGCGAGGTGCTCTCGCGTCGGCGTCACGACGATCAGCGCGCCGTCGGAGCGCAGGATCCGGCGGAACTCCGCTCCGTTGCGTGGGGCGAAGACGTTGAGCACCAGCGAGGCGCTCTCCGATGCCAACGGCAGCGGCTGCCAGATGTTCCACACCGCGGCCGCAACGCGCGGGTGAGCCTTCGCCGCTCGTCGCAGGGCATAGACCGAGAGGTCCATGGCGAAGCCGGTTGCCATCGGCAACGCGCTCAGCACGGCGGCCAGGAAGTACCCGGTGCCCGCGCCCGCATCGACGACGAGCCCCTGATCCCCGGCTGCCGTGGCGGCGTTACGGGCCACGGCCTCGGCCAGCGGCCCGTAGTGGCCCGCGCCGAGGAACGCTGCTCGCGCCGCGACCATTTCGGCGGTATCGGCTGTGCCCGAGAGCACCTTCGCGTGCAGGAGATTCACGTATCCCTGCTTGGCGATGTCGAAGCTGTGACCCGCTGCGCACCGCAACGACCGGCCGGTCACCGCGAAGCCGTCGCCACACAGTGAACATCGCAGCGCGGCGACCACAGCGGGTGCAAGAGCGACATCCGCACGTTCGATCGCTGAGCGTGCGTTAACGGACACGCTCGGTGTAGGTCGCCTGGTCACTGTCCTCCACATCATTCGTCCGGGTGGTGTACAGCGGGTGCGCGAAACCTGTCGTTAACAGAAGCCGTCCCTGGGTTCACAGTAGAGAAACGTGGCAGGCGATCTCACGCAACACGGCACTCTCATGCTGTGCGCCAATTGTCATGTAGGCGAGTAGGTCCCAAGGAGACAGGCATGGATCCTGCACTTGACGGTAATACCGCCTGGGTTCTGACCAGTGCCGCATTGGTGCTGTTGATGATTCCGGGCCTTGCGTTCTTCTACGGCGGCATGGTCCGTTCGAAGAGCGTGCTGAACATGCTCATGATGAGCTTCGGCTCGATGGGCCTCATCGGGGTGCTGTGGGTGATCTACGGCTACTCGATGGCATTCGGTGGCGACGTAGGCGCGGGTCTGCTCGGCAACCCCTTCGAATACATCGGGCTCAAGGGCCTGATGGGCGGGGACACGCTCACCGGCACGGGCTTCGTGGCCTTCCAGGCCATGTTCGCCATCATCACCGTCGCGCTGATCTCGGGTGCGATCGCCGACCGCGCGCGGTTCGGTGCCTGGCTGCTGTTCGCGGGCCTGTGGGCGACGCTGGTCTACTTCCCGGTCGCGCACTGGGTGTTCGCGTTCGACACCGACGAAGGTTATGTCGGTGGATGGATCGCCAACACGCTCGGCGCCCTCGACTTCGCCGGTGGTACCGCGGTGCACATCAACTCCGGTGCCGCCGCACTCGCGCTCGCCCTGGTGCTCGGGAAGCGCCGCGGCTGGCCGAGGGAGCCGATGAAGCCGCACAACCTGCCGTTCGTGATGCTCGGTGCGGGTCTGCTGTGGTTCGGCTGGTTCGGCTTCAACGCCGGTTCCGCGCTGGGTGCCAACAACCTCGCCGGTGTCGCGTTCATCAACACCTTGACCGCCGCCTCAGCCGCGATGCTCGGCTGGCTGCTGCTGGAGCGGCTGCGTGACGGTCACGCCACCAGCCTCGGTGCGGCTTCCGGTGTCGTCGCCGGACTGGTCGCCATCACCCCTGCGTGCGCCTTCGTGGACACCTGGGGCGCGCTGGCCATCGGTTTCCTCGCAGGCATCATCTGCGCACTGGCAGTTGGCCTGAAGTACAAGCTGGGCTTCGACGACTCGCTCGACGTGGTGGGCATCCACCTGGTGGGTGGCCTGTTCGGCACGCTGATGATCGGTCTCGTCGGCTCGGTCGCCGTGAACGAGGGCGGCGCCGACGGCCTGCTCTACGGCGGCGGCATCGACGTGTTGGTCGCACAGGCGATCGCCGCGGTCGCGGTGCTCGCGTACTCGTTCGTACTCGCCTTCATCATCGCCTTCGCGATCAACAAGACACTCGGCTTCCGGGTCAGTGAAGACGCCGAGGTCTCTGGTATCGATGAAGCTGAGCACGCCGAGGTCGGCTACGAGCTCGGCGTTTCCCGGGGCGGCCGCACCGGTTCCGTTGCCACCAGCAGCAAGAAGCTTGAGGGGAGCAAGGCATGAAGCTCATCACAGCCATCGTCAAGCCGTTCACTCTGGATGATGTCCGCAACGCCCTCGAACAGCTCAGCGTGCTGGGCATGACGGTGTCCGAGGTCCAGGGCTACGGCAGGCAGAAGGGCCACACCGAGGTCTACCGCGGAGCCGAGTACGCGGTCGACTTCGTCGCCAAGCTGCGCGTCGAGGTCGTCACCGACGACTCCAGCGTGGAGAAGGTCATCGAGGCCATCGTGGGCGCCGCCCACACCGGCAAGATCGGTGACGGCAAGGTGTGGGTCACCCCCGTGGAGACGATCATCAGGGTTCGTACCGGCGAACGCGGCACGGACGCCCTCTAGCAC
>JBOHER010000411.1:0-4186 GCA_050701115.1 Haloechinothrix sp. | reverse complement strand
ACGCAATCTAGGTTATGCGTATCACACGCAGAAGTCAATGGGTTATGCTCAGAAGGTTCCCATGCCACTGATAGAGGGGTGCCGGTGTCCGCCGCCAATCTCGACGGGGTCGTTCCCGAGCAGTTAGCGCGGATTTCCACGCAACTGGTTCGGGGCAAGGCCATCATGCGAACTCGTAGCGGATGGTGCGGTTTCCCCACCAGGAGACGGTGGTGTCGTTGGGGAGGTCGGCTTTGCGGAGCACGGGGGTGTAGGCACGCCGGTCGAGGCGGACGGTGACCGCGTCATCGGTGGTGATGATGGTGCCGGGGGTTTCGAGGAAGCGGCGTTGTAGGACGTCGGGGGTGACGCCGGCGTAGCCGGGTAGGCGTGCGCGTAGCGCGGCGGTGAGTGCTTGGGCGAGTACGCAGAGCATGATGTCGAGGTCGACGTTGAGGTTGACCGTCGAGGACAGGGCGTCGGCGTGGAAGGCTTGGATGATTTCGGCGAGGCGTTGCTCGATGGTCATCCGCCGGGCGTAGCGGGTGATCAGGGTCTTGATGTTGGTGTCGGTGTCGTTGGTGATGATCACGGTGGGGGTGTCTCGGCCGAGGCCGGTGACGATGAGCTGGCGCACGGTGCCGGGGTAGCTGGTCAGTCGCACGCCGGTGGACTCGTGAACTTTGGGCCGGTTGAATCTGCCGGGCCGGTCCAAGGTGATGGTCGTGAAGTCCTTGGCCGACAGGGTGTTGATCTGTTTGACCAGCGCCGGTGAGCGCATCCGCAGGGTGAGGAAGGTGACGCCGCGTTCGTCGAGTTCGCCGAGCACGGGCTGGGTGGTGACTTTCTGGTCCATGACCAGCATCCGCGGATCGGCTCCGGAGACGGCCTTCCAGTGGTCGCAGAACGCGATGGCCTCACGGTTCTGGGTGGATTTGGCGATGTCGGCGTTGGCGTAGACCAGGTTGTGGGTGCCGGTGTCTTGGGCGAAGAACGTCAACACGCTGCGGGCGCGCTGTGAGCGGGTGGGTACGTAGTGTTTCTCCAGCACCGGGTCGTGGCCCCAGTGCATCACGGCGTGGAAGTCCAGGTCGAAGATCGCGTCCTGTCCGGCGGCGAGCCCGCCGTCGATCATCTTGGTGTCCAGCGCGGCCAGGAAGCGGCGCTGGTTGTCGTGGCTGGTGCGGTGGGAGTAGTTGGTCAACGCGGACTTCTTCGGCAACACCCCCAGCCCGGCGAACAGTGACGCGGCCGGGTCGCTCAAGAGCAGGTCGTCGACGTGGGAGACCCGTCTGGTGCGGGTCAGCTTCAGCGCCAGCAGCGAGAGCAACCACGACACGGCCGGAACGACGCGGGTGCCGGGGTAGCCGGCCCGCTTGACCAGGGCGGGCAGGTCCAAGGCGACGAGGTCGGGCACGAGCAGCAGCAACCCGGCCTTGCCGGTCTCCACCCTGGCCGGCCAGGTGGCGAAGTCGAGCGTCGCGGTGCGGGGCAGGCGGGTGTCCCGCCCGGGCGTGGCAGGCGAGGTGCTGGCTGCCGGGTCGGGGTGACGCAGCAGCCGGCCGAACCCTTCCTCGGTGAGGACCTCGGCCACGCTGGTCCGGTTCAACGGTGTGCCCTCGGCGCCCAGGCGGGTGGAGATCTCATAGCTGGACAGCCCGGTCCGGCGCAGCTCGATCACCCGGCCGCGGGCGCGGTCCTTGCCCGGCGCTGACCCGGGAGCGGGGCCGGGCTTGCGCGCCGGGGCGAACAGCTCGAGCTTGCCGGCCCGGTGCTCGCGGACCAGGTTCACCATCGCCCACCGGGTGTAACCGAACCGGCCTGCGGCCTCGGCGTGGGTCAGGCCGTCGACGAAGAACGCCCGCAGCGCCTCGTAGCGGCGGCGGTTCACCTCGTCGGGCTCGGTAAACCACTCACGACCCGTAGGTTGTGTTGATCCTCCTGTCATATGACAAGTATGCCGGTTCCAACACAGGCCCACGGCGATCTCGACCGACCCGGCGTGTCGGGCCGAATCCTCAACGTACATTGGCATTCTTCACGCGCATCCAACTGTGGGTCAGGCTTGGATCACAGGTACTGGAATGACACTCCTGTCATTCAACAGCGAGACCACCACAAGGCATCACCAGCGACTACACCACCCAGCGAACCTCAACCACCCCGCGCAATGTGCGCATCCGACACCGCGCCGGACTTCTCTCCAACGGACGAACGTTGCCCCGAACCAGTTGCGTGGAAATCCGCGCTAGCCGACGCCCGGGGCTCCTTGCCTGCCACTATGGAGCCACAGTGGCCCGTTGACCACGTTGACTACTCGCCCCGTTGACTACTCGCCGACGGGCTCGATGCCGTCCCGGTGGCGCTTGGCGATCTCCTGGTAGATGACCGCGTTCTGTTCGACCCAACCGCGGGCGGAGTCGGTCAGCGGCACGTGCTTCTTGGCGGGCGCGCCCATCGCGATCACCTCAGCAGGCACCTCGGAGTTCGGTGTGACGACCGCGCCCGCGGCCACCATGGCCTTGGCTCCAATGACGGCCTTGTCCAGCACCGTCGAGCCGTTCCCGATCAGCGCCTGGTCGCCGATGGTGCAGTCGTGCACCAGGCACATGTGCCCGACGGTGACGTTCTTGCCGATCTCACAGACGCCCTCGTTGACGTGCACGACGGAGTTGTCCTGGATGTTGGCGCCATCGCGGACGATGATCTTCCCGAAGTCTGCGCGCAGGACGGCGCCGTACCAGATGGAGGCACCAGCTTCGATGACCACGTCCCCGATGAGGGTCGCGGTCGGGGCGATCCAGGCGTCAGCGTGCACGGTGGGGCTGGTGCCCTCGAAGGAAAACATCGGCATGGGTGCACGGTAGCCGCGTGGCCCACGCTCCCGCTCGTGTGGGCCACGTTCGACCCGGCGAGGTGGGACACGGCGCCTAGGACGTCCCGCTGATGCCGGGGATCGCCTTGAGCTCGCCGAGCAGCATCGAGCTGGCCCGCACGGAGAACCCGTCCAGCACGAAGACGGTCTCCCTGCTGCCGTTGAGCAGCTTGAGATGCACCGGGGTCTCCCCCTTGTGCACCTCGAGCGTGCGCTTGAGCTCGGCGACCACACCCGCGTTGAGCTTGTCCGCTGAAGCCAGCAGCACGAACGGCGGCTCCTCCTGCCCGAGCTCGATCCCGGCGAGATCCAGCTGTGCCACCCCGCCGCCGAAGACCGACATCCGGTCTTCGCGCCAGTTCACCCTGCCCTTGACCAGCACCGCGTTGTCCTCGAGCAGGTCGGCCGAGAACAGCGCGTAGGACTTCGGGAAGAACAGCACCTCCAGCGCGGCATCGAGATCCTCCACCGTACAGATCGCCCACGGTTCGCCATTCTTGTTGACCCGGCGCTCCATCGAGGTGATCAGTCCGGCGACCATGAGCTCGCCTTCCTTCGGCGGATCGTCGAGGATCGACGCGATCGGCTTGGGCGCGTGCGTGCGCAAGATGCGCTCGGCGCCGTCGAGCGGGTGCGCCGAGACATAGAGTCCCAGCATCTCCCGCTCGTAGCCGAGCATCTGCTTGCGCGGATACTCCTCCTCGGAGAACTTCAGATGCGCAAGCGGCGAGTGCCCCGCCGAGTCCGCCGCGTCGTCGCCGCCACCGGCACCGAACAGATCGAACTGACCTATCGCCTCCTGCCGTTTGAGCGGTACCACGGCGTCGACCGCGTCCTCATGGCACTGGATCATCGACAGCCTGCTGTTGCCGAGCGAGTCGAACGCGCCGGCCTTGATCAGCGACTCGACGACCCGCTTGTTGCAGGCCACCAGTTCGGAGGTGTCGATGAAGTCGGTGAACGATGAGTACTTCCCCTTCACCTCGCGGGTCTTGATGACCGAGGCCACCACGTTGGCGCCGACGTTGCGCACCGCGCCCAGACCGAACCGGATGTCATCGCCGACCGCGGCGAACCGCTGGGCCGACTCGTTGACGTCGGGCGGTAGCACCTTGATGCCGAGCCTGCGGCACTCCGAGAGGTAGACAGCGGACTTGTCCTTGTTGTCGGCCATCGAGGTGAGCAGCGCGGCCATGTACTCGGCGGGATAGTTCGCCTTGAGATAGGCCGTCCAGTACGAGACGAGGCCGTACCCGGCGGCGTGCGACTTGTTGAACGCATAGCCGGCGAAGGGCAGGACGGTGTCCCACAGTGCCTTGATCGCCGCGTTGG
>JBOHER010000410.1:0-2806 GCA_050701115.1 Haloechinothrix sp. | reverse complement strand
GACAGTCACGTGCATTTCTGGGATGGCAGTCCGGCCAACCAGGCCAACCGCTACGGCAAGGGCTTCATCGACTGCTTCTTCGACTACCACCGCAACCTCAGCCCCGAGGGCTGGGAATGGCCGAAAGAGAAGTTCGAGAAGTACTCGGAAGAGACCCTGGTGCAGGACCTGTTCGGAGACGGCTATGTCGACAAGGCGATCTTCCAGCCGACCTACCTGACCGACTTCTACGTCAACGGGTTCAACACGACCGAGCAGGACGGGGCTGTCGCCGAGCACCATCCCGGCAAGTTCATCGTCAACGGCTCATTCGATCCACGGGACGGCGAAGGCGGCATCGAGAAACTGGAAGCCCTCGCGGCGCGGTGGGGACTGCAGGGCGTGAAGCTCTACACCGCCGAGTGGAAGGGCGAGTCCAAGGGCTACAAGCTCACCGATCCGTGGTGCTACCGGTACCTGGAGAAGTGTCAGCAGTTGGGCATCAAGAACATCCACATCCACAAGGGCCCGACCATCTACCCGCTCAACCGGGATGCCTTCGATGTCGCCGACGTCGACGACGTCGCCACCGCGTTTCCTGAACTCAACTTCATCATCGAGCACGTCGGGCTGCCGCGGCTGGAGGACTTCTGCTGGATCGCCACCCAGGAGCCCAACGTCTACGGTGGCTTGGCCGTCGCGATGCCGTTCATCCACTCGCGTCCGCGCTACTTCGCCCAGGTGATCGGTGAACTGCTGTACTGGCTGGACGAAAACCGCCTCACCTTCGCCAGCGACTACGCGATCTGGCACCCCAAGTGGCTGATCGAGCAGTTCGTCGACTTCCAGATCCCGGCGGACATGCAGTCCGAGTACGGCACGCTGACCCCCGACATCAAGCGCAAGATCCTCGGACTCAACGCCGCGAAGCTCTACGACATCGAGGTCCCCGCGGAGGTGGCCGCGCAGGTCACCCTCGAGCAGGCCGAGCACGCGGGCAACGGGCAGGCACAGGCCACGGTGCCGGCATGAAGACCACGATCGAGAACCCCGTGATCAGCAGGGTTTGGGCGGCACTGGGCACCGTCGTCGATCCCGAACTCGACGAGCCCATCACCGAACTGGGGTTCGTCGCGGGCCTGACGACCGTGCCGGATACCGCGGACGGATTCCAGGCGTACGTCCGGCTCCGGTTGCCGACCTACTTCTGTGCCCCCAACTTCGCCTACCTGATGGTGGCCGATGCCCACGACGCGATCGCCCAGGTGCCGGGGATCGCGTCGGTGCGGGTGGAACTGGAAGACCATTTCGCTGCCGAGGAGATCAACGCGGGCGTCGCAGCCGAAGAGGGGTTCACCGGAGCCTTCCCCGGGCAGGCCACCGGAGAGCTCGCCGAGCTGCGCCTGAGCTTCCGGCGCAAGGCGCACTTGGCGTGTCTGGAACGGGCGTGTCAACGGTTGATCAGCGCGGGCTGGCAGGTGGACGCGCTTGCCGACGGGCATCTCGGTGACCTCCCGGAATCGCCGGAGCGGGACAGCTTGCTTCGCAGGCGCGCCGAGTTGGGGTTGCGCACCGACCTCGATGCGCCGCTGTTCGTCGATGACGACGAGGCGCAGGTCCCGCGGGAGCAGCTCGCGGCGCGGCTGCGGTTCGCCAAGGCCGTCCGGGTCTCCATCGACGGCAATGCCGGCCTGTGCCGGGGATTGCTCAAGACACGTAACGAACGGCTAGCGCAGGAGGGAAGACCATGAAGGCTGTTCAGCTCAAGGGATACGACCGGACACCGGAGCTGGTCGACGTGCCAGAACCCGAGATCACCTCGCCGCTGGATGTCATCGTCCGCATCGGCGGCGCAGGAGTGTGCCGGACCGACCTGCACATCATCGAGGGTCAGTGGGCCGAGAAGAGCGGGGTGCAGCTGCCTTACACGCTCGGCCACGAGAACGCGGGCTGGGTGCACGCCGTCGGCGACGCTGTGTCCACTGTGGAGGTCGGCGATCCCGTCATCCTGCACCCGCTGGCCACCTGCGGGTTGTGCAGTCCTTGTCGCAGGGGTGACGACGTCCACTGTGGACAATCGGCGTTTCCCGGCATCGACAGCGACGGAGGTTACGCGGAACTGGTGCGTACCAACGCTCGCGCGGTGGTCAAGCTCGACGAGTCGCTCGAACCCGCAGGCGTTGCCGCGCTCGCCGACGCGGGCCTGACCGCATACCACGCCGCACGCAAGGCCGCGGCATCCTTGCGGCCGGGGGACAGGGCGGTGGTGATCGGCGCGGGCGGACTTGGCCACATCGGTGTTCAGGCGCTCAAGGCGCCGACCCCTGCGGAGCTCATCGTCGTCGATCGTTCCTGGGACGCGCTGGGGCTCGTCGAGCAACTGGGTGCGGAGCATCTGGTCAACGCCGACGGTTCGCAGGTCGAGGCCGTCATGGACCTGACGGGTGGCCAGGGAGCCGAAGCCGTCATCGACTTCGTCGGTGAGGGCGGCGCCATCGAAGACGGCGTGGCGATGCTGCGCAGGGCAGGCAACTACTACGTCATCGGATACGGCGGAACCCTCGCTGTGCCCACCATCGACATCATCTCGACCGAGATCAACTTTGTGGGGAACCTGGTTGGTTCCTACACCGATCTCGAGGAGCTGATGGTGCTGGCCGCGCAGGGCAAGGTGTCCCTGCACACCAGCACCTATCCGCTGATCGATTTCTCGAAGGCACTCGATGATCTCGACAACGGGCAAGTCAGGGGCAGGGCGATCCTCGTCCCGTGAGCCACCTGCCACGCCGGCGGGAGAAGTCCGCGACACCAACCCTCACAGCGAGAA
>JBOHER010000409.1:0-58378 GCA_050701115.1 Haloechinothrix sp. | reverse complement strand
AATGTTCGGTGTTGAGTCCGGCGCCGGGTGCGCGCCGGGGGAATCCCTGACGAGTGCGCAATCCGGTATCTGGCTGGCCCAGCAGATCGAGCCGGACAACCCGGTCTACAACATCGCCTGGTACGTGGAACTGCGAGGTCGGGTCAACCTCGACCGCCTGGCTGATGGGGTGAGCCAGGCGGTCGAGGAGGCCGAATGCCTGCACGTGCGGTTCCGGCTGGATGGCGGCACACCCCGGCAGGTCCGCACGGACCACAGGATCGAGGTGACCAGGCTGGATCTGCGCGCGGCGGACGATCCCGACGCCGCCGCGGCAACCTGGATGCAGGCCGATCGCGCGCGGTCCGTCGATCTCGAGCACGGCCCGCTGTCCGGCCAGGCGTTGCTGCGCGTCGGTGACGACCGCGTGCTGTGGTATCAGCGGTATCACCACCTCGTGATCGACGCCTACGGGGTCGCGCTGCTCTCGCGGCGGGCAGGCGAGCTGTATACCGCGGCGGCAGAGCGGGAGGTTGTCCCGGACGGGGCCACCGTGCGGCTGCGTGCAGCCGACCTTGCCTACCGCTCCTCGCACATGTTCGAGGCCGACCGTAGCCATTGGCTGACCCGGATGGCCGACCGGCCAGACCCTGCCCGGCTGCTGCCGCGCGCGGCCGCCCAGTCCACCAGCGTGCTGCGGAGCACGGTGGTGCTTTCCCCGGAGCGTTCCACCGCGGTGCGCCAGGCCGCGCAACGGTCGGGCATCCGCACGTCGAGGCTCATGATCGCGGCGACGGCCGCATATCTGCACCGAGCGACCGGTGCCGGGGATCTGACCCTTGGCCTACCGGTGACCGCACGCGCGCAGGAGTGCCTGCGCTCCGCTGCCGGCATGGTGTCCAACGTGCTGCCGCTGCGGGTCGGCGTGCGCCCGGAAACAACCCCCGCTCAACTGTGCTCGACGGTGGCCATGCAGGTCCGCGACCTCACGGCCCACGCCCGCTATCGAGGTGAGGATCTGGCCAAGGACCTGGGTTGTGTTGACGGCATAGCGGAGCTGGTCGGTCCGTCCATCAATATCCTGCCGCATCTCCCTATGACGTTCGGGGATCTGAGCGTCACCCTCAACCACCTGTGGCTCGGGCCGGTCAACGACCTGACGGTCACGGTCTACGACCCGGGGACCGGCGACGGTATCCGCCTTGATTTCGAGGCGGATGCCTCGGTGTGTGATGAGGACGAGCTCGTCGGGCACGAACACCGCTTCTTGAGGCTGCTGGACGCCATGCCGGCCGGGATGGACCGGCCGCTCGGCGCGATCGATCTCACCTCCGCCGAGGAGCGATCGGTGCTGCTCGACGAGTTCGGTGTCTCGCCACGAGAGGTTGACGACCTGTCATGGCCTGCTGCCTTCGAACGCCAGGTGTTGCGCTCTCCTGGCGCTGTGGCCGTGGTGTGCGAGGACCAGCAAGTGTCCTACGCGGATCTCAACGACTCCGCTAACCGGCTGGCCAACTTGCTGATCACGCGGGGCGTCCGACCGGGGGACATCATCGCTGTCGCCCTCCAGCGTTCAGCTGAGCTTGTGGTGGCGCTGCTGGCGGTCATGAAAGCGGGCGCCGCGTACTTGCCGCTGGACACCGACCATCCTGCCGACCGAATCGCATTCATGCTTTCCGACGCGGGAGCGCGCACCGTCATAACGGTCGACGAGCTCGCTGACGAGTTGCCCGAGGTGCCCGGCGTGGCGAGCCTGCTCATCGATGACCCGGCGATCCTCACCGCGCTGTCGGTGTTCGACGGATCGAACCCCGAAATCCCGATCCAGCTGGACCAGTCCGCGTACGTGATCTACACGTCGGGATCAACGGGCCGCCCTAAGGGCGTGATCGTTACCCACCACGGGATCGGCAGCCTCATCGCCACGGCCACCGATCGGATCGGCATCGACGCGAACAGTCGCGTGGCGCAGTTCGCCTCGGTCGGCTTCGACGTGACCGTATGGGATCTGGTCATGTCGCTGTGCGTCGGCGGCCGGGTCATCATCGTGCCGGCCGAGCGCAGGGTCGCTGGCGAAGCCCTGACCAGCTACCTCACCGGGCACGGCGCCACACACATAAGCCTGCCGCCCGCACTGGTCGCCGCGCTCCCAGCGGACTGTCAGTTGCCCGAGGGTGCGGTACTGATGGTGGGCACCGAGACTGTGCCACCCGATCTCGTCGCCCGATGGTCACAGCGGCTGCGGGTGGTCGCTGCTTACGGACTCACCGAGGTGACGGTGAACTCCACGCTGTGGCCTGCTGAGCCGAACTGGACGGGCGCGATCCCCATCGGCGTACCGGACCCGAACACCCGTTGCTACGTGTTGGACTCCGCGCTGCGCCCGGTCGGTGTGGGCGTCGAGGGGGAACTGTATGTCGGGGGGCGGGGCCTGGCGCGCGGCTATCTCGGTAGGCCGGCGCTTACCGCGGAGCGGTTCATCGCAGACCCGTTCTCCGGGCCGGGCGCACGCATGTACCGCACCGGGGATCGTGCTCGCTGGCGTGCGGATGGCAACCTGGACTACCTCGGCCGGGCAGACCAGCAGATCAAGATCCGCGGCCACCGGGTTGAACCCGCCGAGATCGAGAACGTGCTGATGGCGCATCCGGACATCGCCCAGGCCGCGGTCGTCGCCAGGGAAGATCACCGTGGCGTGCGGCGCCTGGTCGCCTACGTCGTCGGTGCGATCGACTTGGCCGAAGACCCGGTGTCGCCGACGATGATCAGCGCAACCGCGCGCGCGTGCGTCGCGGACGCGCTTCCCGAGCACATGGTTCCCTCCGCGGTTGTGGTGCTGGACGAACCGTTGCCGCTGACACCCAACGGCAAGACTGACCTCAAGGCGCTCCCCGCGCCCGAGTGGACCGCCCTGGCGGGGGATGCTGGGCCGAGCACGCCGCAGGAGCATGTCCTGGCGGGGTTGTTCGCCGAGGTGCTCCAGTTACCCGGCGTCGGCGTGCATGACAGCTTCTTCGAACTCGGCGGCGACAGCATCGTCGCCATCCAGTTGGTCGCTCGCGCCAGGCAGGCAGGGCTGACGATCACTGCTCGGGAGGTCTTTCGGCAGCGGACCGTTGCGGCCCTAGCCAAGGTGGCGGGGAGAACTGTGGACTCCGCGCGCACGGTCGAACTGGAAGAGGCGGCCCTGCCGGTGTCGCCGCTGCAGGAAGGTTTCTTCTTCCATGCGCGGTTCGACGAGCAGGCATCCGACCTGTATGTCGTCCAGGAGGTCTTCGACCTCGCCGGTGACGTCGAACCGGCAAGGTTGCGGCGCACTCTGCAGGGCTTGCTGGATCGGCATCCGTTGCTGCGCGCAGGATTCCGTCAGCGTCCCGACGGTCAGGTCATCCAGCAGTTGGCAGGCCACTGCACATTGCCGTGGCGAGAGATCGAGGCACCCGAGTCTGACCTGGCCGGGCTGCTCGTGACGGAGCGGGCCGAGGGATTTGACCTGGCGCGCCCGCCGCTGATCCGCGCCACCCTTATTCGGTGTGGCCAGCGGTACAAGCTACTGCTTACCTTGCACCACATCATCGCCGACGGCTGGTCGGTCTCGATCATGCTGCGCGAGCTGCTGGCCGATTACGCTGGTGAGGATGTCTCGCCTTCCGCCACTGATCATCGCCGCTACCTGGCATGGTTGGCCGGCCGTGACCGTGCCGCGGCCGACGATGCTTGGCGGGCGGCACTGTCCGGTGTGGACGAACCGACCCTTCTGATCGAATCAGGAGTCGGCGCGGCCGCTGGAATCGGCAGCGCGAGTGTGCCGCAGGCTCAACCGGAACAGCTCGATATCGCGTTGCCCGAGCGGCTCACCGCCGACCTGGCGGCGCACGCAAGGGCGCGTGGCCTGACCATGAGCACGATCGTCCACGGCGCCTGGGGCCTGCTGCTGGGAGGGCTCACCGGCCGCGCGGATGTGGTGTTCGGCAGTACGGTATCCGGGCGCACCGCCGAAATCGAGGGCATCTCATCGGCAGTCGGTCTGTTCATCAACACGATCCCCGCCCGCGTGTGCTGGCGGCCGGATGACGCGCTCGCCGACGTGTTCGTGCGCCTGCAAGAGGAGCAGTCCCGGTTGCTGGACCACCAGCACCTCGGTCTCGCCGACATCAAGCGGAATGCCGGGTTGGCCGAGTTGTTCGACACGCTGGTGGTCTTCGAGAACTACCCGCGCCAAGACCTGCCTGCCGGGGCAAGCGTGGGTGGTGGAGCCGAATCTGCCGGCGTGCTGAGGATTACCGGTGTCGAGGTGTTCGATGCGGTGCATTACCCGCTCGCGCTGATCGTTGCGCCCGGCGAGCGGCTTGGCCTGCGCTTCAAGCACGACGCCAGCCGGCTCGACAACGCCGCGCTAGGCACGCTCGCGAAGCGCTTCGTGCGGGTACTCGAGGCCGTGGCCGCTGACCCCGATCAACCCCTCGCCCAGGTGAACCTGCTCTCAGAGCAGGAGCGTGCACGCCTGGCCGAGCTCAATGCGACCACGCGATCGGTGCCCCAGCGGACGCTTGCGTCGGCGTTCGCCGAACAGGTGGCGCGTACGCCCGAGGCGACGGCGGTGGTTTTCGAGGGCACCCGATTGTCCTATGCGGAGCTTGACCGCCAGGCAGCTGCGCTAGCCTGCAGACTGCGCGCGCGCGGTGCGGGCCCCGAGCAGGTGGTCGCGGTCGCGGTGCCACGCTCGGCCGAGTTGATGGTCGCATTGCTTGGTGTGCTCAAGTCAGGGGCGGCTTACCAACCTGTCGACCTGGACTATCCCGCCGACCGGGTGGCGTTCATGCTCGCCGACTCGGGCGCGCGCACGGTGGTGACGACTGGCGACGCCGCCGGGACACTACCGGAGGTCGCTGGGCTGGAACCGCTTGTGCTGGAAGACACCGAGGACAGTGGCGATGTCCGGGGAGAACAGGCAGGCCCCGATGACCCCGCGTACCTCATTTACACCTCCGGTTCGACGGGGCGACCCAAGGGCGTTGTGGTCACCCACCGGGCGATCATCAACCGGCTCGCGTGGATGCAGGGCGCTTACCGGCTACAACCGGATGACCGGGTCTTGCAGAAGACCCCGTCGAGTTTCGACGTGTCGGTGTGGGAGTTCTTCTGGGCGCTCCTTGAGGGCGCCACGGTGGTCTTCGCGAGGCCGGACGGCCATCGGGACCCGGAATACCTGGCCGGTCTCATCCGAGCTGAGGGCATCACGACGCTGCACTTCGTGCCCTCCATGCTCGCGGCGTTCCTGCAGGCCATGCCCGAGGATGGCTGGGCGGCGAGCCTGCGCCGGGTCTTCTCCAGCGGGGAGGCGTTGAGCGGTGAGCTGGCGCGACGCTGGCGGGAGCTGACGTCCCGCTCGGCACACGGCGCCGTGCCGCTGCACAACCTCTATGGGCCAACCGAAGCGGCCGTCGACGTCACCTGGTTCCCGTGTACCGGCGCCGACGATCACGCGGTCCCGATCGGCTGGCCGGTGTGGAACACGCGGCTGCATGTTCTGGATGCCTACCTACGCCCGGTCGCCGATGGTGTTCCCGGTGAGCTGTACCTCGCGGGAGCGCAGTTGGCGCGCGGTTACCACGGCCGGCTGGGCCTGACCGCCGAACGGTTCGTGGCCGATCCCTTCGCGCCCGAACCGGGCGGAAGGATGTACCGCACAGGGGATCTGGTCCGTCGGCGCGAGGACGGGGCCATCGAATACCTGGGGCGAACCGACCGGCAGGTCAAGATCCGAGGTAATCGCATTGAGCTCGGCGAGATCGAGTCGGCGCTGTGCGGCCAGCGGGGCATCGGGCGGGCAGCCGTGGTGGCACGCGGCAACGCGCTCATCGGCTATGTCGTGCCGGACGGCGTGGCGCCGGACGCGGAGGAGTTGCGTGCCGGATTGGCCGAAGTGCTGCCCGAACCCATGGTGCCTGGCGCGTTCGTGGTGCTCGACGATTTGCCGTTGACGCCCAGCGGCAAGCTCGATCAGCACGCCCTGCCGGCACCAGCGGCGGTTACCACATCAACCGGCCGGGCACCAGCAGACGAGCGTGAGCGGGTGCTGTGCGAGATCTTCGCCGCGGTTCTCGGGCTGTCCGGGGTCAACGCGGACGACGACTTCTTCGTACTGGGCGGCGACAGCATCACGTCAATCGCGGTCTCCACCCAGTCCCGCGCGCGCGGCCTGGAGATCAGCCCGCGGGACGTGTTCGAACACCGCACGCCTTTCGCGCTCGCCGCCACTGCCACGAATGCACTGGAGGCCCGCGTTGTTCCGGGCACCGCCGAGCCTGCCTTGATCGGCTTGTCCCAGGAGGAGATCGAGCACGTCGAGAGCAGCACGCCACTGGCGGTGCGCGACATCTGGCCGCTTTCGCCGCTGCAGGAGGGACTGTACTTCCACTCCAGTTACGACGAGGGCGCGCTCGACGTCTACATGTCCCAGGAGAGCATCGGCTTCGATCACCGGGTGGATGCGGATCGCCTACGTGCTGCCTGTGCAACGCTGCTGGCGCGCAATCCGAGCCTGCGTGCCGGGTTCACCAGTGACGGCCTGCCCCAGCCCGCCCAGTTCATTGTGGACGATCCGGAGATTCCGCTTGTCGAGATCGATCTCTCCGGCCTGTCCGCCGATGAGCAGGACGAGCGCGTCGCGGATCTCCTCGCGGCCGACCGCAGGCAGCGGTTCGACCTGGCCGCACCGCCGCTGTGCCGCTTGTTACTGATACGGCTCTCCGATGGCCGGGACCGGCTCGTGGTCACCCACCACCTTGTGCTGTGGGACGGCTGGTCGGCATGGTTGTTCCTGGAGGAACTGTTCACCCTCTATCAGCGCGCTGGAGATGACACCGGGCTGCCCTTGCCCGGTTCCTACCGCGATTACTTGGCCTGGCTGAACAAGCAGGACGCCGAAGCCGCCACCGGAGCCTGGCGCTCGGCACTTGCCGGGCTGGACGAGCCGACGCTGGTGGCCTCGGTTGACCACAGCGAGCCAGTGATCCCGGCGGACTTCGAGACGGTGTTGTCCCAAGAGCTCAGTGATCATGTGCGTGCGCGGGCCCGCCAGCACGGGCTTACGTTGAACACGGTGCTCAATGCCGCTTGGGGCCTGGCGTTGTCGTCACTGGTCGGCCGCGATGACGTCGTGTTCGGCGCCGCGGTGGCAGGGCGGCCGGCAGAGGTGCACAACGCGGGGAACATCATCGGAATGTTCCTCAACACGATCCCGACAAGAATCACCTTTGTTCCGAGTGAATCGGTGCTCGACCTGTTGCGGCGGATACAGTCCGAGCGCGCGGCACTCATGCCATACGAGTACGTGGGACTCGGGGTGCTGCAGCGGGAAGCGGGGTACCGCAGGCTGTTCGACACGTTGTTCGTGCTACGCACAGCCGATGGCGAGGACCGGCTGGCTGCCATCAAGCAACGCCACGGCATCACCGACGTGTCTAATGTGGACGGGACGCATTTTCCGCTGACGCTGATCGTGACGCCGGAAGCACGGCTGCGGGTGACCTTGGCTGCCAGGCCGGATCTGTTCGATTCGGACGCGGCAACCGCGATACTCGCCAGGTTCACCACGCTGCTGGAACGCCTCGTGGCCGGCTTCTCCGTGCGGGTCGGGGCGCTCGAGCGGCTAACGCAGGAGGAGCGTCAGGAGCTGGTCGCCGGTTGGGAGTCGACCCGCAATCCGGTGCCGGACGACACTGTCGCGGACATGCTCGCCGCGCAGGTAGCCCGTACTCCCGGCGCTGTGGCGTTGGTGTTCGGCGAGCGGGAGCTGACCTACGCTGAACTGGACGCGGAGATCAACCGCCTCGCCAGGCTGCTGCTCGAGCGTGGAGCTGCGCCGGAGCGGGTGATCGCGCTGGCGTTGCCGCGATCGATCGAGATGGTCGTGGCACTCTTCGCCGTGCTGCGTACTGGTGCGGCTTACCTGCCGCTCGACCTGGATCATCCCGCCGACCGGCTCAAACTGATGATCACCGACACCACTCCGCTGTGCCTGCTGTCCACGACGTCGGTTGCTCCCAGGCTGGCAGGTACGGGTGTCGCCGAGGTGCTGCTCGACGAGGCCGAGATCGTCGCCGAACTGGGTGGATACTCCGACGCGGAGATCAGCGACGCCGAGCGGCCCGCATTCGCCCACGGCACGCCGCACCGGCTGCAGCACCCGGCCTACGTGATCTACACCTCGGGCTCGACCGGCAAGCCCAAAGGCGTCGTCACCCCGTATCGCGGCCTGACCAACATGCAGCTCAACCATCAGGAGGCGATCTTCGGCCCGGCGATCGCCTCAGCGGGTGGCCGCAGGCTGCGGATCGCGCACACGGTCTCCTTCGCCTTCGACATGTCCTGGGAGGAACTGCTCTGGCTCGTCGAGGGACACCAGGTGCACGTCTGTGACGAGGAGCTGCGCCGGGACGCCGAGGCCCTGGTGGCCTACTGCGATGCGCACGAGATCGACGTGGTCAACGTGACGCCAACCTACGCCCAGTTGCTGATCGAGGAGGGCTTGCTGGACGGCCACCGCCCACCGCTGGTCCTGCTCGGCGGCGAGGCGGTATCCGACACTGTGTGGAGCCGATTGCGCGACACCGAAGGAACCTATGGCTACAACCTGTACGGTCCCACCGAATACACCATCAACACGCTCGGCGCGTCCACTGAAGACAGCCGGACGCCGACGGTGGGCCATCCCATCTGGAACACCCGAGCGTATGTGCTCGATTCAGCGCTGCGGCCGGTCCCGCCAGGCTGTCCCGGTGAGCTGTACATCGCCGGTATCGGCCTCGCTCGCGGATACCACCGGCGGCCTGGCCTGACCGCCGAACGGTTCGTCGCCGATCCGTTCTGCGCACCGGGAAAGGTAGCCGGGGCGGTGGGTGGGGCGACGGGAAAGGTAGCCGGGGCGGTGGGTGGGGCGACGGGAGGGCGGATGTACCGCACCGGTGACCTCGTGGTGCAACGCCAAGATGCCGCAGATCCACTCGCGGGCACCCGCCCCCACCTGCTGGACTTTCTGGGCCGCACCGACGACCAGGTGAAGATCCGTGGCTACCGGGTCGAGCTGGGTGAGATCTCGTCGGTGCTCGCCGAACACCCGCAGGTGGCACACGCCGCGGTGATCGCATCGGGCAGCGCGGGATCAAGGCGCCTTGTCGGTTACGTCGTGTGCAACGAGGCGGTCGTGCCGCAGTTGCGGGACTTTCTCAAGGCCAGGGTGCCGGACTATATGGTGCCCACTGCGCTGGTCGCCGTCGGCACGCTGCCGCTGACCGTCAACGGAAAGCTCGACGTCAAGGCCCTGCCCGCGCCGAGCATCGCATCGCCCACGCCGAGTCGCGCGCCGCGCACTCGGGAGGAAGTAACGCTGTGCGCGCTGTTCGCGCAGGTCCTCGGCCTGGCCGAGGGCAGCGTGGGAATCGACGACAATTTCTTCGACCTCGGCGGACACTCGTTGCTGGCGACCAGGCTGATCAGCCGGACCCGCGCCGCGCTCAGTGCCGAGCTCGCCATCCGTGATCTGTTCGAGGCGCCGACCGTGGCCGAGCTGGTCGAGCGTGCCGCGGCCGGGGGAGGCCCGGCCCGGCCCGCCCTCGTTTCAGCCGGGCGTCCGGATGAATTGCCGCTCTCGCATGCGCAGCGACGCCTGTGGGTCATCCAGAACATGGCAGAAACCTCCGCTGCGTACAACTTCCCGCTCGTGCTGCGGTTACGCGGCGAGCTGGACGTCGAGGCGTGGCGAGCCGCGCTGGCCGATGTGCTGCACCGGCATGAAGCGCTGCGGACCGTCTTCGGTGAGCGGGAAGGCGTGCCGTTCCAGCGAGTGGTGCCCGCCGACGATGCGTACCCGGTGGTCGAGTGTCTGCGCGCCGACGAGACCGAGGTGGCAGGCATCGTCGCGAAGGCCATCGACCGGCCGTTCGATCTGGCGACCGAACTGCCACTACGGGCGACGATCATCGAAGTTCAGCCCGATCAGCATGTCGTTGTGTTGCTGTTGCACCACATCACGACAGACGAGTGGTCGGATCGCCCATTCATGCGTGATCTCGCCGCGGCCTATGCCGCGCGTTGTACCGGGGCGCGCGCCGAGTGGGAACCGCTTGCGGTGCAGTACGCGGACTACGCGCTGTGGCAGCAGCGGTTGCTCGGTGATCCGGCTGACCCGAGAAGTCTCGCTGCGCGCCAGCTTGCCTACTGGCACGAGGTTCTCGACGGCGTCCCGGAGGAAATCGAGCTGCCGGCCGACCGGTCGCGGCCCGCGCGGCCGGCCTTCACCGGTGGCGAGATCGAGATCGAACTCGAGCCTGTCGCCTATCAGGGCTTGCGGAAGCTCGCCAGGGACACCGGCGCGAGTATGTTCATGGTGCTGCACGCAGCGGTCGCCGCACTGCTCAACCGGATGGGAGCAGGGGAGGACATCCCGCTCGGCTCCCCGATCGCGGGCCGGACCGACGCGGCACTCGACGACCTGGTCGGCTTCTTCGTCAACACCCTTGTCCTGCGCACCGACCTTTCGGGTGACCCGAGCTTCGCCGAGTTGATCGCCAGGGTCCGGGAGCAGGATCTCGCCGCGTTCTCCAATGCGGACATTCCCTTCGAATCGGTGGTGGAGCGGGTCAACCCGCCCCGATCATTCGCCCGCAATCCGTTGTTCCAGGTGATGATCAGCTACCGGGGTGTTGATACCGACCCCCTGTTGGGGGCCCACCCCCGCCGGCGCACCGGTGATCGTGTGGAGTTGCCCGATGTGCGCGCCGAATTCGAGCCGCATCGGGCCACTACTGCCAAGTTCGACCTGGTGTTCAGCTTCACCGAGTTTGTTACGAGCCAGGATTGCGCGCCCTGCGCCCTTCCGCGGGATCGGAACGGCGGCAAGATCAGCTGTCGTCTGGAGTACGGCGTGGAGTTGTTCGACGCCGAGACCGTTGCGCGGATAGCAGGCAGGCTCAACCGGCTGATCGCGGCCGTTGTCGCCGATCCGAATGAGCCGATCGCGCGGGTCGATGTGCTCGACGAGGACGAGCGACGGCTGGTGCTCGATGACTTCAACGCCACCGACCGGATCGTCGCCGAGGCGACGATGCCCGCACTATTCGCCCAGCGAGTCGCCGAGCAACCTGATGCGATCGCGGTCGTCGAGTCCAGCTACGCCGCCTCCGACGGCTCCGCACGCACTACCACGGTGACCTACGCGGAACTCGACGCACGCGCCAACCAGATCGCCCGGCTACTTGTTTCGCGCGGTGTCGGGCAGGAGAGCGTGGTAGGCGTTGCCGTTCCGCGTTCGGTGGACATGGTGGCCACGATCATGGGCGTGCTCAAGCTCGGTGCGGCATACCTACCACTGGATCTCGCGCACCCCGCCGACCGGTTGGCCTACCTGATCTCCGACTCCGCGGCGCGGATCGTGGTGGGAACCGAGATGGTAGAGGGCAAGATCCCCGCTGTTGGGGGTGTCTCCACCGTGCTGCTGGATGGCCCGGAAGTGTCCACCGAGCTGGCGGCGCTTGCAACGTCCGATGTGGACCGGGGCCCGATGAGCCTGGATCAGGCAGCATACGTGATCTACACCTCCGGCTCGACTGGACGGCCCAAGGGTGTTGTCGTTGCACACGACGGCATTTCCAGCCTGGTGGCCACCGCCGTCGACCGAATGCGGCTGCGGGCCGACTCGCGAGTGCTGCAGTTCGCGTCCATCGGGTTCGATGTCGCGGTGTTCGAGCTGGCGATGGCGCTCTGCCATGGCGGGAGCTTGGTGCTGATCCCCGGCGAGGCGCGGGTGGCAGGCACCGCGCTGACCGACTTCCTGGCCGAGCAGGAGGTCACCCACATGCTTCTGCCGCCTTCGCTGGTCTCAGCCCTGCCCGCCGAGTGTGAACTACCTGCCGGCTCGACGCTCGTGGTCGGTACCGAGACCGTGCCGCCGGACCTGTTCGAGCGGTGGGGAGCCACGGTCAACGTGGTCGCCGCCTATGGGCTGACCGAAGCCACGGTGAACTCGACGCTGTGGGCTGCCGAGCCTGCGCGGCGTGGTCCGGTGCCGATCGGCAGGCCGGACCCCAACACTCGCTGCTATGTCCTGGATGCCAGATTGCGACCGCTCCCGCCCGGAGTGGTGGGCGAGTTGTATGTGTCCGGCCGGGGACTTGCTCGCGGCTACCTGGGCAGGCCGGGTTTGACCTCGGAGCGGTTCGTCGCTGACCCGTTCGGCCCGCCTGGCGCCCGGATGTACCGGACGGGGGACCGTGCCCGGTGGCGCAGGGATGGCAACCTAAACTTCCTCGGCCGCGTCGACGATCAGATCAAGATCCGCGGGTTCCGGATCGAACTTGGTGAGGTCGAGGCCGCGATCGCCAGTCACCCGGCCGTCAGCCAGTCGGCCGTGGTGGCCGATCGTCAAGGCGACGTCGTGCGGTTGGTCGGCTACCTCGCCGGTTCGCCGGACGTAGACGTGCATCTGCTTCGAAGCCATGTCGCCACGCTGTTGCCGGAGTACATGGTTCCCGCGATCCTGGTGCCGCTGGACGGCCCGCTGCCACTGACTCCCAACGGCAAGCTGGACCGGCGCGCGTTGCCTGCACCAGATTGGTCGATGCTGACTGGGGACGCCCCGCCGGTGACCCGCGAGCAGCAGGTACTGGCCGATCTGTTCGGCGAGATCCTCGAGCTCAGCGATGTCGGAATCCACGACAACTTCTTCGAGCTCGGCGGCCACTCGATGTCCGCTATGCGACTGGTGGGCAGGATCCGCTCGCGGTTCGGGGTGGAGCTCACCATCAGAGAGATCTTCGACGCACCGACAGTTGCCGGGATCGAGTCCACACTGGACGGCGCGGCGTCCACGAGGCCCGAGCTGCGCAGGATCGATGTCACCACGGGCGAAAGCATGGTGCCGATCGCACCCGCTCAGCGCTGGCAGTGGGCCCTGCACCGTCAGCACGCGAGCTTCGACCACGCGCTGGTGCTGCGATCGAGGGGCGAGCTGAACGCCGATGCGCTCGCGGCCGCACTCGACGACGTGGTTGCGCGACACGAGCCCTTGCGCATGCTCTTCGTCGAGCGCGATGGAGTCGTTCTGCGACATCGTGCACCTGCGCCGAAACTGGAGCTGGAACGCTGTGCGGATCTCGACGGCCGACTGGCTGACCTTGCGGGCCGCGCGCCGGACCTGACCGGGGAGCCGCCGCTGCGTGCCCGGCTGCTGGTCGGGGCGGACGGTACTCAAGCGTTGTTGTTGCGAATGCACTATCTCGCCGTGGACGAGTGGTCGGTCGTGCCGCTCTTGCGTGACCTCACCGCAGCGTATACCTCCCGGCTGTCCGGCATGCGGCCGCGCTGGGAGCCACTTCCGCTGAGCTACTCCGACTACGCCCGATGGGCGCTGGAAGTGCTCGGCGATCTATCCGATATGGACAGTCGTGGTGCGCTGCAGCTCAGGTACTGGCGGGAGGCCCTGAGTGGCTTGCCGGGAACGCTGGAACTGCCGGTCGACCGTCCGCGCCGAGCCGTGCCGAGCCGCGGTGGTGCCTACCTCGAGTTCGTGCTCGATGAGCAACTGCATACCCGGATCGATCAGCTCGCACGGCAGACCAACACCAGCATGTTCATGGTGCTGCAGGCCGCCCTCGCCGCGCTGCTGACCGGGTACGGCGCGGGCACCGATCTGCCGATCGGCACCATGGTAGCCGGGCGGACCGAGGAGAAACTCGCCGACCTCGTCGGCTGCTTCTTCAACACCATCGTGCTCCGCACCGACACCGCGGGCGACCCGAGTTTCGCAGAGCTGCTCGCCCGGGTGCGCGAGACCAACCTCAGCGCACTCGATCGGCAGGAGGCGCCCTTCGCCGACGTAGCCGGCGCGGCCGGCCTCGCGCCAACGGGGCCGCAGGTGATGGTGATCCATCACGAGCAGGCACGCATCGAGGAGTTGGAGGGCGGGATCGGTTCGCTCGGTGCGGTGCCCACCGGATCAACCAATGCCGAGTTGACCCTGAGCTTCTACGAACCGCGAGGCGAGGGCCCGGTGCAGGGTTACATCGTCTACGCCACCGACCTGTTCGATCGATCCACCGCGCAGCGTCTGGCGGCCGACCTGCGGGCCCTCATCGAGCGGGTGGTCGCCGATCCGCGGCGACCTATCTCCGCGGTAATGTCCATCTATAGGAGGAAAGCATGAGCACAAACCCATTCGAGGACCCCAAGGGCCACTTCTTCGTACTGGTCAACGACGAGGGGCAGCATTCACTCTGGCCGTCCTTTGTGGATGTTCCGGCTGGCTGGACTGTCGTGTTCGGCGAAGACTCCCGGGACGCATGCCTTGCCTACGTCGAAGCCAACTGGACCGACCTGCGGCCAGCGAGCCTGGCGCGATCCATGTCCTGACAGCATCGACCGGTGGGATGGCGCGGGGCCGCTCACCGCCTGCTGTCCGACCACGCCTCCCACAGCTCGGCGTAGCGACCTCCAGCGGCGATCAGCTCGTCGTGGGTTCCGGTCTGCACGACCTGGCCTGCGTCGAGCACGATGATCCGATCCGCTGCCGCCGCTTGGGTCAGCCGATGGGCCACGACCAGGCCGGTGCGTCCTTCCAGCGCCCGCGCGGCGGCGGCTTCCAGCTCGCGGGCACCGGCGCTACCCGCGTCCGCGGTGGCTTCGTCCAGGATCGCGATCGGCGGGTCGGCGAGTACCAGGCGGGCAAGCGCCACCTGTTGAGCCTGAGCGACGGTCAGCCGATGACCTCCGTTGCCGACCACGGTGGACAGGCCGTCCGGCAGCCGCTCGACCCACGGCCACGCGCCCACGTGGTCCAGGGCGGCGCGCAGGCGCTCCTCGCAGGCGTCGGGTCGGGCAAGGCGCAGATCGTCGGCAAGTGGCCCGGCGAAGACGTGCACTTCTTGGCTGATCAGGGCGACGTACTTGCGGGCGGCCGCGGAACCGAGCTCATCGAGGCTGACGCCACCGATGCGGATGGAGCCCCGGGATGGCGAATGAACTCCGGCGATCAGTTTCGCAACCGTGGTTTTTCCAGCGCCACTGGCCCCGACCAGCGCCACTCGCTCCGCCGTGTCGATGTGCAGGTCGACGTTGCGCACCACTTCGTGGCCCGGTAGGTAGGCGTGGCTGACTGCTGCCGCTTTGACCGAGCCGTCCATCGGCGCCACGGGCGCGGCGAACTCCCGTTCGCCTGCGAGGTCGCAGACACCGATCAGTCGCGCGAGGCTGGCGCCTGCCGATTGTGCGTCGTCAACCAGGAACAGCGCCGCGTTGATCGGGTTGAACAGACTGTGGAAGTACAGTGCGGCCGCGGTGGCCGTGCCTATGGTGACGGTCCCGTTGTCCACCAGCACGAATCCCGCGGTCAGGACGGCCGAGAGACCGACGAACTCGGCGAGGTTGAGCCGCGCCAGGAATCTGGTCGTCAACCGGATGCCACGCAGTGCGAGGTCAACTGCCGCCTGAGAGGCCCGCGCCACCAGCCCGACATGCTCATCGCCGAGGCGGAACGCCCGTACCGTCTTGGCTCCACCGATGGTGTCGAGCAACTGGTGTTGCTGGGCGCCGACGGCCACCCGGTGGGCGGCGTACAACGGGATGGCGCGGCGGACGTACCACCGCACGGTGTATAGCTGGATGGGTGCGGCGAGCAGTACCGCGAGCAGGAATCGCCAGTCGAGGACGGCCAGCCCGATCAGGGTGAGTCCGATCGTCAACACCGAACGACCGAGTTCGGGCAGTGCGTCGCGGACCGATTTCGCGATCATCGTGACGTCACTGGTCACCCTCGAGGACAGATCGCCTGACCCGGCCCGTTCGAGCTGCTCAAGGGGCAGTCGTAGGGCCCGCTCGATGAACCTCTCACGCAGCGTTGCCAGCATGCTCTCGCCGAGGCGAGCGACCAGGGTGACGCCGAAAGCGGTCGTGACACCGCGCCCGGCCGCGACCAGCCCCAGCAGTATCACTGGCACGGTCAAGGCGTCGGCTTCGCGTTGCTGAACAACGATGTCGACGATGTGGCCGAGCAACGGCGCGGTGAGCAAGCCGATGGCCGTGGCGATCACGAGCACGCCCAACCCTCCTGCCGCCAGTAGCCACTGTCGCCGCAACAGCGCACCGAGAACCACGCGGGTCCGGGCGCCGGTCGCGGTGGGCAGTAGTTCGCGGGGTGGTGTCTCGGTCGCGCTCGCCTGCGTTCCCCGGGCATTACCTGCGGTCACGAGAACACCGCAGCTCGGTAGTCGGCGCAGGTGTGGACAAGCTCGGAGTGAGACCCTTGCTCGGTCACGGTGCCGTCACGGAGCAGCAGCACTCTGTCGGCTACCGCGAGCAGCGCGGGGCTGGTGGTCACCAGGATCGTGGTGCGGCCGCTGCGAAGCTCTGCGAGCCGGCAGGCGATCTTGGCCTCGGTGACGGTGTCGACCGCCGTGGTCGGGTCATGCACGACGAGCACCGGCGGGTCGGCGGCGAGTGCCCTGGCGAGGGCGACTCGCTGGCGTTGCCCGCCGGACAGCGACCGGCCGCGTTCGGCCAGCAGCGTGTGCACGCCGTGGGGCAGCGACGCGGCGACCTCGTGCGCGCCAGCAGCGGCAAGTGCCTGCTCAATCCCGGCTGAGGGTTTTGCTTCCGCCGTGCTCGTCCCGGCCAGCACGTTCTCGAGCAGGCTGCGTTCGAACAGGTCGGCGTCGTGCTCGGCCACCAGGATCGAGCGGCGGATGACACTGGGTTCGAGATCGGTAAGGGTAAGGCCGTCCAACTCAACGGAGCCGTGATCGGGGTCGGCGTTCCTGCCGAGGCAGCTGAGCAGGTCGGCAGCGGCCGCGGGATCGTGGGTCACGACGCCGACCAGATCGCCCGCGGGGATGTCGATGTCCACGCTGTGCAGCGCACCGTGTGAGACACCGCGCAGTCGGACGGCTCCGGCGACGTTGTCCGGCAGAGTGCCGGAACCTCCCACAACGGCAGGAGGTGCCGCCAGCACCGAGGCCATCCGAGCTGCGGAGGCACGCCCCTGGGCGAACTCACCGTTGGCCCAGCTGAATATCTGAAACGGCGTGAGCAGGTACTGCGCAAGCCCTACCGCGGCCACCAGATCGCCGACACTGATCTGGCCGCGGATCGCGAGGTGCGCACCGACGAGCGCCACGATGGCGATGAAGATCGCGGTCATCGCGAGGATGCCGCCGTCGTGCCAGGCCTGCGCGCGCGCGGCGCGCAGCGCGGCGGCCAGCGAATCCTGGCTGGTCCCGCGGTAGCGGGCGACCGCGGCGGATTCGGCGCCGATGCCCTTGAGCACTCGCAGGCCGGACACCAGGTCGGCGGCGATTCCGGAGGCGTGGGCGCCACGTTCCTGCTCGGTACCGCTGCGCCGTTCCAACGGACGGCCCACCAGATGAGCCAGCCACAGCAGGGGCGGGGTGCCGAGCAGAACCAGCAGACCGAGCGGAAGCGAGATCCGCAGCAGTGCGACCGCGGTCACCACGAGGCCTGCGATCGCCGCGACCGCAAAAGGCAGCACGCCATTGACCGCTCCCACGCGCTTTGCGTCACCGGTCGCGATGTTGACCATCGCGCCCGGCATCCGGTCTGCCTCAGCGCCACCGCGCGGGTCGAGTACCCGTTGACTCAGTTCAATTCTGAGCTGCTGCGCGGCCTGCTCGGAGGCGCGCTCCGCCATACGCGAGGCGAAGCGATAGGAGTACGACAGGACAACGAACAGCCCGCCGAGCACCAGCAGCCAGCGAGTCAGCTGGCCAAGCGAACCAGTGGCCACCGCTTGGTCGATGACGATGCCGATGACGACCGGCACGAGCGCTTCGCATCCCTGGTGTGCCGCACCCAGTGCCGATGCGCCCGCGACGAAACGTCGCTGGCCCTTGATCGCTCGCCGGATGACCCGATGACCCGTCAGATCTGTCACGCGCACGCACTACCTCCGGCAGGGCCAGTCAGGTTGATAGGTAAGGCTACCTTAACTAAACTGCTTCGGGCTTGGATGTGAGATGAGGCACCGCGGCCGACGCAGCCCGTCTGCCGTATTGATCCCGCCGCGCGCGTTCGGTTAGCCTTACCTTAGGTAACCATCGCGGGTCCGAATGCCCCGTTCGGGAGGTCTCGGTGTCGCTCGCGCAGGAGGTCGGTGACCGCAGCGTCGTGCACGCGCCGCCAGCAGGCGACGAAGTCGACGCACGGCGTGCTTCCTGGGCGCGGCCGAGGCCGCTGCTGGTCCTCGGCCTGCTGACCGCGGTCGGGGGGCTCGCTGTTGTGGCGCTGCTCAGCGTGTGGGTGGGCAGCAAGGGAATCCCGTTCGCCTCGACCTGGAATGTGCTCTGGCACAACGACGGCTCGAATAACGCCGTCATCATCCACGCCTACCGGATTCCCCGGACCGTGCTCGGCATGATGATCGGCATCGCACTCGGCCTCTCGGGCGCTCTCATGCAGGCCTTGACCCGTAACCCGCTCGCCGATCCCGGTTTGCTGGGTGTCAGTCTCGGCGCATCGTCCGGGGTGGTCATCGGTATCGCGTTTCTCGGGATCGCGTCGGTTCTCGGCTACGTATGGTTCGCCTTCGCCGGTGCCGCCATCGCCTCGGTCGTGGTCTACCTGCTCGGGCTGGCCGGGCGAGGAATGGCCACCCCGGACCGCCTGGTGCTGGCCGGTGCCGCGCTGACCGCTGTGCTGTATGCGTTCAACACGGCAATCCTGCTGCTCTACCCGCGCGCCTTCCACGACTTCCGGTTCTGGACCGTCGGTTCACTCGCGGGCCGCGATTTCAGCGTGGTCCTCGTCGTGCTGCCCTTCATCGCGATCGGTGTGGGGATCGCGATGCTGCTGGCCCGGCCGCTCAACGTGATCGCGCTGGGTGACCAGATGGGCCGGGCCCTTGGCGCGCACGTCGGCCGCACGAGGGTACTGGGCGCGATCTCGGTGACCGTCTTGTGCGGTGCGGCGACCGCGGCGGCGGGCCCGATCTGGTTCGTCGGTCTCGCGGTGCCGCATATGGCGCGACTGATCGTGGGCACGGACCAGCGTTGGGTGTTGCCCTACTCGATGGTGCTCGCGCCGATCCTGTTACTCGGCGCCGACATCCTGGGCCGGGTGCTCGGAGCACCTGGCGAACTCCAGGTCGGCATTGTCACGGCGTTCGTCGGTGCGCCGGTGTTCATCGCGCTGTGCCGACGCAGGAAGCTGGCGTCATTGTGAGCGCCAAGGTGGTCACGGACATGGTGCTGCGCTCACCGAGGGCGCGGGTGTCGCTGCGGGTAGACGGGCGATCGGTCGCGGTGGCCTGCGTGCTGCTGGCCACGCTGGTGGCGGTCATGGCGGTCACGCTGACCACAGGTGACTTCAAACTCTCGCTCGGCGAAGTGATCGCCGCGCTCACCGGTCACGCCGAGGGCGGCGCCGACTTCATTGTCAACACGCTACGACTGCCCCGGTTGCTCACCGGGGTTTTCGCCGGAGCCGCCCTCGCGGTCAGCGGCTCCATCATGCAGAGCCTGTCCCGCAACCCACTGGGCAGTCCGGACATCATCGGGTTTACGAACGGATCGGCCACCGGCGCGCTGATCGTCATCATCGTGCTGCATGGGAGCGTGGCGCAGATCGCGGCGGGCGCGCTCGCCGGTGGGATCGCTACCGCGGTCACTGTCTATCTGCTCGCCTTCGCGGGCGGTGTGCAGGGATTCCGGTTCATCCTGGTCGGCATTGGAGTCAGCGCGATGCTGCTGGCCGCGAACTCCTACCTGATCACCCGCGCCACCTGGCAGGACGCGCTCGCCGCTCAAGCCTGGCTGATCGGCACGCTCAACGGCCGGGGCTGGGACCAGGCGCTCTTGGTCGGCATCGCGCTCGCGGTTCTGTTGCCGATCGTCCTGTACTACGGCCGCGGACTGGCCATGCTGGAGATGGGTGACGACGTGGCTAAGGCCCTGGGCGTCGGCGTCGAACATACCCGGCTGATGCTGATCGGCGTGAGCGTGGCGCTGGCGGCGATCGCCACCGCGGCCACCGGGCCGGTCTGGTTCATCGCATTCGCCGCGCCCCATCTGGTCAGCAGGCTGACCAGGGCGACCGGGCCGGGGTTGCTGCCCTGCGCCATCATGGGAGCCCTTCTGCTGGCGGCCAGCGATCTCGCGGTGCAACGGGTGTTCGCGTCGGCGCAACTGCCGGTGGGCACCGCGACCGGCACCATCGGCGGCCTCTACCTGATCTGGCTGCTCGCATCGGAGTGGCGTCGGGGGAGAGCGTGACGGGAAGGACGAAACGGATGACTCGTCTTCAGGCGGAGAATCTCACGCTCGCATACGACCAGCACACCGTGGCCACCGAGCTGGACGTGCGGATACCGGACGGGTCGTTCACTGTGATCGTCGGTCCCAACGCGTGCGGGAAATCCACGTTGCTGAAGTCCTTGGCGCGGATGCTCAAGCCCAAGGAGGGAGCGGTCTATCTGGACGGTGCGCTCATCTCGTCCTATCGCTCGCGGGAGGTCGCTCGCAGGCTCGGTCTCCTGCCACAGTCCTCGATCGCACCCGGCGGCATCACGGTCGGCGATCTGGTCGGGCGCGGCCGGTACCCGCACCAGCGCCTGCTGCGGCAGTGGTCGGAGGAAGACGAAGCCGTCGTGATCGATTCGATGCGGCTCACCGGTGTACTCGATCTGTCCACCAGGCTGGTCGACGAACTCTCCGGCGGTCAGCGACAGCGGGTGTGGCTGGCGATGGTGCTCGCCCAGCAGACGCCGATTCTGCTGCTGGACGAACCCACCACGTTCCTTGACATCGCCCATCAGCTGGAAGTGCTCGATCTGTGTGCCTGCCTGCACGAGCAGAAGGCCCACACCATCGTCGCCGTCCTGCACGACCTGAATCAGGCGTTCCGCTACGCCACGTACCTGATCGTGATGCGGCCAGGCGGGCAGGTCGCCGCGGAAGGCAAGCCCGCTGAGATCATCTCCGCCGAGCTGGTCGAGGACGTCTTCGGCCTGGGCTGCCGGATCATCGACGACCCGGAGACCGGCACTCCACTGATCGTGCCGCACCGGAGGACGAGGGCGGGAGCACTATGAGCACGCACCCACATCGAGCTGAAGGTGACCTTGAGTGCGGTATCGGCACCGAAGGCCACCTTCAGCTCCACGCCGTGCCGGGACCGCCGGTGCCGATGCTGGATGCACCCTGGTCGGTCCGCGTCCCTCGCGGCGAAGCTGACCTCGCGCTTATCCACCACTGGATGCGGGCGCCACACGTGCGGAAGTTCTGGAACCAGCACTGGCCACTCGACCAGTGGCGGGCCGAACTCGAACGGCAGTTGGCGAGGGATCACTCGCTGCCTTGCCTCATTGCCTACCAAGGTGAGGACCTGGCCTACATCGAGGTCTACCGGGTGGTGCGGGACCGGCTCGCCGGGTACTACGCACACGATCCCGAAGACTTCGGCGTGCACATCGCCATCGGGGACCGGACGCGCACCGGCCGTGGTCTAGGCCGGAGGCTGCTGAACGCGATCGCAGCGGGCCTGCTGAACGCCGACCCGGCCTGCGCGCGGGTGGTTGCCGAGCCGGACTCCGGCAACGCCCCGTCGATCGCCGCCTTCACCGCCGCGGGCTTTGTCCCGGCCCACGAGATCACCCTGCCACACAAGACCGCGACTTTGATGATCTATCCCCGCCGCACGACGCGGTGAGCGCGATGCGAATCGCCACCGGTCCCCTTGGGCCGCGCTGTCGCTGAGGAACACCTGCTCGGGGTGTGGGTGGGAGAGGAAGTCGTGGTGGGAGATCTCCCAGCCGTAGGCGCCCGCGTGGCTGAATACCAGCACGTCGCCCGCGCGCACCGCGGGGACAGTGACATCACGGGCCAGCACGTCCTTGGGAGTGCACAGCTCACCCACCACCGTGACCGGCTGGTCGCGCACCTCAGGACGTGGCGCCGCGCAGCGCCACGCGTCAACCGGCAGGATGGTGAACGGGTGGCTGTGCTGCCAGGACACCGGCAACCGGAAATGGTGGGTGCCTCCGCGGACCAGCACATAATCGACCCCGTGGTTGCGCTTGATGTCCACAACCTCGACGGCGTACCGGCCGCACGCCGCGACCAGGAACCGGCCGCACTCGAAGTCGATTTCCTTCCAGTGTGAGGGAAAGCCATCCACCAGCTCCGCCAACCCACGGGTGAAGCTGATCCAGTCGAACTGGGCGTCGAGGTCGGCGTAGTTGATCCCGATGCCGCCGCCCACATTGAGTACTTCGCACCGCATTCCGAACTCGCGCTCCCATCCGATGACCTTCTCGCGGTACAACCCGAGCATCTCGAGGTGTGCATCGGGGGACAGGTTGTTCGACAGCGAGTGCAGATGGAAACCGGCCAGCCGCAGGCCCGGCAGCGCGCGAACAGCGTCGACCGCGTCGGCGAGAACACTCTCGTCGATCCCGAACTGGGTAGGTCGCCCCGCCATTGCCAGCGTGGCCGAGGGAAACGGACCGGCGAGATTGACCCGCAACAGCACGTCGGCGACCCTTCCGCTCCGGACGGCGACCTCGGAGATGCGGTGCAACTCGAGGATGCTCTCCACATGGAAACGGGTCACGTTGTGGTGTATCGCATCCGCGATCTCCCGCTCGGTCTTCACGGGCCCACCGAAGATCACCGGGATATCGGAGTCGACGGCGCGCGCCTTGGCGACCTCGCCGCCGGATGCCACCTCGAATCCGGCGACGATGGGTGCGAGTGCCCGTAAGATGGGTTCGGCGCTGTTGGCCTTCATCGCATAGAATATCCGGCACCGCTCGGGCAGCGCGGAGACCACACGCTCCACATGATCGGTCAGCGCATCGAGGTCATAGGCGTACAGGCACACGGGCTCATCGCCATCCGCGCGGTCGGCGATGAGTTTGGTCAGGGCATCGTCAGTCAAGTCAGTTCACCTTCAACGTCGACGTCGGGGTAGGACTTTCAGCGTGATCGACTCCTCGGCTCGGCAAGCGGATTCGACACCGTGTGCAGCCGGAGCTCGGTGTCCGGGAGCAGCCTTCGGGTGGTCAGTTTCTCGACCGCGATGGCCGGTTTGAACACGTCGAACATGGTGAACCGCTCCTCGAGGCCGGGGAACCGCTGCTGGTAGGAGCGGACCTCATCGCGCACCGTCGCCCAGAACTCGCGCTCGCCGAACTCGTAGTGGTCGGCGAGGAATATGCCGAGCTCGCCGAAGTTGATGAAGAAGAACGCGTCGAGCAAGAAGTCGGTGACCAGATCGAGGTCGTCGGTCTCGATGAACGAGTTGGCGTTCACGTGGTGCGACGGTGTTCCGACCAGCGTCGGGCATTTCTCGGGGTTGGCCAGCCGCGCCCGGGAGAACCGCACACCGTCGTGGAAGTCTTTCAGCGCGATCCGGGTGGGCAGCCCGTCCACCTGCACCAGCACCATGTTCTGAGCGTGCGCCTCGCACGCGATTCCGTGCCTGAAGAGCAGGTGCAGCAAAGGAATCACGCTCACCCGGACGAGTCGCCGGAGCCACTCGTGAACGCCTGCCGCGCGCACCCACGCTTCGATCAGCGGAGTGCCGTCCAGCTCGCGGGCGGTGAGCCCGGTGAACGGCACGGCCCGTTCGCTCGGGCCAAGGAAGCGGTGCAGACTCTCCCGCCAGATACAGGCCAGCGTGCCGTAGGTTTCCGCCCTTGCGAAGCCGGCTGCGGGCGCGGGGTTCACGGCGCTGCCCATGACCTCGCCGAGCGCGATCACCCGGCATTCGTCACGCAGGAATTCGTCACCATCGACCACCTCGCGCAGCCAGTCCGAGACCGCGGGGGCGTTGCCGACGGTGTGCGGTGCGAGAACCCTGCTCGTTGACGTGTTCACAATGGACAGCGCGAGCTTGACATACGGTCTTTGCGGAGCATCGCGGCAACTCAGGGTTCGGATTGACTGCTGGGCGAGGAAGGTGTGCGGGTCCTCGCCGAGCGCGATCAGTTCGCCACGACGGAGCTGCCCGGCGAAGACGCGCGTGATGTGCTCGCGCCACTGCCACGGGTGCACGGGCACCAGCGTGTAGTCGCCGGGGTTCGCGTCGGCGTCCCGGATCCGCTGCCGGAAGGACTCCACTGTGCGGGTGCCCAGTTGGGCGCAGAGGAAGTCGTCTTCGCTGAGCGTCTCCGACACGGTTACCTGAGTGATACTCCGGTGCGCGGCGATCCAGATCGGCCGGACCGGCGCAATGAACTCGGGGCCGTACGCAAGGTTGTCGGTGAGGTCGAAGCCGATCCTGGACTTGTAGGTGGGGTGGTACCTGTGCCCGTCGGTGACCGTTCCTTCCAGGGTGTCGTAGTCGGCGTCCCGCAAGACGTCACCACGCTGGGCACGTACGTACTGGGCGAGTGCGTCCTTGATCAGAGTCTCTTCCAGCTCACGGGAGAAGCGCGCGAGGCAGTCTCCATCCGCGGTGAGCGCGTTGGCCACCTCACCGAGGAAACGGGTCAGCGAATCGGCCTCAGCCGACTGATGGTCGGTCACCCGGAGCACCGGATCCGTACCGAGGCTGATCCGGTCGAACCCGTAACGCCTGCTGGCGGTGAACACGTACCGCACCGGGCAACCGTGTTCATCCGAACCCTCCACAATGGATCCGCCGTTGTCTCCTGCGCTGACCCGAATCGCGTCTTCATAGATCAGCGACTCCAGCAGTTGACGAAACAGCCTGCGCCGGACGGACACATAACTGGGTGCCCGCAGCGCGGACATGATGAGGTCAGCGGCAGGTATTATCATCGGCTCCCCTCGAAGAGCGGGTTGGGTACGTCCACATAGATCGGGTTTTCACCGCGTCCGGCGAATCGGCTGACCAGATTGGCCTTGGCAGGCAGTACCGGCGTGCCGAGCAGATCTTCCGCCGGCTCGCACGCTGCCTCGGCCAACAGCTCGCGGACGGTGCGCCACAGAATGGACTCGTCGACCTGCCCGTAGTGGCCGAGCACGTGTACGAGGTGGCCGAGATGGTTGGTGACCGCGTGGTACCGCAGTCGCAGCCAGGCATCCTCGTCGTCGTAGAGCAGGGGGCTGTCCTCGGACACCACGCGGCGACGCAAGCGTGTCCTGCTGACGCTGGTGCCTTCCATGTCGCGCACCCAGAACCGGGCCGGCCAGCCGTTCTCGGTGTGCAGTAACGAGTTCTGCACGTGCGCTTCGAAGCTGACGCCGTCGCTGCCGAACACCTCGAGCAAGGGAACCAGTGAGATGCGCAGGTACCGTCGCAGCCATTCGGCGATGTGTGTGGCGGGTGGTGTGGAGTCGGGCGTCCCCGCGGCGCGCCGCACCTCGTGGATCAGATCGGGGACCCCGCAGCCGGAGTCCTCGAGCAGGCCCGCGACCACTCGCGGTGCGGCGTGGCCGTCGGCGAACGGGTTTCCCCGGTACAGCACGGAGAAGTCCGCGGCAAGATCGTCGCCCACCGCTGCGGGGTCTACGGTGCGAAATCCGGTCTCGATCAGCACGCCGAAACCCTCGTGCGGCCAATCCGGCGCCAGTGCTGCGACCAGTGCGCTCGCGTCGGTCGCGCGGACCAGATGCGGAAGGGGATTGTTGCGGATGAAGTTGGTGATCCGCACGTGCAGGGGAAGCTTCCACGACGTCGCGAACGCCGGGTCGCAGACGGTGCGCACCGACGAGGTCGGGTAGGCCGCGCTACCGAGTGGCCCCAACGGGACGAGCTTGCCGTCGCGGGTGAGCTCGGTGACTCGAGGCTGGCCCGCGAGATAGGCGGCTTGCCAAGGGTGCACCGGAAGCAGCGGGTAGTCGCCCCGTGCGGATGCGAGCCGCGCGCGTGCCCGTTCGGCGACCTCGTCGGGTACCCACGGTCCCGATGCGACGCGCCGCTCGAGCACCAGAGAAGGGTTGATCGCGAGCCAATGCGGGGTGAACGTCGCGCCGAGCTCCGGGGCGTAGCGAGCCAGATCGTCCCCGAATCCTTGCGAGCTCTTCGGGGTCGGATGGAAGGGGTGGCCGTACACCATGGACTGCTCGGCGTGCCGGGTCAGCGCACGCGGCTCTCGCGGGGGTGGGGGACGATCCCTGCGCAGGTAGCGTGTGGTCGCTGCAATGCTGCTCTCGATCTGTTCAGCGAGCTCGATCTTCTGCCGGGCGCCGTCACCGGGATCGGAAATGGCTTGTGCCGCAACCGCTACCACCTCGTCGAGCAGCAGAGACACCAGCTCGTCGTGGTCGATTCTGGTGCGGGGGAAACCCGCCCGCTCGAGCCACAGCTCGTCTCCGTAGATGTGCTGGCCGAACCCGCATCGGTGCCGCAACTCGACGACGATCGCGCAGTCCTGTGCGAGCAGCGTGACGCGCACGAGCCCGTCGCCGGTCACCGTTATGGTCCGCCCGGCCTCGCGCAGGTAGCTGTTGAGGAGCCGCTGCCGAGCCGCCAGTTCGGCGGAACGCCGCGGTGCGCTCGGGTGGAACGCGGTTGTCGAGTTCATCGATTCACCTCGGCGATGGCCATCAGCTCACCGCCGCGGTTTCGGCAGCAGGGGGTTGGGCACGCGCCCGGCACTCGCCGGCATGCTGACTCCCGCCGAACGGCCTCGGCGCAGCAGCGGGCGCAATACCTGCCTGCTCGGCCACTCGGTCGCGCGTAGCAGTTCGCGGTCAAGGACATCAGCGACCCGGCCGGGCAGCCCGAGCCGGTCGAGGCACGCGATGACGGCTTCGCGCAGTTGCGACCACAGCGCGCGCTCATCCAGGTCGTAGTGCCGTGCGAGCGCGTCCGCGATGCCGTACAGATTGACCTGGAATCCCAGTGTCTGCAGGTAACCGAGCAACGCCTGGGCGCTGGGCAGGCGCAGGGACTGGGTCGCGCCGGGTTTGATCCGATAGCCCGGATCGGGCACTCCGGACGCCCGCATCCATTCCGGGTACAGACGCAGCGTGTCGTGATCGCGCAGTACGAATCGCCGCACCGCGCCCTGGGCCAGCACCACGACGACGTTCTGCCCGTGCAGCTCGGGAAGTACTCCATAGCGCAGGAAGCCGAAGCCCAGAGCGCAGAACGACTCGGCCTGCAGGCGAAACAGCCTGACCGGATCGTCGTCGAAACCGGCTTCGCCGATCGCAGGGTGCAGGACCTGCCATTCGTGCGCCGCCAGCGCCGCCATCGGCAGGATCAACGAGTCCGGATCACCGAACAGACCGCCAGGGTAGGCGCGCACCTGGGCGGCCAACTGGCCCGGCCGGTCGGCGAACTCGTCGTCGGCATCCGGACTCCGCCACCCGCACCACGTGCGCTCGTCGCACAGATCCACCAGTGTGCCGAGCCGCGGGTCGCTCGTCAGCAGCCGCCGCATCGTGTGTTGCGCGCGTTCGGCGTTGTCCAGGTACCGGGGCGGCAGGAGCCGGGCAGCACCGAGGGTGGCGACGCCGAGCGGCAGCTTCAGGTGCAGCTCGCTCTCCGGAGCAGTGGTCAGCGTGCGCAGCGACGATGTCGGGTGGAAGCGACCGAGGCCGCGCGTCAGCGGCACGACGTCGCGGGTGTCGAGCTCGCTCGCGTACTCCCTGGGCAGGACGTGCTCGAACTGCCACGGGTGTACGGGAAGTGGTTGGTACTGATCGAGATTCACCCCGGCGCGGTGCGCGGCTTCGGCCAGTAGCTCGAGCTCGTGATCGCCCAGCACAAGGTGCTCCATCCGGTTGGAGTCCGCACCGCTGCCGTACCGGACACCATCGCGGCGCACGCCCACCCAGTCCACGCCCAGTGCACCGCGGCGCATCGGGCCGTACCGTGCCAGTTCGGCAGCCGACCAGCCGGCTGCTGCCCGCGCGGTCGGATGGAACGGGCGGTTCCTCGTCGCGGCGAGGCGTTCGGCGGCCAGCATCCCCCCTGGCCGCGGGACACGCTCGGGCAGAGACAAGCTACCGGCGAGGGTCACCGCCGCGTGCTCCACCGAGGCACGCAGGTCCGCGGCGACCTCGGCTGTCCGCGTTCCCGCGCCGTGCTTCGACGCGAGGATGGTCAGTAGCTCGCTCGGCGCGAGCGTTCGCGGCCCTTCGGCGCCGCCGCAGTGCCACAATGGGCCGCGGGAGAATCGGTAAGGCTGCAATGCGCCACCGTCGCGCCCGCGAAACACCAGCCATCCCGACGTGACCGCGATGCGGCACCACCGTTCGCGCTCGGCGAGTTCGGCGCCGGGCTCGGGGGGTTCGGCGCAGGCGTGCACGATGTCGGCGAGGCCGTAGACGTTCTCCTGGAGCAGGGTGTCGATCAGATCGCGCAGTACCAGGTCGATCGGGTCGGGGGAACTCATCGAGGCCGGATCAGTACAAGTCCAGCCAAGTTCCGGCACCTTCGCGTAGTGCTCGCTGGTAAACCTCAGCCGCGCAGGCGATGTCCGCCACGGCCATGCCCATCGGATTGAGCACGATGACCTCGTCGTCGCTCTCCCGGCCCGGACGCGTGCCCGCCAGCACCTCGCCCAGTTCGGCGTGCAGCAGCTCCCGAGAGAACCGCCCATCTTCAACGAGCTGATTGATGATCTTCTTCTCGCGGTTGCTCTGTTCCCAGTCGTCGACGATCACCTTGTCGGCGCTCAGGAAAACGTCCTTGTGCACATCCATGATGGACACATTCGAGAGGAAGCATCCGCGTTTGAGCCAGTCGGCATGAATGTATGGCTGGTCGGTGACCGTGCACGGAACCACCAGGTCTCCCGATCGCACGGCGTCCTCGGCGCTTTCCCCAACTGACACGCTGATGCCGGGGCGGTCCGAGGTGATCCGCCCGGCGAGCGACTGTGCGGCCTCTGGGCGCGAGTCGTAAAGGTGCACGGTGGCGATGTGGTCGAACTGTTGCAGTAGCGCGGTGATCTGGGCGGTGCCGATGACCCCGCAGCCGATCAGTGCGACGTCGGTGAACTCCTTACGGGCCAGGTGTTTCGCCGCCAGCGTGGTGACGGCCGCGGTGCGCCAGGCACTGATCAGGCTGCCCTCGAGAATCGCGATCGGGTAGTTCGTTGCCGGGTCGTTGAGCACGATCACAGCACTCGCGCGTTCCCGGCCGACCCGGGCGGGGTTGTCGTGCTTGCTGCCGACCCACTTCAGCCCGGAGATCCCGGGCCGGCCCACGTGCGCGGGCATCGCGATGATCCGGTCCGCGATGTGCCCTTGTTCGCCGTGCGCGCGCAGGTAGGGCTTGAGCGGCTGCACGGTCCTTCCCTCAGCGTGCATGACGAGTGCCTCGCGCAGGGGTTGCACGTAGAGCTCGGAATGGCCGCCGCCGACGCCGATGATGTCACTGCGGTTCAAGTAGAGGATGCGGGGCTTGCCGGTGTCGGTGGGCGTCATCTCGATGGACACGAGTTCTCCTTGTCAGCTTTTAGCGGTGTGGTCAGTGGGAATCTGCGATGACGCACGCGCGGCGTTGCCGCATGCTCTCCAGCCAGTCGTCGTCGTAGACGAGATCCAGGTAGCGGTCGCCGCGGTCGGGGAAGATCGCGAGGACCCGGCATGGTGCGTGGAGGTAGGGCAGCGTGCGCCTGATCGCGGCAACGACGGCTCCGCTGGAGCCGCCCGCGAAGATTCCTTCCGCGGCAAGGAGCTCCCGGCAGCCCCGAGCGGCGTCCACGTCGTCGACGTGCACCACCTCGTCGATCTCCTCCGGCCGGAACAACTCGGGCACCCGGCTGGATCCGATGCCGGGAATCTCCCGTGGCGCAGGGGGGCCGCCGAAGATGACCGAGCCGACCGCGTCCACCGCGATCACTCGCAGATCGGGAAAGCGTTCACGGAGGCGGCGTGCGCATCCCAGGATGCTGCCGGTAGTACTCACCGCGGCGAACAGGTAGGCCGGTGGCCGGACGAGTTGCTCGGTGAGCTCCGCCCCTGTGCCGTGGTAGTACGCCTGCCAATTGCGGTTGCTGGCGTACTGGTTGATCCAGATGGCACCGGGTATGCGCGCCGTCAGTTCCCGCACGCGGCGGATTCTGGTATGCAGATAACCGCCCGCTTCGTCCGGCTCGGAGACGATCTCCACCGTCGCGCCGAGCTGGCGGAGCAGTGCGACGTTGGCGTTCGTGGTCTTGGGATCGACCACACAGGTGAACTTCAGCCGGTGGATGCGTGCGGCCATCGCCAGCGCGATCCCGAAATTTCCCGAGGTGCTCTCCACCAGCGTGCTGCCGGGGGGGATCGAGCCATCGGCCAGCCCGGCCTCGACGATGTAGCGCGCGGACCGATCCTTCATGCTGCCGCCGGGGTTCATCAACTCGAGCTTGGCGAGGACCTCCACACCGGGTTCCGGGAAGAGCCGTCGGAGGGCGACCACGGGGGTGTTGCCCACGCAGTCGAAGACCGACTCCCGGACGGACTCGCGTCGCGACGGGCGGGCAGGTTCGACGGCGGCGGCGTCGGTCACGTTGCTCCCTGGCTCGATGCTCCGGATCGGAACGCGGGCGAGTTGATCAGTTTGATAGGTAAACCTAGCCTTAATCGACCAGAGCGGGTCAATGCCGCCCGCCGCACGTTCGGCCCAGGGTAGGCAGGTTCCACCGGAAGTTAGGTATGCCTTACATTAGTCGACATGTCCAAGGCGAGTGCGTGGCCGCACGGTCGGCTCGCCGTAGGTTTGATCGCCGTCCTGCTCCTGCTTGCCCTCGCGGTCGTGTCCGGTTTGGCCATCGGAAGTCGTGCCTTGCCGCTGTCGGAGGTGCTGGACGCCCTGCGTGCGCACGATGAGACCGACGCGGCGATCATCGTGTGGGAGCAACGACTTCCGCGCACGTTGCTTGGGGTGCTCGTCGGCGCGGCGCTGGGCGTTGGGGGAGCACTGGCGCAGGGAATCACCCGCAATCCGCTCGCCGATCCGGCTTTGATCGGGGTCTCGGCAGGCGCCGCATTGGCGATCGTCGTCGGCTCCTTCGTCTTCGGGATCAGCACGCTCGCGCCGCAGATTCTGGTTGCGACGGTTGGGGCCACGATTGTGGGAGTTGCGGTGCTGTCCCTGGCCGGTTACGGCCGTGGCGGCACGGCGCCCACAACCCTCGCGCTGGTGGGGCTGTCGATGTCGGCGATGATCGTGGCCGTCATCTCGGTACTGGTCCTGCTCGACGCCAGGACGCTTGATGAGTACCGGTTCTGGCTCGTCGGCGCGCTCGCGGGCAGGAGCGCTCCCACTCTCAGATTGTCGCGCCGGTGCTGCTGATCGGGTTGCTCATGACCGGGCTTGCCGCGCGGGGCCTTGACGCGCTCGCGCTGGGGGACGATGTGGCTCGAGGGCTCGGGATCCGGGTCAATCGGGCGCGACTTGTCGCCGGCCTCGGCGTCATCCTGCTGACCTCCGCCGCCGTGGCAGCCACGGGGCCGATCACGTTTATCGGGCTGGTCGTGCCGCACGCTGCCCGGGCTATCACCGGACCGAGACACGGTTGGCTGTTGCCCTATGCCGCGGTACTCGGCGCGACACTGCTCGTCGCCGCCGATGTGGTCGGACGCGTGGTTGTCCGGCCTGCCGAATTGCAGGTCGGGGTCGTCACCGCGTTGGTAAGGAGCCCCGCTCGCGCTCGGACTGCTGCGCCGGGTGAAGTTCGCGGGGGCGGTGCTGTGAGCGATTCCGGCGTCGCCGTCGTGCGGTCCGGGCCGTCGCTGGTCGCGCGGTTTCGTGGTGGTACGGCGAGCGTGCTGATCCGCCCCCGCGGCGTGCTGGTCGGGCTGGTACTCGTCGGCCTCGTGCTCACTCTGTGCTGCGTTGCTATCGCGGTGGGCACCCGTACGATCCCGCTCGATGAGGTGCTCGGCGGTCTCGTTGGCCACGCCGACCGGGTCACTACGTTGACCGTGCAGCGTTTTCGGTTGCCTCGCGTCGTCGTGGGTGTGCTCGTTGGTGCGGCGCTGGGCCTGTCAGGGGCGATCGTGCAGGCGGTCACCCGCAACCCGATCGCGGCGCCCGACGTGCTCGGCGTGACCGCGGGCGCCAGCTTCGGGGCTGTCATAGTGCTGTTGGCCTTTGGCGGCACCACGTTCGGATACGGCGGTGCGCCGGCCGAGGTTTCCCGGATCGGGGTTCCCGTTGGCGCGGTCCTCGGTGCGTTTGTCGCCGCGGCCGTCGTTCTCGGCGTCGGCGGTGTGCGCAGCAGCACCAGCGGCACGCTGAGCTTCACCACGCAGCGGGTCGTGCTGGTCGGGATCGTGTGCCATGCGGCATTCATCGGCTTGGTGCACTGGGGATTGGCCACCGGTGATGTCGACCAGGCGAGCAAGGCCGCCGTGTGGCTGGTGGGCAGCCTGCATGGTCGCGGGTGGGAACATGTGCTCGGGGTGTCGCTAGCGCTCGCGGTGCTGCTGCCGATCGCCCTGCTGCTCGGCAGGCGCTTGAACGTGCTCGCGCTCGGCGAGTCCTCGGCGGCCACGCTGGGGGTTCCGGTGGCGCGGACCCAGATGGGGTTGTTCGTCGTCGCGTTCGCCCTTGCCGGCACCGTAGCCGCGGCCGCGGGGCCGGTGGACTTCGTCGCACTCCTCGCACCGCAGATCGCCCGGCGATTGGTTCGATCGCCCGGCGTGCCGCTCGGGCTTGGCCCGCCCGGAGGCACAGGACATCGACGGAAGGAAACGTGCACGAGGTCAACGACGCGACCTGGATGCTCTCGGTAAGCCTTCAGGGTGCCGACATCGTGATGGACGACCTGGCGAAGATCTTCGGCGTCGACCCGATGCGCGGCTGACCGGCATGATTGCGGGCGCGAGCGGGTAGCCGTTCGCATGGCACACACCCTGGCCCAGAAACTCCTCGAATCACACCTGGTGAGCGGTCGCATGCGGCCGGGGGAGGAGATCGCCATCAGCATCGATCAGACGCTCACCCAGGACGCCACCGGCACCTTGGTCATGCAGGAGTTGGAGGCGATGGGGCTCGACCGGGCACGCACCGAGGTGAGCGTGCAGTACGTCGACCACAACCTGCTGCAGGCCGACGAGCGCAACGCGGAGGACCACGCCTTCCTCCGCTCGGCGTGCCGACGCTACGGGTTGTGGTTCTCCAAGCCGGGCAACGGCGTGTCGCACCCGACGCACATGCAGCGCTTCGGCATACCGGGTAAGACGATGGCCGGTTCGGACTCGCACACGCCTGCTGCGGGTTCGCTTGGCATGCTGGCGGTCGGTGTCGGTGGGCTGGAAGTGGCGATGGCGATCGCCGGTGAGCCGCTCTATCTGCGGATGCCGGAGATCTGGGGCGTCCGGCTGACCGGGAAGCTGCCGCCCTGGGTCTCGGCCAAGGACGTCATTCTGGAGATGCTGCGACGGCACACCGTCAATGGTGGCATCAATCGGATCATCGAGTACTACGGTCCAGGGCTCACCGGACTGTCCGCAATGGACAGACATGTCATCGCCAATATGGGGGCCGAACTCGGGGCGACCACCACGGTGTTCCCCGCGGACGAGCCGGTGCGCGAGTTCCTGCGCGCGCAGGACCGGGAAGCCGACTTCACCGAGCTCACCGCCGACGAGGATGCCTGCTACGACGTAACCGACGAGATCGACCTGTCGACCTTGGTTCCGTTGATCGCCAAGCCATCCGCGCCGGACAACATCGTCGAGGTGCGCGAGGTCACCGGAACCGAGGTGCGCCAGGTGGTCATCGGCTCATCGGCCAACCCTGGCCTGCGGGACTTCGCGATCGCCGCGGCGATGGTGCACGGACGGCAGACCGACGACGCGGTGAGCTTCGACGTCAACCCCAGTTCGCGGGAGATCTTCGCCGACCTCACCAAGATGGGCGCCACCTTCGACCTCATCTCGGCGGGTGCGCGGATCCATCAGGCCGGGTGCATGGGGTGCATCGGCATGGGCCAGGCGCCTGCCGTAGGGCACAACTCGCTACGCACGTTCCCGCGTAACTTCCCCGGCCGATCGGGGACCAAGGAGGATGCCGTCTGGTTGTGCTCGCCGGAGACCGCGGCAGCATCGGCGTTGACCGGGAAAATCACCGACCCCCGGGACCTTGCCGACCAGCTCGGCCTCGGCTACCCGGACCTTGCGCTACCGGAACGGGCATCGGTCAACACCGACATGCTGGTGGCTCCGCTTCCGCCGGATGAGGCAGCCGGGCAGGAATTGGTCAAGGGTCCCAATATCTCGGGCTTGCCGGACTTCCCGCCGCTGCCGGACGACATCGAGGCGCGGGTATTGCTGAAGGTCGGTGACAACGTGTCCACCGACGAGATCTCGCCAGCCGGTGCGCAGGCGTTGCCCTTGCGGTCCAACATCCCCAAGCTCGCCGACTTCACGTTCACCCGGATCGATGAGAGCTACCCGGCGCGGGCGCGCGAAGCGGGCGATGCCGACGGGCATCTTGTGGTGGGCGGGGACAACTACGGCCAGGGGTCGTCCAGGGAACACGCCGCGATCACGCCACGCCACCTTGGCCTGCGTGCGGTGATCGCGAAGTCGTTCGCGCGGATCCACTGGCAGAATCTGGCGAACTTCGGCATCCTCGCCCTCGAGTTCGTAGCGCCGGATGACTACCAGCGTATCGATCAGGGCGACACCCTGGTGTTGAGATCGCTGCGGGACACCCTGCCTGCAGGCCCGGACCTGACGGTGCTCAATCGCACCAAGAACGAGCGGTATCCGTTGCGCCACCGCCTCTCGCAACGCCAAGCAGAAGCGGTCCTCGCAGGTGGCCGAATCCCCCTGCTGGCCCGGTCTCGTGAGTGAATGTTGTTGCATGGACAACCCTGAGCACTCACGACCGGGGCCCAAGGGGCTGCGCGCAGGTCGTGAGTGAAATAGGTCGCCAGAGGGGCAACATTCACTCACGACTGCACGGCGCCAGCGGGTCAGCCTTCGCCCGGTTGGCCCGCTGAGTTGATGTAGGTCAGCGTGAGGTCGACCCGGGTGGCAGGTGGGCCTGCCCAGTTGTGCACCTCCACGCGGTACTTGCCCGGCTCCGGCTGGCTGTACCGGAACTGCTCCTCGGTCAGGCTTCCCGACGTGCCGGAGGCGAGATCCTCACTCCAGTTGCCGTCGGCCTGCTGCCGTTGCAGGTACAGGTCGATGTCGGCAGGCATCGACGGCACCGCCCCGACCAGCAGCTCGGCGTTGTCCTTGCCGGAGAGCACCTCGAACTCGTGGTAGGCCACGGTCGCCGGGGTTCGCTCGGGAGCACCGAGTGTCGGGCTCACCGACGCCCGTTCGGTGGCCTGCGGTTCGCCCGCCTCACGCGGCTCGCCCAGGTCGAACGGCACGGTGTCCGGCGCCAGCACCGGCTCGGTCACCACCGGCACCCGCAGCGCCGAGCCGTTCGGACCGGTCAGGACGGTGACCTGAGGATCCACCGCGAACGTCGGCACCTTGTCCGAATCCGATGTCGTCACCCGCATCACCAGCCGGTGCCCCTCGCGCAGGTTGTGCGCCATGGCGAACCCGGGAGGCGTCATCTCGTAGGCCACGCCGGGCACCACCGGCGACGGTTCGGAGATGCCAGACCGTAGCTCCGGATTGATCGCGAACTGGCTGATCCGCCGACGCTCTCCGTCCGGCGACTCGTCGTACAGCGTGCTGATCAGGTGCATCCGCGGCGCGGTCACCGAGGCGACCAGATCCAGTTGTGGCTGCCCGGCGAGCACTGTGTCGGCCGGCATGGGGGCGGTCGCGAAGTCAACGCCACCGGTGCCCTGAGGATCGGTGAAGCCCGAAGGGTCGCCGGTGAAGGAGGCCGAACCGGGCAGCGCGGGGCGCTCACCTGTCAGCTCGCCGTCGCCCGTCGGGTACAGCGTCAACGTGCTCTCACTCGTCGTCGGCCACGCGCTGTCGATGAGCACCTCGGTTCGGTCGCCGGTGCGGGCACCCTCGAAGGTGCCGTCAGACAGGAACATCTCCGTCGCGGGCCCGGTCTGGACATCCCGCTGGCCCAGATGCTTGTCGAACCAGGTGTGCAGCGCATAGGTCCATTGGATGCCGCGCCGGGTCGGGCAGCAGCCGGAACCGTGGTCCCACTGGCCGAGCCAGAGCTTGTCGCCGGGCTTCCCGTTGCGCTCGGTGAACCATTCCATGCCTGGGACTCGGGCGGCGTTGTCGTTGACGCCGTGCACCATGAACACCGGAATGTCGGCCGCTGTCGCTCCGGCGCGCCAATCACGGTCTGCGTGCCATGCGGTGTACTCACCGGACAGCTGCGCCTCGCCCGCGGTCAACGAGCTACTCGGCAGGCCGCAGCCGGTGTCCTCCACATTGCGGCCGAAGTTCTCGCCCCCTGGCAGGTGCCGTTGCAGCGCGATCTGTTCGTAGGCGAACATCGGGCCCGCCCACTGCAGGAAGTAGGGCACACCGGCCTGGAACTGGTGGTCGTACATGGTGGCCAGGCCGGCACTCGGCACTATGGTCTCCAACCCGGCAGGCTTCATCGCCGCGGCAAGGGATGGAGTCGACCCGACATAGGAGTGCCCGGTCATGCCCACCCTGCCGTTGGACCAGTCCTGGTTGGCCGCCCACTCGACAACTCGCTTGAGGTCCTTGGCGTCATTGCGCCCAAGGTGATCAAGGCAGCCCTCGGAAAGCCCGGTGCCCCGCAGGTCCATCATGACCACGGCATAGCCCTTGGGTGCGAAGTAGCCGGTGAGGCCCACCGGGGCGCCGTCCTCGTCGCGGGGCTCGGGCAGGATGCGGGTACCTTCCCGATCGGCCAATGTGCCGTGGTACGGGCTGGACTCAAGGATGGTCGGCCACTGACCCTTCTGCTTGGGCCGGGTGATCTCGAGGTGGATGTACACCCCGTCGTGCATCGGGATCTGCAGTTTGTCCTTGACGATCTCGTGCTGGTCTTCGCTCAACCCGGCGACCTTGGTGTAGTCGAAGGCCTCGGGTGCGGATGTGGAGTTCTTCGGGGCTGCGCCCGCCGGGTGGGCGGCCAGCGCGACGGCCACAGCGGCCGCGAAGGTGAGTGCCATGCCGCGGCCGAGCATGCGGCGGGGTGCCAACGTGGTCATCGGCGGTCCTTCCGATTTGTGTTCGGTTAACCAGACCAACGACCAGTAAAAGATGAGGTGACGCTTATTTACCTACCGGTTGGTAAGGCGTAGCGCGTACGGCACGCAGCAGCTCAGCTGAGCGAGCCGGTCTCCGGCTGGCGAGCGCGCTCATCGGCGGTGGCCTGCGCGCGCTTGCGCTTGATCAGAATGACCGCGCCGCCGATGACCACGATGAGGGCGAGCACGATCCAACTGCCCGTGCCGATGTAGTCCTCGATCCGCTTGGCTGCTTCGCCTGCCGCGGCCCCGACGCCGATGTGCAGGGCAGTCCATGCGGTACCCGCAACCGCCGCCGCGGGAAGGAACTTTCGGAACGGCAGGCCGGATGCGCCCGCAGCAGCGGGAACCAGTGTGCGCATCACCGGCAGGAAGATCGCGAACATGACCGCGTAAGCTCCCTTGCGGCGCAGGAAGTCGGTGGCTTTGTCCCAGCCGTCCGCCCCATGCTTCTCCACGATCTTCGTGTGCCGGATCTTGGGCCCGAAGTACTTGCCGATCCCATAGCCCGCGCAGTAGCCGAGCACGGCGCAGGCCGAGGTGATCAGCCACATGATCACGAACTTCGAGACGCTGGTGACCGTGGTGCCCGCGATGACGAGGCCGGTCTCACCTGGCGCGATGAAGCCGAGTCCGAGCGTGGTCTCGGCGAACACGAGCACACCTGCACCGGCCACGACACCTGCTGGCGGCAAGCTCTGCAGCCAGTCGAGGACTTCGGTTACCACAGTCACGCCCATCGTCTCCTTGCTCGCCCGCGTTGACCAATACCGCCCTCACCCAGGGGGTGCTACACGCTAGCGTCCCGATCCGGAGAGTTCGCCGACCGCTCAGCGAGCCAGCAGGGCGGTGGCTTCTTGGGCTGCGGGGCCTTCGGCGGCCAGGTGCGCCAGGTCTTCGGGCAGTGACTCGCCCCGGTGGGCCTTGGTCTGGGCATACAACCGGCCCGCCCGATACGAGGAACGCACCAGCGGACCGGCCATCACCCCGGCAAACCCCAACCGCTCCGCGGTGCGGGCATGCTCGACGAACTCCTCGGGCCTGACCCACCGATCCACCGGATGATGCCGCACACTTGGCCGCAGGTACTGGGTGATCGTGATGATCTCGCAGCCCGCCGCGTGCAGATCCGCCAGCGCAGGCTCGACCTCCGCGGGGGTCTCCCCCATGCCCAGGATCAGATTTGACTTGGTCACCAACCCCACCTCCCGCGCGGCGGTGAGCACCTCCAGCGAGCGGGCATAGCGGAACCCCGGCCTGATCGACTTGAAGATCCGCGGCACCGTCTCGATGTTGTGCGCCAGTACCTCCGGCCGGGAGGAGAACACCTCCGCCAACTGCTCGGGGTCGGCGTTGAAGTCCGGGATCAGCAACTCCACCCCGGTGCCCGGGTTCAGCGCGTGGATCTGGCGCACCGTCTCGGCATACAGCCACGCCCCACCATCGGGCAGGTCGTCGCGGGCCACCCCGGTCACCGTCGAGTACCGCAGACCCATGGCCTGCACGCTCTCCGCCACCCGCCGCGGCTCATCGGTGTCCAACTCGGCAGGCTTGCCGGTGTCGATCTGGCAGAAATCGCACCGCCGGGTGCACTGATCCCCACCGATCAAGAAGGTGGCCTCCCGGTCCTCCCAACACTCATAGATGTTGGGACACCCCGCCTCCTCACACACCGTGTGCAGGCCCTCCCGGCGCACCAAACCCTTCAGCTCGGTGAACTCTGGACCCATCCGCGCCCGCGTCTTGATCCACGACGGCTTCTTCTCGATCGGCGTCGCCGCATTACGCACCTCGAGCCGCAGCAACTTCCGACCATCAGGAGCAGCACTCACGGAAACCACCCTACGCGAGTCGTGGAGGGGTTACCGTCATGCGGGATCGGGTGTGACGCCGGTCAACTTCGCGGTCAGGTCCCAGAACCGGGCGCCGAGCTGAACATCGCGCGCGGGCCTCAGGGGTGTGACGACGGTGGGACTGCCCCGGAACTGCCGCAGCCCGCTCGGGCCGAAGTACTGGCCGCCTTCGACCCAGGCCGCGCTCGCCGCGTAGAGCTGGGGGAGCGTACCCATCGCCACGTTCTGGGCGATGACCTTGTCGCTGATCCACGCACCGGCCTTGATTACCGAGGCCACGACCGGATTCCGGTAGCTCCCCGCCATGTTGCCCGTCAGGTTGGTGGCCGTGTAGCCAGGATGGGCGGCGACACTGATGATGTCCTCGCCCGCCGCGCGCAACCGTCGCTCCAGCTCCAGCGCGAAGACCTGGTTGGCGAGTTTCGCCTGGCCATACGCCGCGGCGGGGTTGTACCTGCGCCGTTCGAAGTTCGGGTCCTCGAGGTCGATCGCACCCTGCGTGGCGGCCAGGCTGGATACCGTGACAACCCGGGACCGGGTACCCGACTGGGATGCGCCGCGGAGCGCGGGCATGAGCAGCCAGGTCAGCGCGGCATGGCCGAGGTGGTTCGTTCCCAGCTGAGTCTCGAACCCGTCCTTGGTCTTGCCCTTGGGGGTCGCCATCACGCCCGCGTTGTTCACCAGGACGTCCAACTGGTCACCGGTGCTGTCGCGGACCGCGATCGCGGCTTCGCGCACCGAGCCGAGGTCGGCCAGGTCGAGTTCGATCAGCTCAGGGGCCTGCCCTGTTGCCTTACCACGCACTTCGTCCAGCGCCCCTGCACCGCGTTCGGGATTGCGGCAGGCGAGCAGCACCCGGGCTCCTTTGCCTGCCAGCACGGTGGCGGTGCGCAGGCCCAGACCTGAATTGGCTCCGGTGACCAGGACCGTGCGGTCGGACTGATCGGGGATGTCTGATTCGGTCCAGCCGCCGGACCTGGTGCGCTGCGCTGCCATGGCACCACCCTAGATGGGTCCTCCAACGGCAGGCGCAGGGCCGCGGGCAGCCGCTATGCGCTCGGTGCGAGCAATCGCAGCAACTGACCGACCGGGCTCGAGCGGCGGGCGGGCTTGGCGTCGCGGTGCCGCACCAGGGCCAGGAACGCGGCACCGATCCTGGTGACCTCCGCGCCCGGCTCGTACGGCTCGGCCAAGCCGGCGGTGACCGCCAGCATCCGCTGCTCCCGCTCCAGCGCGGGGATCAGGGCTGCCGGATAGCGCTCGATGCTGGCATCCAGCACCGCGCGCAGGGCGGGGTTCTCGGCGGCCGTGGTGCGCCACGCGTCGGCGACCCGGTCGGCGTAGTCCGGCTCATCGGCGCCAGGGGCAACGTCGCTGTCCTCAGGGCCGGCCACCTCGGCACGCAGGTAGCCGCTCAACCGTTGCGTCCAGCGGTAGTACAGCGCGAGCAGCAAGCGCTCCTCGTTGCCGAACAGTTCGGCAGCCCTATCGATCTCCGCGAACGGCAGCGGACCAGATGGGTCGCGCTCTGCATGCCTCAGGACGGCGTCCAGCGCGTCGCGCCGGGCGTAGTAGTCGTTCCAGCTCATGGCTTGTCTCCTCTACCGTGACCGTCGTCATACCGCAGGTTTGCGGCATACTTTCGGTACGGAACCGACACCGTGAACATACCACGGGTATGTTCACGGTTCTGGCTTGTAAGCTTGTGACTGTGGCGACAATGAGGTCCAGGCGACTCGACTATTCCGAGTCCACCCGTAACGCGCTTGTCGAGAGCGCGGTGGAACTGTTCACGAAGCGCGGTTACGCAGGCACATCACTTGACGAGATCGCCAAGCGGGCGAGGCTGACCAAAGGCGCGCTCTACCACCATTTCAGCGGCAAGCAGGCCCTGTTCGAGGCCGCGTTCGACTCGGTGGAGCGGCTGGTCTACAACAAGCTGCACGCCGTGCTGGAAGGTCCCGGCGAGCCGTGGGATCGCGCCGTTGACGGAATTCGTTCCTATTTGCGGAGCTGCCTCGATTCCTCGTATCAGCGGATTGTCATTCACGAAGCGCCGGTGGTGATGGGATCAGAACGGTGGCGTGCGGCGGAGGACCACTACAGCTACGGGTTGATTCGGTCGATTGTGTCCGAGCTCGTCGATTCGGGCGATCTGGTCGGTGTTCCCCGGGAGATCACCTCGAGGCTGCTCTTCGGCGCGCTCTCCAGCGCGGCCACCATGATCGCCAGCTCATCGGACCCGAAGGCGGTCAGCGCGCAGACCGAGGACACCGTCGTCCAGCTGCTCAGCCTCATGCGGGCGAGTTCGCGGGCCGGTATCAAGAACACGGTGACCGGCTAGGCCTTTCCGTACACCGGTACATGGGCGCCGCCGACGACTCCGGAGGAATCCCCGCACAGGAACACGATCACCTTGGCGATGTCCGCGGGGTCGACCCAGCTCGCGTAGTCGGCGTTCGGTTGCGCTGCCCTATTGGCCGGGGTGTCGATGACGCTGGGCAGTACCGCGTTCACCCGTACCCCGTCCTGGGTGTATTCGGCCGCCATCGCGTCCACCAGCGCCAGTACGGCGGCCTTGCCGGTGATGTAGCCCGCAGCGCCGGAGAACGGTCGCAGAGCAGCACGGCTGGACACGCACACGATCGCGCCGCCGCCCCCGTCGATCAGGTGGGGAAGCGCCGCTTGGCTGGTCAGGTACGTCGGGCGCAGATTGAGGCGCAGTTGCCGCTCGAACTCGTCGATGCCGGTCTCGTGCACGCGGCTACCCATGGCGAACCCGCCCACCAAGTTCACCACGGCGCGCAGCGGCGCACCGGAGTCGGCGGCAGCCAGTTCGGCGACCTGACGCGTCGAAGCGGGATCGAACAGGTCGGCCCGCACGGTGTGCATCCGGTCATCGCCGGACAGTCCGTGCAATTCGGATTCCTCGATCCAGGGCACCACCACCCGGTAACCCGCATCAAGGAACGCGCCCGTGACCGCCCTGCCCAGGCCGCCGGTACCTCCGGTGATCAGCGCACTTCCGGCCATCGATGCTCCTTTACCGGAGGGCGAACGTCACGCCGTGGCTTAGGAAATTGGTCTGGCTCTTCACGTTATGGCCCGGACGTCTTGGCGCTGGTGTTCGCCACTCCGGTCGCTCGAACGGACCTCCGGCCCGTCCTCGTTAGACCGGAAGTGAAGAACAAGACCCGGCGCTGAGACTTCGCTGGACCTTGGCAGCCAGCGCTCGTCGCTGACCGGAAGCGTCCCTTCCAGCGCCGCCAGCACGGCGTCCCTTGCCACTGGCAGGACTTCCTCGACCGGCACATCCCTGCCGAGTTCCTTGCTCAGTGAGGTGACCCCGGCGTCGGCGATCCCGCACGGCACGATGCGATCGAATGCGGACAGGTCGGCGTTGCAGTTGATCTCGAATCCGTGCATGGTGACGCCGCGCTGCACGCGGATGCCGATCGCGGCGATCTTGCGCTCGGCGCCGCGATCGTCTGCGGCAAGCCAGACACCGCTGCGGCCCTCCACCCGCCCCGTACGCACCCCGAGTTGATCACAGACGTTGATCAGCGCTTCCTCGAGACGGCGCACGTAGTGCACCACGTCGATCGGGTCGGCGAGCTTGATAATCGGGTAGCCGACGAGCTGGCCAGGGCCATGCCAGGTGATCTTGCCGCCTCGGTCGACGTCGATCACCGGCGTCCCGTCGGCGGGCCGTTCGTGCTCCTCGGTCCGTTTTCCTGCAGTGTAGACGGAAGGGTGTTCGAGCAGCAGTAGTACATCCGGGCCGTTTCCGTCGGCCCGCGCGCCGACCGCCTCGCGCTGCAGGCCCCAGGCTTGGCTGTAGTCGATGGTTGCGACCGACCGGACGTCGACGGGATCGGTGGTGGCTCGGCAGCTGGCAGCGGTATTCGTCACGACCCGAGGCTACCCTCCCGGGGCAACCAGCTGGCCGGAGCGTTCTGGCTCATAGGACGTCGGCGATCGCGGCGTCGAGGTCGGTGTGCCGGAACTCGAACCCGGCGTCGGTGAGGACCTTAGGTAGCGCGCGCCTGCTGTTCAGCGGGAGCTCGCTGCCATCGTCGCCGAGCACAAGTCGCAGCGCTGTCGCGGGTGCGAACCACGGGGTGGGACGATGTACGCCCCGGCCGATCGCGCGGGTGAACTCGGTATTGGTCACCGGGTTGGGTGCGCACAGGTTCACCGGGCCGGCCAGGTCGGCATGCTCGGCGATGAACCGGATCGCACGAACCTCGTCGGGCAGGCTGATCCACGGCACGTATTGCCTGCCGTCGCCCAGCCGACCGCCGAGCGCGAGCTGGAACAGCGGCTTGAGCACTCGCAGCATGCCGCCGTCACCGGAGAGCACGATGCCGGTGCGCAGTGACACCACGCGCGCTCCCGCCTTGCGCGCGGGGTCGGCGGCGCGTTCCCAATCAGCGCACAACTCGGCCATGAAACCGGCGCCTTCACCACCGGTTTCATCGACCGCGATGTCGCCGGTATTGCCGTAGAAGTCAGCTCCGGAAGCGTTGAGCAACGACGGGATGCGGTGTTCGGCGACGGCCTGCGCAAGCACCTCGGTCGGTTCGATCCTGCTGTCCCGGATCGTTTGCTTCCTTGCCGCACTCCACCTGCCGAACATTGACGAGCCGCACAGGTTGATCACGACGTGCACGCCGTCAAGCGCATCCTCGGAGATCGTGCCCGCTGGTGGGTCCCAGGACCGTTCGTCCGGGGTTCTCGGCGGCCGGCGGACCAGTCTGCGCACATCATGGCCGGCATCGCGCAGCTCGGGAACCAGCGCGCAACCGATGAACCCGCTCGACCCCGCCACGAGTACTCGCATGCAGTGATCCTGGCAGCCGGACCCAAGGGGCGCCACCGCTAACTAAGCGGCGGCGCCCCTTGAATGACCGCTACAGACCGAGTTCGGCTTCGAAGTTCCCTTCTTGCAGCCGCTGCTTGATCGTGGTGAGGAAACGTCCCGCGTCCGCGCCGTCGATCAGACGGTGGTCGTAGGTCAGCGCGAGGTAGGCCATGGACCTGATCGCGATGGTGTCGTTGCCGTCCGCATCGGTGATCACCACCGGCCGCTTCACCACCGCACCGACCCCGAGGATGCCGGATTGCGGCTGGTTGATGATCGGCGTGTCGAACAGCGCGCCGTTGCTACCCAGGTTCGTCACCGTGAAGGTGCCGCCGGAGAGCTCATCGGGTTTGATCTTGTTGGTGCGGGTGCGCTCTGCCAGGTCGGCGATGCCGTGGGCCAGGCCGGCGAGGTTGAGGTCGCCAGCGTTGTGCAGCACCGGGGAGATCAGGCCGCGCTCGGTGTCCACCGCGACGGCGAGGTGTTCGGTGTCGAAGTAGGTGATCTCCTTGGCTTCCTCGTCCAGGTAGGCGTTGACGTTAGGGTGCTGTTTGAGCGCCTCGATGGTGGCCTTGGCGAAGAACGGCAGGAACGTCAGCTTGACGCCTTCGCGTTGCTGGAAGGATGCCTTGGCCCGCTCGCGCAACCGCGCGATCCTGGTGACGTCCACCTCGTGCACCTGGGTGAGCTGGGCGGAGGTCTGCAGTGATTCCTTGGTGCGCTTGGCGATGGTCAGCCGGATTCGGTTGGCCTTCTGCGCGGTGCCCCGAAGGCTTGCGGTGTCGGCCGTGGGCCGTGCCGCTGGTGCCGAGGGGGTAGCCGGTGCCGCTTGCGCAGCGGGAGCGGGCGCCTCCTGCTTCTGCTTGGCCTCGGCCGCGGCCATCACGTCCTGCTTGCGGATCCGGCCGCCCACGCCGGTGCCGGACAGCGACCGGAGGTCGATGTCGTGCTCGGCGGCGAGCTTGCGCACCAGGGGGGTCACATACGGCGCGCTGCTCGAAGCCTGCCCGTCGCCAGAGGGCTCGGCGGCGGGTTCGGGGGCGGCGTGCCGGGGTGCCGGTTCCTGGGCTGCGGCGGGCGCAGGGGAAGCGGCCGCGGGCGCCTGCCGGGCGGGCTCGGGCTTGTCCTCCGGTTCCTGTTCCTGCGTGGCCTCCGGTTCCGGTGCGGCCTCGGCAGCGGGAGCCGCCTGAGCTGAGGCATCGCCGATCACGGCGAGCTGGCCGCCGACCTCGACGGTCTCGTCCTCGGCGACGTTGATCTCAAGCACCGTGCCCGCGACCGGCGAGGGCACCTCGGTGTCGACTTTGTCGGTGGAGATCTCCAGCAGCGGCTCGTCCACCTCGACGGTGTCGCCGACCTGCTTCAGCCACCGGGTGACCGTGCCCTCGGTGACGCTTTCCCCGAGCTCGGGCAGCGTCACCGAAGTCCCGCCGCCGCCGGCGGGTGCCTGCGAGTCCTGCTCCTCCCGCGCGGGTGCCTGCTCAGCGGGTGCTTCCTGGGCGGGCTCCTCTGCCGCAGGAGCTTGCTCGGCGGGCGCCTGCTGGGCTGGCTCGTCCTTGGCGGGAGCCTCGGCTCCGCCGCTGCCGTCATCGATCACCGCGAGCTCGCCGCCGACCTCGACGGTGTCGTCTTCCTTCGCGACGATGCGCGCGACGACCCCGGCGACCGGCGAGGGCACCTCGGTGTCGACCTTGTCGGTGGAGATCTCCAATAGCGGTTCGTCTACTTCGACACGGTCACCCTCTTGCTTCAACCACCGGGTGACCGTGCCCTCCGTGACGCTTTCACCGAGTTCCGGCAATGTGACGGAGTAGGCCATCGTTTGCTGACTCCTCAGAATGTAGTGACTGGTGTGTTGTCAATCGGCTGAGGCGTCAGCCGTGCACGTGCAGAGGTTTTCCGGCGAGCGCGAGGTGCGCTTCGCCGAGGGCCTCGGTCTGGGTGGGGTGGGCGTGGATGAGCGGGGCGACGTCCTCTGGGAACGCTTCCCAGTTGTAGATCAGTTGCGCCTCGCCGATGAGTTCGCCGACGCGGTCGCCGACCAGGTGCAGGCCGACGACGGGCCCGTCCGGTGCTTTGATCAATTTGATCGCTCCGGATGTCTTGAGGATCTGGCTCTTACCGTTGCCGCCGAGGTCGTAGGTGAACGTGGTGACTTCGGAGCCGAACTTGGCCTTTGCCGCGTCTTCGGACAGGCCGACCGATGCGACCTCGGGGTGAGAGTAGGTGACCCGCGGGATGCCTGCCTCATCGATCGGGCGGGGGTTGCGGCCTGCGACCTCCTCGGCGACGAAGATGCCCTGGGCGAAGCCGCGGTGGGCCAGTTGCAGGCCGGGCACGATGTCGCCGACCGCGTAGACGCCGGGCAGGTTGGTGCGTAGCCGTTCGTCGGTGGTGACGAAGCCGCGCTCCATCGCCACGCCTGCTTCTTCGAAGCCGTGGCCTGCCGTGTTCGGGCCGCGGCCGACTGCGACCAGCAGCAGGTCGGCCTCCAGGGTCTCGCCGGTCTCAAGGGAGACGCTGACCCCTTCGGCGTTCTCGGTGGCGCCGGTGAACTTCACACCGGTCTTGAAGGCGATCTTGCGGCGGCGGAACGCGCGCTCCAGTTGCTTGGAAGCGAATTCGTCCTCGGCGGGCACCAGGCGGGGCAACGCCTCGACGATGGTCACCTGTGCTCCGAAGGACGCCCAGACCGAGGCGAACTCGACACCGATGACGCCACCGCCGAGCACCACCACCTTCTCGGGCACATAGTCCAAGACCAGGGCCTGCTCGCTGGCGATGATCCGTCCGCCGAGGTCCAGGCCAGGCAGCGACTTGGAATAGGAGCCGGTGGCCAGGATGACGTTCTTGCCGGTGTACCGGGTGCCCTCGACCTCCACGGTGTTGTTGCCCGCGAAGGTCCCCGCGCCCTCCACCAGGTTGACCTTGTGCGCCTTCGCAAGGCCCTGCAGGCCCTTGTACAGGCGTGCGACGATGCCGTCCTTGTACTTGTTGACCCCGGCGATGTCGACGCCCTCGAAGGTGGTCTTGACGCCGAACTGTTCCCCGTCGCGGGCCGAGTCGGCGACCTCCGCCGCGTGCAGTAGTGCCTTGGTCGGGATGCAGCCTCGATGCAGGCACGTACCGCCCAGTTTGTCCTTCTCGATCAAGGTGACGGAAAGGCCCAGCTCGGCCGCGCGGAACGCTGCGGCATAGCCGCCCGATCCGCCACCAAGGATCACAAGGTCGGCGGAAGTGTCGGTCACTTCAATAACTCCTCGGCAGGCAACATTTGGCTTGGTGCTCGGGTCCGCCGGCACGGGTTCGGGCGGGCGGGTGCCCCCATCTTGTCACTACGCCGGTATTACTTGCGAGTTAGCCAGCCGCTGCAAGACGCGTATCTCACAGTTCCGGAATTATGATCGTGCTACGACGGACAAGCCGAGGTGGTCTGGTGGGATTTCTGGACTCTTTTCGAAGGCGGCGCAAGGGAAGAAACGCGCCCGGCACGATGCGGACATCCACGTCAGCGGATCTGGCCCATCTCGAGCAGTGGGCAGCACAACGCCGCGGCGTCGAGGCCTTTGTCGAGCCGCGCACCACGGTCACCGAGATGACCGTCGTGCTGATCGCGCACGACGGGGAATGGACCCGCCGCCGGATCGGCAGCCTGGACGCCGCCCAGCAGTTCGGCAGTAAGCGCTCGATCCCGGTGTACGAGGTGGCCAAGGTCGGCTACCCGCAGCGGATGCGGGACTACACCGAACGGCAGAAGGTCCTCGAGCGGCGCCGCAGGGAAGAAGGCGGCCGTTGACCTTGTCCTGAGCCACGCCGAGCTCGCGGCCTTCCGACGCCGCCAAATCGGGCGGTGCAATGCCCACCGAGCCCGTGGTCCATCGCGACGCCTTCGCCGACGAGTCGTTCAAGGAAGACGCTCACGCCGCTTGGTGCTGGAGCTACACAACTACGGCATCACCGAGCTGATCATGGAAGGGCGCAGCCGACAGCTGAACCAACGGGACGTCCAGACCGGTATCGGAGCCCGCTACCAGCTACCCAAGGGAACGGAGTTCCGCGGCGACCACCGGGATGGCTTCGACGAGCCGCTGCTCTGGGCGGCTGACCTCGTCGCTGGTGCGGTCCGAGCGAGTAGGGAAGGGCGGCACCGGGCCCGGGAACTGCTTGCGGATCGGTGAGCACCTCGTGCACGCAGGCGTCAAGGTAGCCGCGCGCGGGGTCCAGTTCCTCGGTGCCTCTACCGGCGCCCACCAGTCCATCTGCCGAGAGCTACCCGTTGGCCGCGATGTCGGCGAGCACGGCGGCCAGGGTCCGCACCGGAACCCCGGTGCCGCCCTTGCCGGTGTACCCCCATGCGCTGCTGGTGTTGTAGGACGGACCCGCGATGTCGATATGCGCCCAGGTCAGGTCGTCGCCGACGAACTCCCGCAGGAAGACCCCGGCCACCAGCATGCCCGCCCAGCGGCTGCTGGTGACGTTGGCCAGGTCGGCCAGCTTGGAGTCCAGCTCCGGCCGCAGTTCCTCGGGCAGCGGCATGGCCCAGCCGCCCTCACCGGTGCGTTGCGCTATGCCGGTCACCCGGTCCCGGAACTCGTCGGAGCCCATGACACCCGCCGTCCGGTTGCCCAGCGCGACCACTTGCGCCCCGGTGAGCGTGGAGGTCTCGATCAGATAGTCGGGTTCGTCCTCGGTGGCCCGCACGATCGCGTCGGCGAGGATCAATCTGCCCTCAGCGTCGGTGTTGAGCACCTCGACCGTCTTGCCGCCGTACATCCGCAGCACATCGCCCGGCCGGTAGGCGGTCGCGGACGGCATGTTCTCCGCCAACGGCAGGTAGGCGGTGATCTCCAGCGGATAGCGGAGCTTCGCTGCGAGCACTATGGTGGCGAGCATCGCCGCCGCTCCGGCCATATCCGAGGTCATGTTCTCCATGTTCGCGGCCGGCTTGATCGAGATCCCGCCGGTGTCGAAGGTGATGCCCTTGCCGACCAGGGCGACCTTCTTGACCGGCTTGCTGCCCTTGTAGTGCAGCCGGACCAGCCTCGGCAGTCGGGACGAGCCGCCACCCACGCCAAGGATGCCGCCGAAGCCCTTGCGCTTGAGTGTCTTCTCGTCGAGCACCTCGACGTCCAGCCCGGCGGATTCGGCCATCGTGCGCGCTCGATCGGCGAAGGAAGCCGGGAACAGATCGTTCGGGGCGGTGTTGACCAGATCGCGAGCGGTGATCACGGCGTCGGCGATCGCGATGGCCGCTTTGAGCGCGGTGCGGTGCTCCCTGGCCGTTCCTTCGGCGGGAGCGGCCACATCGACCGCAGCCACCGGGCCGTCGCCCGGCTCTGACTTGTACTCGGTGAAGGAGTACGCGCCGAGCGCCGTGCCCTCAACCGCGGCCTTCAGGTCGATCGCGGACAGCGTGGTGAGCGCGCGCTTCTTCCCGGCAAGAGCGCGCGCGGCAGCACCGGAGGCCCGCCGAACCTGCTCCTCGGTGATGCCATCCGGCTCTGCCTTGCCGAGGCCGACGCCGAACACCGCGCCGGCCGGAACCTTGCCCAATGCGGGAACCTTGACGACCTCTTCCGCCTTGCCGGTCGCGCCTACCGCGGCGAGCAGGTCACGCAGTTCGCCGCCGAAGGCCGTGTCGAGGGCCGCCGAGCCATCGGCCAGCTCGAAGGAATCCTCGCCCCGCACAGTGGCGACGATGATCACCTCGGCTTTGCTCTTGGCGAGTGCGTCTTCGGTGTTGTCGGTCAAGGCGAACTTCGGCACGGTCACTTGTGGCTCCTGCGCGGTTGTCGGACGGTCGGTGAGCCATGCTATTGGCGATTGTTATCGAATGTCGCGGGAGGTTGCTCAGATGTTGCTGGGAGCAGGCCTGCTGATCGGTCTGGCGGCGGGCGCCGCAGCGGGCGGATGGTGGCTGCTCGGCGGAGTAGCGTTCGCCGCCGCCCTTGCCGGACTGTCCGCGTGGACCAACGCGGCCCAGTGGCCCTTGCTACGGGCCGCCGTGCTGATCGCCCTTGCCGCGATGCTCGCGCTGACTTTCTCCGCCTATCTAGTCCCCGACAATGAGGTGCTGGCCGCCGTCGTGCTGATCGCCTTGGTCATGGCCGCGATCCTGCTCGGCGCCGAGGTGCCGAGGTATGGCAGGCGGCTGCTGGTCGGCGTGCTGCTGCTGGCAGCGGCTGGGTTCGTCGCGGTCTGTGTGGCCGTCGAGCCGCCGCGCAACGAGGATGTCGGGGTGCCGGTGCCGATTCCCTACCAGGAGGTGCCGGGCGTCGTCGGGGTGCTCTCCTCGGCCGTCGTGCTGTTCGGGCTGTTCACCATGGTCGACCGCGGACTACCGCGCCGTACGATCCTGCTGCGGATCGGGACCGGGGCGGTGGCGGCACTGGCCGTCACGGGAGCCGCCTTCCACCAGCTAGGGCCGATCCGGCTCGGTTTGTCGCCCACCTCGCTCCGGGACGCGCTTGCCGCCGCGGATGCCGCCGAGCTGACCACCCTGTTGGACGCTCTCGTCGTGCTGGCCACCGTTCCCGCGCTGCTCGTCGTGCTCTCCTCAGCGCGGGATGAGCTGGCCACGGGGCGCGAGGCTCAGCGCGCCGCCCTCATGGTCGCGGCCGGTGCGGCGTCGGCGCTGCTGGTCACGGTGAGCGCGCCGGGGGGCGCGCTGCTGCTGGCATCCACGCTCGCGCTGGGCGGCACCCTGCTGGGCTGGGTGCACGCAGGCGTGGCGGCGCGACGAACGGGTTCAGGACAAGGCGAGCATCAGCAAGCCCAAGCCGACGGACGCGCAGCCGAGCAGGACGAGTGAGCGATTGGGCAAATCGCGCGGGAACACCTTGCCACCGTGCTGCTCGGCCCACCACATCCACCCGAAGCCTGCGCCGATCAGGCCGATGAACGCGCCGAAGCCCCCGGCCATCAGGAATCCGATTAACATGATCAGACCGCTGGCGAAGGTCAGCAGCGCTGCGGCGGTCGCGATCCGAAGGTCAGCAGCGAACCCAACCGGCACGCCACCCTCGGGGCCGCGTCCGTGTCGGTGCACGTCGTAGGTCACGGCTCAACATCGTAGGGCTAACTCGGTTGCGGCGGCGAATTCCTTTGATGTCCTAGTAAGAGATACGGTTCACACATGACGACCTCACTGCCATTCACGCATACCCCCAACCCCCGTCCGGCGACCCCGGAGCGCGTTGCGGAGGTACTGGCCAACCCGGGATTCGGCACGCACTTCACCGACCACATGGTGACCGTCCGGTGGGACGCCGAACACGGCTGGCACAGCGCAGCCGTCGAGCCCTACGCGCCGATGACCTTGGACCCCGCGACGTCGGTCCTGCACTACGGACAGGCGATCTTCGAAGGCCTCAAGGCCTATCGCCAGCCCGACGGTTCGATCGCCTCGTTCCGCCCGGACCAGAACGCCGCCCGATTCCGGCGGTCCGCCAAGCGGCTGGCCATTCCCGAGTTGCCCGAGGAGGTCTTCCTCGACTCGCTGCGTGCGCTGATCGCCGTGGACGGTCGCTGGGTGCCCGAAGCGGAGGGCGAGTCGCTGTACCTGCGGCCGTTCATCATCTCCACCGAGGCAGGCCTAGGGGTGAACCGCCCGGCCAACTCCTACCTGTACAGCCTGATCGCCTCACCCGCAGGCCCGTACTTCTCCGGTGGGGTCAAGCCGGTGAGTTTGTGGTTGTCCACCGAGTACAGCCGCGCCGCTCCCGGCGGCACCGGGTTCGCCAAGTGCGCGGGCAACTACGCGGCGTCCTTCGTCGCCCAGGCGCAAGCCGTTGAGCAGGGCTGCGACCAGGTGGCCTACCTGGACGCTGCCACCCAAGAATGGGTCGAAGAGCTGGGTGGCATGAACCTGTTCTTCGTCTTCGGCTCCGGTTCGGACGTCCACATCGTCACCCCGGAACTGACCGGCACACTGCTGCCCGGTGTCACACGTGACTCGCTGCTCAGACTCGCACGCGACTTCGGCCATACCGTCGAAGAGCGCAGGATCTCCGCCGAGGAGTGGGAGAAGACCGCGGTCTCCGGCGAGCTGACCGAAGTCTTCGCCTGCGGCACCGCGGCGGTGATCACGCCGGTCGGCCGGGTCAAGCACACCGGTGGGGAGTTCGTCATCAGCGGCGGCCAGCCGGGCGAGCTCACCATGCGGCTTCGTGCCGAACTCACCGCCATTCAGACCGGGAAGGCAGCTGACCCGCACGGCTGGATGTACCCGCTGGGCTGAGCTCAGGGCGAGGCGAGCTGAAGGTGGCCTTTGGTGCACCACAGGCACCGAAGGCCACCTTCAGCTCGCGTGCACTGCGCGGGTGGGCCACTCAGGATCCCGCCAGCACCCGCGCCACCATGATCACCAGGGGGAGGGCGGCGAGCGCACCGGTACCCGCTTCCGCGGTGATGCCCAGATCCAGCAGGGGTTCCAAGCCAAGCTGGTCCAGCGCCACCGAGTGGGCGGGTTCCGGGGTGGACTGCGCCGCCAGCCACCATTCCAGTGCACCAGGAGCGAGTTCCTCGGCCACCAAGGCCGCTGCCGCCACCACGAGCCCGTCGAGCAGGACGGGGGTACGACGGACGGTGGCCTGAGCGAGGAAACCGGCCAGCGCGGCCAAATCCGCACCGCCGACGGTGCGAATCAGGGCAAGCGGGTCGGCAAGGAACGGGCGGCCCCTGCGCAGCGCATCCCGCACCGCCGCGGCCTTGCGCATCCAGGCGTTGTCGTCTATGCCCGAACCCCGCCCGGTGACGGCGACCGGCTCGGTGCCGGTGAGGGCGGCGACCAGCGTGGCGGCTGGGGTGGAACTGCCGACACCGATGTTGGCCGCGATCAGCAGGTCGGCGCCCGCGTCCACCTCGGCGTCGGCCACCGCGATACCCGCGCGGACGGCCGCCCGGACCTCCTCATCGGTCAGCGCGTCCTCGACATCGATGGCGCCGGAGGACCGGCGGACCTTGAAGGGCGCGGCGCCGGTGCCGTCGGCGTCCACCGCGACGTCCACCACCCGCACACCGGCCCCGGCGACGTCGGCGAACACACCGGCCGCCGTCCCGCCGCCCGCCAGTTCATCGAGCAGCGAAGCCGTGCTGCCCGCAGGGTGCACGGACACCTCGCGGGCGGCGATGCCGTGGTCCGCGGCGAAGACGACGACCCGTGGCCGGGTGAACGGTCGCGGCGGGCAGTGCCCCTGGCAGCCCGCCACCCACCCGCCGAGCCGATCCAGCTTGCCCAGCCGCAACGCGCCGATGGCCGCCAGCGCTGCCGCTCGCGCGGTGCCATCCGGTGGCTCGATGGGGCCGAATTCGATGCTGGCTGAGTCAAGATCGCCCGGCTCGATCGTCATGGCCTCATCATCACGTACCGGTGGCCGGAGTCGATCAGGGGCTCACGGTCAGCATCGGGTCGCGCTCGATGACGCCCTCGAGTACCACGTCGATCTCGGTGAGCAGGTCGGCATCCAGCTTCACCCCGGCCGCCTTGACGTTCTCGGGTACCTGCTCGGGGCGGGAAGCGCCGATGATGGCCGAGGCCACATTGGCGTTCTGCAGTACCCAGGCGACGGCGAGCTGAGCCAGTGAGAGACCGGTCGCGCCGGCGAGTGGCTGCAGCCGCTGCACCCGCTCGAGGACGTCGTCGTTGAGGTACCGCTTGACGAAGTTGGCGCCGCCCTTGTCGTCGGTGGCCCGCGACCCGGAGGGGAGCGGCTGGCCCGGCCGGTACTTGCCGGTCAGCACCCCCTGCGCGATCGGGGACCAGACGATCTGGCTCAGGCCTTCCCGCTCCGAGGCGGGAACGACCTGCGATTCGATCACCCGCCACAGCATGTTGTACTGCGGCTGGTTCGAGATGAACGGCACCTTGAGCTCACGAGCGATGGCCGCGCCGCGGGTGATCTCCTGGGCGGTCCACTCGGACACGCCGATGTAGAGCACCTTGCCCTGGCGGACGAGGTCGGCGAAGGCCAGTATGGTTTCCTCGAGCGGAACCGTGCGGTCGAACCGGTGTGCCTGGTAGAGGTCGATGTAGTCGGTCCGCAGCCGCTTGAGCGAGGCATGCGCCGATTCCATGATGTGCTTGCGGCCGAGCCCCTTGTCGTTCCGGCCACCTGGTCCGGTCGGCCAGAACACCTTGGTGAAGATTTCCAGGCTCTCCCGGCGCTGCCCGGCCAAGCCACGTCCGAGTACCGATTCGGCGGCGGTGTTCGCGTAGACGTCCGCCGTGTCGAACGTGGTGATGCCCGCGTCGAGAGCGGCGTTGATGCAGGCCTGAGCTTGATCCTCCGCTACCTGGGATCCGTGGGTGATCCAGTTGCCGTACGAGATCTCGCTGACGGAAAGGCCGCTGCGGCCGAGGCGACGAAACTCCATGGCAGCGAGCCTACCGGGGTCTCGTTTGCCTCGCTAACTACTTCTGCACCCGAACCGGGTCACCCGGCTTCAGCCTCGGCTTGGGCACCCGAAGCCTGCGAATCTGGCTGGCCCGGATGAACGCGTACCAGCCGATGGAGGCGCCGCGAACGGTTTCGTTCGGGAACTGCTCCCGGACCATCCGGGTGATCCGCCTGCCGTTGAGCACGCCCTCGATCGCCATACCGAACAGCATCACAGTGGTCAGCAGAGTCGCGTACTGCTGCACAGCGGGCTGCGGGATCAGCAGCGAGACGAACACCAGGATCGCCAGCGGCATGAATAACCCGAGCAGGTTGCGCCGGGAATCCACGACATCCCGGACGTACGCCTTGACCAGGCCGCGGTCGCGGGGGAGTAGGTACCGATCGTCACCTGCCATCATCCGCGCGCGGCGCTCCTTGGCCAGCGCGCGGCGCTCCTCCTTGCTGACCGGGTTCTGCTTGCGCATCTCGCGGCCGCGTTTGATCGCCTCACGGGTGGTTTTCGGGGCAGGGGCTACCGGGCCGCGGCGCTTGGCCTCCGCCTGACGCCTGCTGGGCGTCGGGCGGCCCTTCTTCGCTGTGTAGGACTTGCCTGTCTGCGGGTCGAAGTCGGATTCGACCTCGCTTCCCGTTGAGTCGGCTGAGTCCGCGTTGTTCGCCGCTGTGCTGCTGTTTCGACGCAAGAACCTCACGTGAGCAGCCTATTAGAATGCTCACGCTCATGTTCACCCGGCTAACACGTATGTCACCATGGTGGGGACAGCGACGCGTGGAACAGATTGTGCGGCCACCGCGTTCACCGAGATGAGACGCACCACGCCCGATACTTCGAGGGAGAGCCATGACGACTGCTGAGCAGAGCGGCGCTCAGACCGACGCCGGGTTGGACACCCACGGCGTGACCCTGACCGACGCGGCCGCAGCCAAGGCCAAGGCCCTGCTCGAGCAGGAGGGCCGGGATGACATGCACCTGCGTATCGCCGTCCAGCCCGGTGGCTGCGCTGGCCTGCGCTACCAGTTGTTCTTCGACGAGCGCACGCTCGACGGAGACCTGTTCCGCGACTTCGGCGGCCTGCAGGTTGCCGTCGACCGGATGAGCGCTCCGTACGTGCAGAACGCGGTCATCGACTTCGTCGACTCCATCGAGAAGCAGGGGTTCACCATCGAGAACCCGAACGCGGGGGGGTCCTGCGCCTGCGGCGACTCGTTCAACTAAGGCAGCACAAGACCTACGGCGGGGCCGCGATGCCTTGGGTGCGGGTGTCCCGCAAAACCCAGTGCTCGCGGCCCCGCTGTAGCTGTGTCGTCAGATGTAGCTGTGTCGTCAGATGTAGCTGTCCAGGTCGGCGACCTGAGCCCGGCATTGCTCGTCGACCTCCCAGTGCGGCGCCACGCGGGGCAGCACGATGGCGGGATGCGGATCGAGGGAATGCGGGATGTCGGCGCAGTCAGCGATCGGCTGCTGCAGGGTTTCCGGCTCTGTAACGGTGCTCACACTGCCGACGGTAGGTTCGAGGTAGGAGACCGAACAACTCTTACCGGCCAGTAGTCTCGGGTGCCCGTGCCGAATAACCCGGATGGGGGCGCAACCGTTGGGCATGAAGTCACGACATGGAACTGACGACCTCAGGAGCGATGCACCCATGACTCACCAGGACCTGTCCGGCCTCACGCATGCGCGGCTCGCGGTGTGCGGCAGCATCGCCACCGATCACCTCATGCATTTTCCCGGCCGCTTCGCCGAGCAGTTGGTCGCCGAGCAGTTGCACCGTGTCTCGTTGTCCTTCCTCGCCGATGACCTGGTGGTACGGCGCGGCGGGATCGGCGCGAATGTGGCGTTCGGGCTCGGCGTGCTCGGAGCCGCGCCGATCCTGGTCGGTGCGGTCGGCGCCGACTTCGCCGACTATCGGTCCTGGCTGGAGCGGCACGGCGTGGACACCTCGGGTGTGCACATCTCCGAGGTCGCGCACACCGCGCGATTCGTCTGCACCACCGACGAGGACCTGTGCCAGATCGCGACGTTCTACGCGGGTGCGATGGCGGAGGCGCGCAACATCGAACTCGACCCGCTGGCCCACAATGGCGGTCTCGGCCTTGTCCTGATCAGCCCGGACGACCCCGAGGCGATGCTCCGGCACGCAGACGAATGCAGGCAGCGGGGTTACCCGTTCGCGGTGGACCCCTCGCAGCAGCTGGCCAGGATGGATGGTGCGCAGGCGCGCTCGTTCATCGACGGCGCTGAGATCCTGTTCAGTAACGACTACGAACTGGGTCTGCTGCTGCAGAAGACCGGCTGGTCGGAGGCCGATGTGCTGTCCCGGGTGGGCTTGCGGGTCACCACGCTGGGCGAGAAGGGCGTGGAGATCGTCGGCGCGGACGGCACCTCGCTGCACGTCGCCGCGGTCCCGGAGACGGTCAAGGCCGACCCCACCGGTGTCGGCGACGGCTTCCGCGCGGGCTTCCTCGCCGCGGTCCGGTTCGGACTCGGTCTTGAGCGGGCGGCACAGCTGGGTTCGCTGATCGCGGTTCTGGTGCTGGAGACCGTCGGCACTCAGGAGTGGATCTTCGACCGGGCGATCGCCTTGCGCCGGATCGCCGGTGCGTTCGGGCCCGAGGCCGCCGACGAGATCGGTGCCGTGCTGGCCTGAGCCGCGCGCCCTTGTGCATCGAATGGCCCGTTCAGTGCGTCCAAGTCCAACGCACGCCAACGGGCCATTCGATGCACAGCTCTCGTCAGGGCAACAACAACATCGAGTCACCGAACTCGTGCCAGAGGTAGCCGACCCGCACCGCTTCCGCGTACGCGGCGCCGACCAGATCCGCGCCCGCGACCGCCTCGAGCAGCAGCAGGTGGCTCGCTTCCGGTTCGTGCAGGCCGGTGACCAGCCCGGTGACGATCCGAGCCGGCCGATGACGTCCGAGCACCAGATCGGTCCATCCGTGCGCTGACTGGAGGGTGTCATCGGGAGCCGTAGCGGACTCCAGCGCACGCACGACCGTCGTACCCACCGCCACCACGCGTCCGCCCGCCGCCCGTGCGCTGTTGACCTGCCGAGCGGTCGATGCGGGCACCGCGAAGCGCTCCGGTGACGGCGGTTCGTGCAGCTCGGGGCTGGACACCCCGGCGTGCAGTACGACCGGGGCCACCGCGATACCCCGTGCCATCAGCCGGACCAGGAGCTCAGCAGTGAACGCGCGCCCTGCGCTGGCCATCTCCGCGCTGCCCGGCTGGGTGCCATAGACCGTCTGGTAGTCGGACAGCGGGTAGCTGCCGGCGAGGTAGGAGTAGCCGATCGGCCTACCATGCCGGGCGAGGTAGGTCATCGGGTCGATCTCCGGTGTCACGCTCGCGCGCCACAGTCGCGAGAACAGCGCATCCGCGTCGGGATACGGCCAGATCAACCGGAGCCGCGCGCTGCCGGGCAGAGTGAGCACTTCGCCGGGCGAGACGTCCAGATCGGGTCCGCCGGCGTCGGTCCGGCGGATCTCCACCACCCAGTCGCCCTCGTCGAGGCGGGTGGACACGTGCACCGGGGCGGGGCGGCCGTCGGCGCGAGCGGCGCGGATCGCCGCCGGCAGGGTCGCCGAGGTGTTGACGACCACGACATCGCCGGATTGGAGGTGTTCGGGAAGATCGTGAAACCGGCGGTGCTCGATGCCATCAGGCCTTGCGACCAGTTGACGCACCGCGTCCCGGCGCAGTCCTCGGCGCTCAGGAGGGCCTGCGGCTTCGGCGCCCTCCGGCAGGCGGAAGTTGGTCACCGGCGCGATCAACTCGGCGGTCATGAGGGCGCCTTCGCAGCGAGCTCCGACATAGCGAGCTCCGACATGCGGTACCGCCCATTGGCCGGGGAGCCGTGGATCAGCTCGAGCAGTGCGGGCACGACCGTTTCCGGGTCGGGCAGGTCGCTGATGTCCTCGCCCGGTGCGGCCTGCTGGTGCAGGTCGGTGTTCATGTGACCAGGGTCGAACGCGTACACCCGGATCGCCGAGCTCTCCGCGCCGAGTATCGCGGTGAGCTGATCGAGCGCGGCCTTCGACGATCCGTAGCCGCCCCAGCCTTCATAGGGCTCGACCGCGGCATCCGAGGAGATGTTGATGATCATTCCGCCTGTCCGCTCGAGCTGGGCTAGCCCCGTAATTCGCACATGAGGTGCGGTGGGTCCGGGCTCAGGATGTGTGCCTCGGGTCGATCTTGAGTAGGTCGAGGAGGCGCTGCTGGAGGGGGTCGGGCTGGGGGATCTCGGGTGTGCTG
>JBOHER010000408.1:0-1910 GCA_050701115.1 Haloechinothrix sp. | reverse complement strand
CGTTCCGCTTCAACCGCCGCGACTCACGGGCGCGAGGCCTGCTGTTCTACCGGCTCCTCCACCAAGCCGTGCGCACCCCGCCCCACCCCAAGGTGACCATCTCCCGGCCTCCGCGAGGCCGCACCGCCCGCACCCGAACCCGCCCGACACGGGACCACAACATCTAGTAGCTACTGTAACGAAGTGGGTAGCCCTAACTGGCGTAACAGCCCGTTGGTGTTCTCGTTGGTGCCGCGCTGCCAGGGGCTGTGCGGGTCGCAGAAGAAGATGTCGAGCCCGGTGTCGATGCGCAGCCGGGCGTGCTGGGCCATCTCGGCACCCTGGTCCCAGGTCAGTGATCGGCGGAGCTGATCGGGGACCGTGCTGATCGCATCGGCGATCGCGTCGTGGACCGCTTCGGCGCCGTGCCCGGCTAACGCGGGGCCGTTCTTGATCCGCGGCCCGTCGCCGTGGCCGTCCATGTGGGGCAGGTGCAGCAGCAGCGTGAACCGGGTGGTCCGCTCGACGAGCGTGCCGATCGCGGAGCTCTCGAGACCGAGGATGAGGTCGCCTTCCCAGTGGCCGGGGACCGCTCGATCCTCGGCCTCAGCAGGACGTTCGCTGATGAGGATCTCCGGGGTGACGAACTTCTTGCCGCGCCCTCGAGTTCGCGCCCGTGGGACGCGCAGCGCCCGTCCGGTTCGCAGGCAGGCGACAAGCTCCCGGCGCAGCGCCCCGCGACCCTGAACGAACAACGCCTGGTAGATGGCCTCGTGGGATATTCGCATGGACTCATCATCGGGGAAGTCGACCCGGAGCCGGTTCGAGATCTGCTCGGGACTCCACGCTCTCGCCCATCGTCGATCTGCCCTGCGACCGTGACGCCGGCCGATGAACCCCACCTCGGGGCCCGGCACGAGCTCGCCGTCGGGGCGGGCGAGCGTGCCGGCAAGGCGGTCCTGCACGTAGTCCCGCAAGCGGTCGTCGTCTGCGAGCTTGGCCATCTTCGGGCGGCAGGCACGCCGCTCCGCGTGCCACTGCGCCGTCGTCGCCCGATACGCCAACTCGTTGCTGCGGGTCGACGCGTTGCGCCGCAGCTCGCGTGAGATCGTCGACGGCGAACGTCCGATGCGGCGAGCGATCTCACGGACACTGAGCTGCTGGGCGTGCAGGATCGCGATCTCCTCCCGTTCGGCGAAGGACAGGTAGCGGCCCGACAGTGGGGCCAACGTGAGCGGTGGCATCCCGCCAGCCTCCCGGAACCACCTTGTCCCGACCGCGGATGCCACCCCGGCCTCTCCAGCTGCATCCTCGCTGGACACGCCGCGGCCGATCGCCTCCCAGAACCGAACCCGGTCCTCGCGCCGAGCCGTCGACGGCCGACCCGGCGACCGCATCTTCCCCCGCATCGCACGGACCGCCTTCTGACGCTGGTGCCTGTTGGTCATGTCGCACCACCTCCGTCTTGAGGCGTTACGACAACCGGTTGAATCCGCCCAGTACACGTCCAACGACTACCTCGAGTTCTGTCACGCTCGTCAGCTACGCCCTTCGGTTGGTCGAACTGGTGTTTGCTGGGACAACGCGGTGGCCGAGTCGTTCTGGGAGTCCCTCAAGCGCGAGTGCATCCAGGGCCGGACCTTCGCGACGCGTGCCGAGGCTCGCCGGGCGATCTTCCGGTGGATCAACTGGTCACGACACTGCGAGGTTGCACACCAGCCTCGCGGGGATCCCACCCGTCGAGTGGGAACAGCAGTACCGTCAAGCGTCATAACCACCCGTCCGGCCGACGGGGAGATGCCCAGGGTGGACGTCGCCCGTAATGGCGGCGCCCCCGGGGTGGACGGCGTCACGATCGCCGACATCGAAGAGCAAGGCGTCCAGGGCGTGCGAGCGTTCCTCGGCACCTTGGCGTCGGAACTCAAAGACGG
>JBOHER010000407.1:0-5884 GCA_050701115.1 Haloechinothrix sp. | reverse complement strand
GGCACTCAAGGCCACCTTCAGCTCGCCGGATCGCACTAGCAGGACGGCGCACGGTCGCCCGCGTCGATCTTCTCCAGCGCGGTGATCGCGTCGTCCAGCGTGCCGACCTTCACCAGTCGCAGCCCGTCGGGTGCCGACGCGGCCGCCTCCGCGCAGTTGTCCGCCGGAACCAGGAAGACGTCCGCTCCCGCTTCCTTGGCGGCCACGAGCTTGAAGCTGATCCCGCCGATCGGACCGACCACTCCCCGCTCAGAGATCTCGCCGGTGCCCGCGATCGTGCCGCCTGCCGCCAACTCGCCAGGGGTCAGCCGGTCGACGATGGCCAGCGCGAACATCAATCCGGCCGAGGGGCCACCCACGTCCTCGAGCGTGATGTCGATGCTGAACGACACGTCGGCGCGGTCGATCGGCTGCAGGCCGATAAACCCTTCTGGCCGATCGTCCCGCTTGGCCAGGATGATCGACTCGGTGCGCTCGGACCTGCCGTCCTGCTGGAACGTCAGCGAGATGGATTCCCCGGGGCGGGTGCCGCGCAAAGCCTGCCGGACGTCCTCGGCCTGGGTGATCTTCTGTCCGTTGACCACAAGCAGTTCGTCACCGGCGGAGAGCACTTCGTCGGCCGGGCTGCCGGAAACGATCTCCTTGGCCAGCACCTTCACCGGGTAACCCAGCCCGCGCAGCGCCGCCACCACGGCGTTGCTCTGCGAATCCCGGAACTGCTGGACGTTCTCCTTTTTGACATCCTCATCGGACTCCCCGGGCGGAAAATACACCTCGCGCGCCTCGAGCGCATAGCGGCCGCTGACCCACAGTCCCAGCGCGCCGAACAACGTCAGGTCGTCGGTCAGTGCCACCGTGGTCATCATGAGCTCACCCGACGTGGGGTAAGTCTTCTCGCCGTCGATCTTGATCACCGGGCCGTCTGCCGCCGCCCCGAGCGTGTCGTAGGTCGGCCCGGGGCCAAGCGCCACGAACGGCACAGTCACGATCGCGCCCACGGCGCCGAACACCGCGACCAGCAGCACGCTGAGTAGCACGGTCCAGCCCCGCCTGCTCAGGTGACGCGACGAAGGAGCATCGGGCGGCACCGGGAAAGGGGCTTGCCTGTTGTCGGGCTCACTCACGTCGGACAGCCTACGGGCGCTCACAGAACTCGATGTCACGCCTACCACTCCAGCCGTTCGAACCGGGTCGCAGGCCGCGTACGGTGGAGCTATGAGCGATCTACCGTTCGGCTTCGGACAGTCGGACCCCGACAAGCGTGGCGAGAACAATCCATCCGGTTCCTCCGGCGATCAACCGGGCGATACGTTCAATCAACTGGGCCAGATGCTCAGCCAGCTCGGCCAGATGCTCAGCCAGGCAGGCAGCTCAACCGGGCCGGTGAACTATGAGCTGGCCAAGCGGATCGCCATGCAGCGCCTGAGCGGATCGGCAAGCGGCCGGCTGGGCTTCTCCCCGGACACGGTGGCCACCGATTCGGCGACCGCGGTGCGCGATGCGGCGCACCTCGCCGAACTCTGGCTCGACTCGGCCACCATCCTACCCGCGGGCGCGACCAACACGGTGGCCTGGTCGGCGCGGGACTGGGTGGAACAGACCTTGCCCACCTGGCAACGCCTGTGCGACCCGGTGGCCACCAGGATCTCGCACGCCTGGATGGACGCGCTGCCCGCTGAGGCCAGGCAGGCGGCAGGCCCACTGCTGTCGATGGTCGGCCAGATGGGCGGTATGGCGTTCGGTTCCCAACTGGGCAACGCGCTCGCGCAGCTCGGCTCCGAGGTTCTGACCTCGACCGAGGTGGGCCTGCCGCTCGGCCCCGACGCCACATCGGCCCTGCTGCCCGCGAACATCGAGAAGTTCACCGAAGGCCTGGAACGTCCCAGCAGCGAGGTGCTGGTGTTCATCGCGGCACGGGAGGCCGCGCATCAACGGCTCTTCGCGCACGTGCCGTGGCTGCGTCAGTCGCTGCTCGGCGCGGTGGAAGAGTTCGCCCGCGGCATCACCGTCGACACCGGCGCATTGGAGCAGCTGGCCGGACAGATCGACCCGTCGAATCCGTCGAGCATCGAGGAGGCCATGTCTTCCGGCCTGCTCCAGCCGAAGACCTCCCCCGAGCAGCAGACCGCGCTGGCCCGGTTGGAGTCCCTGCTGGCGCTCGTCGAAGGCTGGGTGGACGTGGTTGTCGCCGACGCGATCGGCGAACGGCTGCCCGGCGCGAACGCCCTGCGCGAGACCCTGCGCAGGCGGCGTGCCAGCGGCGGACCCGCCGAGCAGACCTTCGCCTCGCTGGTCGGGCTCGAGCTGCGGCCACGCCGGTTGCGGGCAGCCTCCGCGTTGTGGAAGCTGGTCGGCGAGCGGCTGGGCGTGGACAAGCGTGACGAGCTGTGGTCGCATCCCGACCTGGTGCCCACCGCCGAGGACCTGGACGATCCGCTGGAGTTCGTCGACCGCCTGGCCAACGGTGGCGACGGCTCGGCGGACGACCCGATCGCCGAGTTGGAGCGCACCCAGCGCGCCGCGGATGAGGCTCACGACGAGCGGGCCAAGCGCGACAAGCCGGACGAGGGCAGCTCCTGACCGGCAGGCCGGAAACATCTCAGACGGGCTGCTTGTCCTCGTCGTCCTCGCCCATGCCTATGATGCCGAGCCCAGCGGCCGCTGAGAGCCCCTCCAGGTAACCGATGGCTCGCTCGGTCTTCGGGTAGCGCCGGCACAACGCCCAGAATTCGGCGTTGTGCCCTGCAACCCGCAGGTGGGTGAGTTCGTGCACCAGCACATAGTCCAGCACCCAGGCGGGCGCATCCCGCAACCGGCTGCTGACCCTGATGGTCAGCTCGGCCGGGGTGCACGACGCCCACCTTGTGCGCATCGGCGGCACCCACCGAACGCTGGCCGGGCGCGCTGTTCCGTCCAGGTACAGCGCGGACAGCTCAGCACAGCGGGCGGCCAGCGCCTCGTCGGACCGGCGCGCGGGCGAGGTCCTTCTGCGTTCGCTGCGCAGCAGCTTGCGCTCCATCTCCGCCACCCAGTGCTGCTCCTCCGCTTTCGTCATCCGGTCCGGCAGCAGCACGACCATGGTGTCGCCTTCGAGATACGCCGAGACCGTGCGCCGACGCCGCTTACTGCGCCTGACCTCGACATTTGTCTGCGGGGACGGGTTGGTCAGCTTCGACGTCGCGTCCCGATTCCTGGATAGCGCCACGCACCAACCGTAGAGCCACCCACCGACGCGCTGTGCACGCGTTGGGCGCAATCGCGATCAATCCCACGATCAACGGCGCCACTCGCGTCAAACTCTGTGGATAACCTGCGGTTCTGGTTAGCCGCCGGTTAGTGGCGTCGGTCACAGTCCATGGCTATGAACCAGCGCCCGCACTCCGCCCAGCCGCCCATCGACCTGCGTCTGCCCAGACGGCCCCGGCTGATCTTCGGCATCGGCGCGTTTCAGCGCACCAGAACCGAGGTCCAGGTCGGCCTGGACCCCCGGCACGCAGTTGTCATCCGGGATCTGCCCGCCAAGCTGGCGAGGATGCTCTGCTCGCTGGACGGCACCGCCCGGCTGCCCGCGCTGCTGGACCGGGTGGGCAGCGACCACGCCGACCTGCTACGCGGGCTGCTCGCTGAGCTCACCGGGCGGGGGCTCATCGACGACGCGGCCGATTTCGCGGCCCGCAATGGTCCCGCCGACGCGGGCTTGCTGGCACTGCGCGCCGGTGCGCCGCCGGATGCGGTGTCCGCCCGGCTCTCCCATGCCGCCGTCGTGGTGCACGGCGAAGGCAGGCTTGCGGTCACCGTGGCGATGCTGCTGGCCGGAGCCGGAATCGGGCGGGTCATTCCCGAGGCAGCTGGCACAGTCACCGAGCCTGAAGCGGGCTGCGGTTTCCTGCACGGCGATGTCGGCCACCCGCGCCGACATGCCATGATCGAGGCGATCGGGCGAGCCAATCCAGCCACCAGGACCAGGCCGCTGATCGCCGACCGCAATCCCGACCTTGTGGTGCTCACCGACTCTGTGGTGCCGACTCCTGAGCTGGTCAGCGGCTTGATGTGCGAACAGCTGCCGCATCTGCCGGTGCGCGTGCGGGACGGCATCGGCATCGTCGGCCCGCTGATCCTGCCCGGCCGCACCAGTTGCCTGCACTGCGCCGACCTGTACCGCGCAGGATTCGATCGGTGCTGGCCGCGAGTAGCCAACCAGTTGGCGGGCAGGCGGGGGCTCGCCGATCCCAGCAGTACGCAGGCCACGGCGGCTCTTGCGGTCGGCCAGATACTGCGTACGGTGGTCGATCTGCGCAGCCGCTCCCCACTGTGGAACTCAACACTCGAAATCGATGTGCACCACGGAACGCTCCGGCATCGCCCCTGGTCACCACATCCGCGCTGTGGCTGCGAGGCCGCCTGCGCCTAGCAATCGCTGGGCGAATCGCCGCTGCCAAGGCAGAATCCTTGCTGTGACCGAATCTGCCGAACGAGCCCGCGACCTCCATCGGGGCCTTCCGCGCAACACCGCCGCCAGGACGGCCAAGCTGGCCAGCCTGCCGCTGGGTATCGCGGGCCGGGCGGTTGGCGGCTGGGGACGCCGATTGACCGGACAGAGCGCGGAAGAAGTCAACGCAATGCTCTCGGCCAAGGCCGCTGAGCAGCTGTTCGAGGTGCTGGGCACGCTCAAGGGCGGGGCCATGAAGTTCGGCCAAGCACTGAGCGTTTTCGAGGCGGCGATTCCTGACGAGATGGCCGCGCCGTACCGCGAAGCGTTGGTCAGGCTGCAGTCGGCAGCGCCACCGATGTCGACCCGCCAGACCCACAGGGTGCTGGCCGAACAGCTCGGCCGGTCCTGGTCACAGCGCTTCGCCGAGTTCAACGAAGCGCCGTCAGCCTCGGCCAGCATCGGCCAGGTGCACCGCGCGGTGTGGCACGACGGGCGCGACGTGGCGGTGAAGGTGCAGTACCCCGGTGCGGACGAGGCACTGCGTAGCGACCTGCGGCAACTCCAGCGGTTCAGCAAGGTCTTCCAGGCCCTTGCGCCCGGAACCGAGGTCAAGCCGCTGCTCGCCGAGCTGGCCGATCGGATGAACGAAGAACTGGACTACCGCAGCGAGGCCGACCACCAGCGCGCCTTCGCGCACGCCTACGCGGGCGACGACCAGTTCGTGGTGCCCAAAGTGGTGGCGAGCGCGCCCAAGGTAATCGTCACCGAATGGGTCACCGGCACCCCGTTGTCCACCATCATCTCCGGCGAGGAACAAACTACCCGCGACAAGGTCGGAGCGCTGCTCACCGAGTTCCACTACTCGGCTCCCGCACGTGCGCACCGCATGCACTCCGACCCGCATCCCGGCAATTTCATGCTCACCGCGGACGGCCGCCTGTGCGTGATCGACTTTGGGGCGGTCGCCCGGCTGCCGCACGGCATCCCCAGAGGGCTGGGCGAGATCACCCGGCTCGCCCTGGACAGCAGGCCGGTCGAACTGATGGAGGTGCTCCGCTCGCATCGCTTCATCAAGCCGGGCACCCAGGTACCCGCCGAGGACGTGCTGGCCTATCTCGCGCCCTTCACCGAGCCGCTGCTCGCGGACACTTTCCGCTTCACCCGCCGCTGGCTGCAGTGGCAAGCAGGCCGGGTCGGCAACACCCGCGGCCAGGATTTCCGCACCGGGCGTTGGCTGAACCTGCCTGCGGAATACCTGCTGATCCACCGCACCACCGCGGGCAACACAGGCATTCTGTGTCAGCTCGAGGCCGAGTTCGCGGTGCGGTCCATCGTGGAGCACTGGGTCCCCGGCTTCGCCGACTAGCACCGACGTCCCGGCGAGCCGACTGCACTCCGGCGACGTCCCGGCGAGCCGAAGGTGGCCTTAGGTGCATACACGGCACCTAAGGC
>JBOHER010000406.1:0-2869 GCA_050701115.1 Haloechinothrix sp. | reverse complement strand
TGTCGCTTTCGCTCTCCAGGATCATGCCCAGCCCGGTGCGCACCAGCGGGTCGTCGTCGACGAGCAGCACCCGCAAGGGCCGCGTGCCGGGTTGGTCTGCAGATGCGCCGTGTGTCACGCACCCATGCTAGAGCGAACCACCGTCAAGATCATTTAGGCCACGGGAGCCACGCGGCAACCACGAAGTAGCCCTTGTCGGTCGGCCCCGCGCTGACCTTGCCGCCGAGCATCGACACCCGTTCGGTGATGCCAGTCAGACCGGTGCCCGATCCCAGGGTGGGTTCGTCCGGGCGTAGGTGAGGCATCGGGTTGGCGACCTCGAGAGTCAGGCCCACCCCCGGTCCGCCCCGGACGGTGGCCTCGGCGACCGCGCCGGGCGCATGCCGCAGCACGTTGGTCAACGACTCCTGCACGATGCGGTAGGCGGCGGCACCCAGCGGTGCGGGCGCCGAGGCGGCGTCATCCAGCAGCACCGTGACGTTGACGGCCAGGCCGGAACGGCGAGAGTTGGCGATCAGGTCCGGCAGGTCTGGCAACGTGGGCGGCCGCGGCTCCGAGGGCCGGCCCTGCGAATCGCGCACCGCGAAGCCTTGGCCGTCGCGCAGCACACCGATGACGTGCCGCAGATCGTCCAGCGCCTGACGCGCCGTGCCACGAACCGTGCGCGCCACCTCGGCGGCGCGCACCTGATCGCGGCCGACCTCCAACGCCCCGGCCTGCAGCGACAGCAGGGACAGCCGGTGCCCGAGCACATCGTGCATCTCGCGGGCGATTCTGGACCGTTCCTCCTGCCGGGTCATTTCGGCGAGCAGCTCTTGCCCGGTCTGCTCGCTGCGGGTCAGGTCCCTCTTGGCGCCCAGCAGCAGACCCACCCCCACCGGAATCGCGGTCATCACCGCTGCAATGAGCAGCACCGCGAGCAGGGGGACATCAACACGGTCGGCCTCCGCTTGCGCACCGAAGACCCACTGGACCGGGGAGTAGTCCACGTGACGCCGCGCATCGTGCCCCACCGCCACCGCGGTCGCGGCGTAAACCCCGGCGGCGCCGATCCACAGGACGTGGTCCCTGCGGCCGGCGGCCAACGCGGCCATGGCGATCAGCGCGGCGAGCGCGTCGGTGATGAACACCAGCGGTGGCAACACCGCGATACCGGTGACCAGCGCCGGGTTCCGGTGCCGCCAGCACAGCGCGATCGCCGCACCGACGGCCACGAAGAACCCGACGCCTGCCCTCCAACCGGGCTCGATCTCCTGCTGCCCGGGTACGAACCCCTCGGCTGTCAGCACCATCATGCTGCTGATCAGGGTGGCGCTGACCGCGAGCACCGTGACGGCCACCACGCGGGCGCGCCGCAGTCGGTGAACCGCCCCTGGCCGCATCGCGGGCGCGGGGCCGATGGCCTCGGTCATGTCGATGAGGGTACGGACACACACCGACACCTCCGCATCAGCGGAACGTATGCACCCAACTCCGACATCGACGACTTTCGTCGTAGCCGGGTCGATGCCTCCGGACGACGCGACGAGGGCGCCCAGGCGGGTTGCATGTGGATCGTTCGCACGCGGCTGCGCCCGCACCCGCGACTGATCGAAAAGGGAAACCGTCATGACGCACAACCCCCAACAGCCCCCGTTCCGTCCGATCCTGCCGCCGGAAGGGCAACACCACGCCGCACCACAACCGCCCGCACCGAAGCAACGCAACTGGTTCGCGAGGCACAAGGTTCTCACCGCCGTGCTCGGCGTGGTTGCCGTGATCGGCATCGCGTCGGTCGCAGGCGGCAACGGTGAGAGCCCGACCTCCGGCGACACCAACGCACGCAACGGCGACCTGCCGGAAACCGCGGGCCTGAACGACCCCGTGCGCGACGGCAAGTTCGAGTTCGTCGTGTCCAAGGTCGAGTGCGGCAAGACCACCGTGGGCGATCAGTACCTCAACAAGACGGCCCAGGGTCAGTTCTGCCTGGTTTCGGTGAGCATCGAGAACATCGGCAACGAGCCGCAGTCGATGTTCGGCGACAACCAGAAGCTCTTCGACGCCGATGGCCGCGAGTTCTCCGCCGACACCGAGGCCGCGATCTACCTCGGCGAAGCCAGCCAGACGCTGTGGGAAGAGATCAACCCCGGCAACAAGGTCGAGGGCGTCGTGGTCTTCGACATCCCCGAGAACGTCACGCCCACCAGGTTGGAACTGCACGACTCGGCGTTCAGCGGCGGCGTGGTCATCGGACTGTAGCGGGCCGCGGTGGCGTCGTGAACGAATCCGCCCGGCATAGTCGCGATACATCGTTGTCGGCGAGAAGGACTTCTCGCTCTTACGCCGGTTCACCAGGATAGCGTCGGTCTGCGTCTGCTCCGCCCAACGCCACACCGGAAACATGATTGCCAGGAAGCAGATCCAGCGTCGCGTAGCCCTCGGCACACACCGCTGGATGGCGCCATCTGACCCGATTCCGCGGAATCGGGTCAGAGTAGGCCCTGGATGACCCCGGCGAGCCGGTCCATTTCCTCGCTGGCGCCCTCTTGCATGCCGGACTGGACCATGCCGTCCCGATCCTCGACCGACTGGAAGACGGACACTCCGACATACTTGGTCTTTCCCGGCAGGTCGGAATCCTCTTCCAGGGTGAGCGTTTCGAGCGACACGTGGCCTGGCATCCCTTCGAACTCGAAGGTCTGGACGACCCGCTCCGGCGCCACGATGTCGTGGTAGACACCTGTGAACGTGTACTCGTTGCCTTCCTCGTCCCGACTGACGAACCGCCAGCTGCCACCAGGCCTGACGTCCGCGCGGTCGACGGTGGTCTCGTACTTCGCCGGCCCCCACCAGTTGGGAATCTGTTTGGGGTCGGTGCACGCCTGAAATA
>JBOHER010000405.1:0-14901 GCA_050701115.1 Haloechinothrix sp. | reverse complement strand
CACATTCGTAGTGCCCGAGCACCGCTCGTGTGTTGTTATCTCCTGCACCGGTAGCACCCCGACCCCGGAGGCCCCGACGTGAACAGAACCGAGACGCGTTCGAGAACAAGGACAACGCTGCTGGCCGCGCTGACCTTCGGCGCAGCCTGGTTCGCAACTGCCTGCGGCGACGAGCCCGCCGCGCCCGCGGCTCCGCCCCCGACCAGCGCATCCGCAGCACCCGCAGCACCCAGTCCGGCCCAGCCGGAAGGCCCTGACGAGGACCAGCAGGCGATCGTCGCGGTCATCCAGCAGTACCAGGCCGCCGTCGACAAGGGCGACGGCAAGGCCGCCTGCACCTTGATGCATCCCGATCTGCAGGGCGTCTACGCGCAGGACCCTGGTGCCTCCGACTGCGCCGGCGCGATCGAGAACCTGCACAAGTCACTCGGCGACGTCCGCCTGTCCAACACGCGGGTGCTCGCCGACGACGTCGAGGTGCGCGGCAGCAAGGCGGTGCTGAGTCATCTCAAGATCGCCGAGGCCAACGGAACCAAGCCCGCCGAGACCGAGGGCTTCGACATGGTCGAGATCGACGGCAAATGGCTCATCGAGTACGTCAGCTGACCCCGCGCACGACGCCACCCGCACGCCGGTACCGCTCCGGGGCGAACTCGTCGTGCCGCAGTTCTGTGCGCCGTTGCCGCAGGTAGTAGGGGCCGCTGATCTTGAACCGCCCGGGTAGCACCGGCGTGAGGGATCGGGAGAGGGCGGCGATGACGCGCAGTTGGCGCTCCCGCGATGGACCCCAGCTCAGCCCCAGCCGCTCGCGCAGCACCGGCGGCAGCATGCCGGTCGTGGTCAGCGTGAGCACATACGCGGCAGGCAGCGTGAAGACCCGCCACAACGGCTCGGTCCAGCGCGGCAGCACCCAGGGCCGGACGGGCCGCTTGAGGCTGTCCAGCACGTCCACCGCGGACTCGGTCAACCGCAGCTTGTCGGTGACCACGCGGTCGAAGTACCCGTCGAACTGGTCGTAGTTCGCGGGCAGGTAACCGTCGCTCACCCCGAGCAGCCGGGCCAGCCCGAGCCATTCCGCGTAGACCCGCTCCTGGTCCTGGGCGCTCATGGTGCCGATGAACCGCTCGTTGATCGCGATGACGGTGTGCACCAGCGTCGCCTGCACCCACGCGTAGGCCTCCGGCTCGAGCGCGTGGTACTTGCTGCCGTCGGGATTGGTGCCCTTGATCCGCTTGTGCATCTCGCGTAGCCGCCTGGTCACCTCGACCGCGTCCTGACCGCCGTAGATGGTGAGGTTGACGTAGTCGAGGGTGCGGAAGAGCCGCTGCCAGGGCTCGTTCTTGTAGTTCGAGTGATCGCGCACGCCGGAGCTGATCGTGGGATGCGCGGTCTGCAGCAGGAGTGCGTATCCCGCGCCGAAGAAGCCGCGGATATCGCTGGTGTACCGCCAGGACGCCGAGTTCGGACCCAACGTGAGCGCCTTGGCTTGCTCGTCAGTCAACCGTGACCTGGTCATCGCGAACTCCTCGCCACCGGCAGGGTTTCTCATGCTGACCCTAGACCGGATGAACGGCGTCAGAGGAACTCGTGGCGCACGATGGTCTGCTCCCGGCCGGGGCCGACGCCGATGGCCGACATGCGGGCCCCGGAGAGCTCCTCCAACCGCTCCACGTAGGCCTGCGCGTTGGCGGGCAGTTCGGCGAAGGTGCGGCAGTGGCTGATGTCCTCCCACCAGCCGGGCAGCTCCTCATAGATCGGGATGGCGTGGTGCACGTCGGTCTGCGTCATCGGCATGTCCTCTGAGCGGAACCCATCCACCTCGTAGCCAACGCACACCGGCACCTTCTCCAGCCCGGACAGCACGTCCAGCTTGGTGAGGAAGTAGTCGGTGATGCCGTTCACGCGAGCGGAGTATCGGGCGATGACCGCGTCGAACCAGCCGGTGCGCCGGTTGCGGCCTGTGGTGACGCCGACCTCGCCACCCACCTTGCGCAGGTGCTCACCCATCGCGTCATGCAGTTCGGTCGGGAACGGCCCCGACCCGACCCTGGTGGTGTAGGCCTTGAGGATGCCAAGCACGGTGGTGATCCGACCCGGCCCGATGCCCGAGCCGACGCAGGCGCCGCCCGAGGTCGGGTTGGACGAGGTGACGAACGGATAGGTGCCGTGGTCCACGTCGAGCAGCGTGCCCTGAGACCCCTCGAGCAGCACCGTCTCGCCACGTTCGAGCGCCTTGTTCAGCTGCAGCCGGGTGTCGGCGATCCGGTGCGCGAAGTTCTCACCCGCCGCGAGCACTTCATCCGTCACCTGGTCGGGGTCCAGCGCCTTCCGGTTGTAGACCTTGACCAGCACCTGGTTCTTCAGCTCCAGCGCGGCCTCGACCTTCTGCCGGAGGATCTTCTCGTCCAGCAGGTCCTGCACGCGCACCCCGACCCGGGCCACCTTGTCCATGTAGCAAGGACCGATGCCGCGTCCGGTGGTGCCGATCTTGCGCGAGCCGAGGTAGCGCTCGGTGACCTTATCGATGGCCACGTGGTAGGGCATGATCAAGTGTGCGTCGGCGGACAGCAGTAGCCCGCCGGTGTCCACCCCTCGCTCCTCGAGTCCGGCCAGTTCGTCCAGCAGCACACCGGGGTCGACAACGACACCGTTGCCGATCACGTTGGTCACCCCGGGAGTCAGAATGCCGGACGGAATCAGGTGCAGGGCGAAGTTCTGGCCATCGGGCAGCACCACGGTGTGACCGGCGTTGTTGCCGCCCTGATAGCGCACCACCCACTGCACCCGATCGCCCAGCAGGTCGGTGGCCTTGCCTTTGCCTTCGTCGCCCCATTGGGCTCCGATGAGCACGATGGCCGGCATGTGACACTCCAGGTTGATCGGCAACAGGTTTATCGGACGAGTACGCGGCGGAACGCGCCGGTGCAGAGGGTAACGGAGGAGTCGGCCGTGCGCGGAATCGTGCTCGAATGTGGGACCAATCTCCCACCCCTGCCTGCTGTCGAGGCGCGAGTGGCGCGGGTTCCCGAGCGCCCCGGCAAGGCCGCCGTTGACCCCATCCTTGCCGAGGCGAGCGAACTGGACGACGGCGCGGGCGCCGACCTGATCGTGGTTGGCAGTGATGCCGACCTTGCCGCAGTGGTGCTGCGGCTGCTGCGTACCGATCGGCTGGCAGGCACGAGTGTCGGCTTCGTGCCCGCCGGTCGCAGATCGCAGGTCGCCATGCTGTGGCGGCTGCCGATCGACCCGGCGCGGGCCCTCGCCCTTGCTTCCCGGGGCGAGGGCAGCCAGGTGCCGTTGATCCGGGACGACAAGGGCGGCGTGCTGCTGGGCTGCGCCACGATCGGCCCAGTGCGCGGCGAGGCCTACTGCGACGACACCCGCGCCTTCCGTGGCCTCGCCCGGCGGATCGCGGTGACCCCGGACAACACGGGCGGCCAGGGCGTCGTCGCCCGGGTCAGCACCGGGAGATGGGTACGGAGGACAACCACCCTGGCCGGGCGCGCCTTCCAACTCGGCTGCGAGCCTGCCGCGCCGACGATCGATGGTGTGCCGCAGCCCCGCGAGGCCAACCGCTGGACCTGGTACCGGCACACCGAGGACCTCTGGCTGGTGCACGGACCGCGCTGAGCCGTACCGGACGTGCGGACACGCGTACGCGAGGCGCGGACACGCGCTAGGCGAGGCCGGTCGCCTGCACTGCGGTGGGATCGGAGTCGGCGACGAACTTCGCACAGCGCTCGTACTCATCGGTCTCGCCGATCTGCTGCGCGGCACGGGCCAATGCGGCGAGTGAACGCAGGAAGCCCTGGTTGGGCCGGTGGTTCCAGGGAATCGGTCCGTGCCCCTTCCAGCCGGCCCGGCGCAGTTGGTCGAGGCCTCGGTGGTAGCCGGTGCGCGCATAGGCGTAAGCGGCGACATGTTCGCCTGCTTCCAGCGCGTGCTCCGCCAGCGCGGCCCATGCCTCGCTGAAGTCGGGGTGCTCCGCGGCCACCTCGGCCGGTGCGGTTCGCGCGTCGAGCGCGGCCTGGGCGTCCACGCGCTCAGGCAGCAGGGTGGGTTCGGGTCCGAGCAGATTGGCGTGCGTCATAGCAGCCATAGTGCACGGCAGAGCTGACGCAGTGCATCCGGTCACACGAACACGGTGGCCAATACGCTGCTGCCGGCAAGGATCAATAGGGCGACCAAGACCGCCGCGACAAGTTTCTTGGGCATCATCACAGAAATCATGGCGGCTGCACCCGGCATAACGCAAACCGCGGCACCGTCGAACCCTACGGGGTCGGCGTCATTGCCTCGTTCGGTGCGCTCAGAGCTTCTGGCCGGCGGACCTCAGGCTCTGCGCGGCCTCGACCACGCGGGCTGCCATCGCACCCTCGGCGGCTTTCAGGTAGCTGCGCGGGTCGTAGACCTTCTTGTTGCCCACCTCGCCGTCGACCTTGAGCACACCGTCGTAGTTGCGGAAGAAGTGGTCTGCGATGGGACGGGAGAACGCGTACTGGGTGTCGGTGTCCACGTTCATCTTCACCACGCCGTAGGACAGTGCCTCGTGGATCTCTTCCAGCAGCGAGCCGGAGCCACCGTGGAAGACCAGTTCGAACGGCTTGGATCCCTCCGGCAGGCCGAGCTTCTGCGCGGCGACGGCCTGGCCGCGCTTGAGCACGTCCGGGCGCAGCTTGACATTGCCCGGTTTGTACACCCCGTGCACGTTGCCGAAGGTCGCCGCGAGCAGGTAGCGGCCCTTCTCGCCTGCGCCAAGGGTCTCGATGGTGCGCACGAAGTCGCCCTCAGCGGTGTAGAGCTTCTCGTTGATGTCGTGCGCGACGCCGTCCTCCTCACCGCCGACGACGCCGATCTCCACCTCAAGGATGATCTTCGCCGCGGCCGCTGATTCCAACAGTCCGGCGGCGATCTGCAGGTTCTCCTCGAGGTCGATCGCGGAACCGTCCCACATATGCGACTGGAACAGCGGGTTCTCGGCGCGGTTGACCCGCTCCTGGGAGATGTCGATCAGCGGGCGGACGAACCCGTCCAGCTTGTCCTGCGGGCAGTGGTCGGTGTGCAGCGCGACGTTGATCGGATACTTCTCGGCGACCACGTGCGCGAACTCGGCGAGCGCGGTCGCGCCGACAACCATGTCCTTGACCTTCTGGCCTGAGGCGAACTCGGCACCGCCGGTGGAGAACTGGATGATGCCGTCGCTCTCGGCCTCGGCGAAGCCTCTCAACGCGGCGTTCAAGGTCTCCGACGAGGTGACATTGATAGCCGGATACGCGAACTCAGCTCCCTTGGCTCGGTCCAGCATCTCGGCGTAGACCTCGGGGGTTGCGATAGGCATCGTTGCTCCTCCTCGAAGATGGCGTTCAGCCGCATCCTACGAGCCATCGCCGCGCCGCGGAGCACCCCATGAGGGGTTATGCACAATCCGGTCGACAGAGGGGGGCCGGAGGCCCGCTCGTGGCGGGAGACGGATGGTCCGACCGGGATTCGGAATAGGTGTTACCCGTGGGTAGATTACCGGGAGTAAGTTAACCTACGTGCAGCGCCGAATCGCCGGTGCAAGGAGGTCCCTATGGCGTTCAACCCGTTCAAGACCGAGGTCGATCTCGGCGGGAAGGTCGTGCTGATCACCGGCGCGGCCCGCGGCATCGGCGCCGGACTCGCCCAACGACTCGCCGACCGCGGCGCCAAGGTAGCCCTGGTCGGGCTCGAACCCGACGAGCAGGCCAAGGTCGCGAGGAAGATCGGCACCAACGCCACGTCGTGGGAAGCCGACGTGACCAACTGGCGAGAGCTCGAAACGGCTACCGCGGCCGTGGTGGAGAAGTGCGGCGGCATCGACATCGTGATCGCCAACGCGGGCATCGCGACCACCGGCTTCGCCCGCTCGGTCGACCCGATGGCCTACGAAAAGGTCTTCGAGGTCGATCTGCTCGGGGTGTGGCGCACCTTCCGGGTCACCATGCCGCACGTCATCGAACGCAAGGGCTACCTGCTGGCGATCTCCTCGCTCGGCGCCATCACGCACGCCCCAGGTATGGCCAACTACTGTGCTGCCAAGGCGGGCGTCGAGGCGTTCTGCAACAGCCTGCGAGTCGAACTGCGCCACCTCGGCGTGCGGGTCGGCGTCGCACACCCGTCCTGGATCCGCACCGACCTGGTGGAAAGCGCCGACGCGCACCCGGTATTCGGCAAGCTGCGCACCGGTATGCCCGGCATCTTCGGCAAGACCTACCCGCTGACGTTCGCGGTGGACAAGCTCGAGAAGGGCATCCTCAAGCAGAAGCGAACCATCCACGTGCCCCGCTGGGTCGGCGGCGTCAAGCTGATCCGCGCGTACATCCCGCCGTTCATCGAGATCGGCGCGAAGATGATGGGAGTGCCCGAAGCCGATGCGGGTGCCCTCGAGGACATCAAGCAGCGTGGCGCCCGGGCGTCCGCGGTGACCGGAATCGCCGGCCGGGCCGCCACCGAACGGAGCAACACCAGGTAACCTCCGCTCGGCGAACAATGAGGTTTGGAGCAGGAGGTGCGGATGTCCCGTCGTGACCAGATCTGGATGACCGAGGACGAGGTGCACGACTACCTCGTCGAGCAGCGCGTGATCAACGTGGCCACGATGGGACCCAAGGGCAGGCCACACCTCGCGCCGCTGTGGTACGTGCCGGGCAAAGCCGACGACGGCTCGCCGCGCATCGAGACCTGGACCTACGGCACCTCGCAGAAGGTCGCGAACCTGCGCAGGCTGGCCGAGGCGACCGTGCTGGTGGAATCCGGCGACTCCTACGAGCGGCTACGCGGGGTCTCCCTGGAAGCGGACGTGGAGATCATCGACGACACCGAGCGCACCCTGCGGATCGGCACCGACCTCATGCACCGGTACACCGGAGGCGACGCGGGCTTCCCGCCGGAGGCCACCGAGTTCCTGCGCAAACAGGCCGTCAAACGGGTCGGCCTTGTGTTCACCCCGACCAAGATCGTCAGCTGGGATCACAGCAAGCTGAGCGGTACCTACTGACCGCTGGGTACCCAGGCGCCCAGCACCGGCATGAACTCACGCACCGAGCGCTGGGCCACCACGCCGTCGGTGTAGTACGGGTCGGTGTCGATGATGTTGTGCAGCGCGTCGAGGTCCGCCGCCTGAATCAGCACCACTCCGCCGGTGCCGTCGCCGAGCGGACCGGCGACGGCGACCTGCCCTTGCCCGGCCAGTTCGCGCAGGAACTCACGATGCCGAGGCCGCACCTCGGCCAGCTTCTCCTGCACGTAACGGATCTCAACCAAGTACCACGCCATATCTACCTCCCGGAGCGCTCTGCGAGCGCCGACGTTACCCGTGCGCACCAACTCCTTTCGGCGGCCCCGGCGTAACAATGTGCGGCGGCCCGGCGACATGCTGCCGCTACGCTGAATCTAGGTCGGCGCTCGCGCTCGACCACCAGAGCAGCGAAAAAGGGGCGGCGGAAATGTCGGAGCGGAGCGCGGAGCGCACCGTCGAGCAGACGCTCGGCAGGCTGCGCACCATCGACGCGCCCGTCGCCGCACCCGAGCCGGCAGGGCCGCTCACTCTCGAAGACCTCTACCGGCAGCATCGGATGCGCTTGGTGCGCTTGGCCATTCTGCTCGTCGACGAGCCAGCGACCGCCGAGGACGTGGTGCAGGACGCGTTCACCGGCCTGCACCGCAACTGGGGCAAGCTGCGCGACTCCGCCGCCGCACTCGGCTACTTGCGCACGGCAGTGGTCAATGGCTCGCGCAGCGTGCTGCGTCGCCGCAGGACCGCACGGGACTACGTCCCACCGCATGCGGTCAACGCGCGATCCGCGGAGAGCCTTGCCATGCTGTCCACCGAGCACCAGGCGGTGGTCGACGCGCTCGGCAACCTTCCGCCACGACAGCGCGAGGTGCTCGTACTGCGCTACTACGGCGGGCTGACCGAGGCCGAGATCGCCGAAACCGCGGGTATCTCGAAAGGAACGGTAAAGTCCACCGCCAGCAGGGCGCTCGAGGCATTGCAGCGCGCTATGCACCAAGCGCAGTGATCGCGAAGCACACCGCGGTATCGGAGGCATGGTCATGACCGAGGATCCCGAACGGCTGGTGGCCGAGGCGCTGCGGGCTCACGCTGGACGTGGCAACGCCGAGGCTGGGCCCATCACCAAAAACGGGCCGATCGGAAACACTGGTGCGACCACCGGCGATATTGCCAGTGATTATCCAACCGGGGCACCGGTATCCGTCAGGTGGATCCTGTTGCTGGCCGCGCTGCTCGGCCTCGCCGCCGGCGCCGTGATTGGGCTATTCACCCTGCTCTGAGCCAGATGCAGCACAAAGTGGGGGAGTCCGACGGCTGGTCGATTCGCTGGCCGAGCGCACAGATTCACCCGAACGGACTAGTGGCAACTCGACCTAGCTACGGCTAGCATTACCTAGGCATTACTTTTCCGGAGCGAACACCCGGAAACGCCGCCAGAGGTGACCAACTGTCACGTTGTGTCACATCCTGTCGTCCCAGACCCCGACGACGCATCAACGGTTCACCGTGCGCGCCAGTAGGGGGTCCGCATGTCCATTTCCGCTGCTGCTTTCCCGGCTGTCGGTTTTGTCGGCAGGGCAGCTACCGCTCAAACTCGAGTCCATCCCGAAACCGTTCGCGACCCGCTCGTAGACATGGTCGAAGCGGCCAAGGCAGGCGACCCCGGCGCTACGGATGCGCTGGTGAGCTATCTGCGGCCGCTCATCGTGCGCTACTGCCGAGCCCGCATCGGCAAGGCGGTGAGCACGTTCGCCTCCGCCGATGATGTCGCCCAGGAAGTATGCATGGGCGTCCTGACCTCACTGCCGGCCTACCGGTCCACCGGGGCGAGCTTTCTCAGCTTCGTGTACGGCATCGCTTCACACAAGATCATCGACTTCCACCGCAGGTACACCCGGGATCGCACGGTTCCCATGTCCGAGGTGCCCGAGCGAGCCGAGCACGAACCGGGCCCCGAACAGCGGATGATGCACGTCGAGTTGAGTGAGCACCTGGGCGCCCTGCTCGACACGCTGCCTGCGATCCAGCGTGAAGTCCTCACCCTGCGGCTGATCGTCGGGCTCTCCGTCGCCGAGACCGCGAACGCGGTGTCCTGCTCCCCCGGAGCGGTGCGGGTGTCCCAGCACCGCGCACTCGTGAAGCTGCGCCGCCAACTGGCTGCCCGCGAGGGCAACCCGTAGTGCGGCGCCTGTACCGTGGACAAGCGTGAACCTCACGCCATCCGCCGCCCCCGCCGTTGCCCTGGTGCCCGACTGGCTGCAGCCGGACATCTTGCTGCAGGGGCTCGGTCCGTATGTGCTGGCCGGGCTGTGCCTGATCATCTTTGCTGAGTGTGGACTCCTGGTGGGTTTCTTCCTGCCCGGCGATTCGCTGCTGTTCACCGCAGGTCTGTTCATCACCAAGGGATGGATCGCCGAGCCGCTCTGGCTGGTGTGCGTCCTGCTGACAGTGTGCGCGTTCGTGGGCAACGTCACCGGCTACTGGATCGGCCGCAAAGTCGGGCCCGCGCTGTTCAACCGGGCGGACTCACGCCTTTTCAAGCAGGAGTACGTGGACAAGACGCAGGAATTCTTCGAGAAGTACGGTTCCCGAGCGATCGTGCTCGCCCGCTTCGTACCCATTGTGCGCACCTTCATCACCGCGATGGCGGGCGTAGGCAAGATGGACGCGCGGAAGTTCTTCATCTATTCCGCGATCGGCGGTGTCGCCTGGGCTGCGGGGCTGACCGTGCTCGGCTACTACCTAGGCCGGATCCCGTTCGTCTACGACAACATCGAAGCCATGGTGTTGCTGATCGTGCTCCTCTCCGTGCTGCCGATCGTGGTCGAGGTAATCAAGGCGCGCAGGGAGAAGCGGACCGCCCAGGCGGAGAGCTGACAGGGAAAGTCGCCGTCGACCTTCCCTAGGGCATGGCGAACATGGAGCCGGGGTTGAAGAGGTTGTCCGGGTCGAGGGCGGCCTTGATCTGCCGGTGTACGCGCATCCCGACCGGACCGATCTCCCGCTCCAGCCACTCGCGTTTGATCTTGCCGATGCCGTGCTCGCCGGTCACCGTGCCACCCAGCGAGAGACCGATGGCGAGGATGTCCTCGAACGCCCTGCGCGCGCGGGCGAACTCGTCAGCGGAGGTCGGGTCGTAGACGATCGTCGGGTGCATGTTGCCGTCCCCGGCGTGTCCGACAACGGCGACCCGCAACCCGACCTCCTCGCTGATCCGCGCACACCCCGTGATCAGCTCGGCGATCCTGGTGCGCGGTACCGACACGTCATCGGTGAGCCAGGTGCCGTACAACTCCAGCGCGGTGAGCACCACCCTGCGCGCCTGCAGCAGCATGTTGCCCTCGGCGAGATCATCTGTCGCGTAGGTCATATCGGCGCCGCAGTCCACGCAGATCTGCTCGATCGCGGTCAGTTCCCGACGCGCCACCTCACCGCCGGAATCCGACTGGCACAGCAGCAGCGCGGCACACCCTGAGCCTGCGCCGATATCGGTCTTCAGGTACTCCTCGGCCGCCTTGATCGAGGCCGCGTCCATGATCTCCATCAACGACGGCACCAAGCCCTCCCGCACGACCCGCGCGACCGCCTCGCCCGCGGCCGAGGTGCTGGTGAACCCCGCGACAAGGGTGCCCGGTGCCTGCGGGAGCGGCCGCAGGTTGACGGTGGCCTCGGTGATCACGCCGAGCGTGCCCTCGCTGCCGATGAACAGCTTGGTCAGGTCGTAGCCCGCGACGCCCTTGACGGTGCGGCGGCCGGTCTTGAGCAGCGATCCGTCGGCCAGCACCACCTTGAGCCCCAGCACCGCATCGGTGGTCACCCCGTACTTCACGCAGCACAGGCCGCCCGCGTTGGTCGCCAGGTTGCCGCCGATGGTGCACCAGTCGTAGCTGGACGGGTCGGGCGGATAGAACAGCCCGTGCTTGGCGACCGCATCGCGAAAGTCGAGGTTGACCACACCTGGCTGAACCACCGCGAGCCGGTTGGCCGGGTCGATCTCCAGGATCTCGTTCAGCTTGGTGGTCACCAGCACCACGCAGCCGTCGATCGCGTTGGCCGCACCGGTGAGCCCGCTGCCCGCACCCCTGGGCACGATCGGCACACCGGCCGTCGCGCATGCCCGGACCGTGGCCTGCACGCGCTCGGTGTCGGTGGGCAGGACAACCGCGAGCGGAGCACCATGCTCGGCCAGCGGCATCATGTCGCGCGCGTAGCTCCCGGTGACGTCGCTATCGGTGAGCACGGCAGCTGGGCCGAGTTCGCTGCGCAGACGATCGACGAGCAGTGCGGTCATAGCTCTACGGTAGTCGCCGTCACAAGTAATTGGCTTGCACAACTAACCACCCTAGGTGCATAGTTGTATGAAGCAAGTAGTTGCGCACCGCAACAACGTAGCAGAGGACGAGGCGATGTCCGCCGACCACGACACCAAGGTTGCGACCCTCACCGCGGCCGAACTGGAGAGCGCCGATGCGCTCGGCAGCCAGCTCATCCGGTTCGTCCGGGTGCTGCATCGGGCACGGGCCCGGTTCGCGAAGGCGCAACCCTCGGGCATCGAGCAGCCCGCGTTCGCCATCCTGGCCACGTTGATCATGGAAGGCCCCCAACGCACCTCCGCGCTTGCCGAGTTCCTGCACGCCGAGATCTCCACGATCAGCAGGCAGACCAGCTCACTCGTCCAGCATGGCCTGATCGAGCGGCAAGCCGACCCCGACGACGGCCGCGCCTGCCTGCTCGCCCCGACCGACGAAGGGCGCCGCGTGTTCGACCACGCCAGAGCGGCGCGCAACCGCTGGCTGGCTACCACCGTGCACGACTGGGACCCCAGCGAGCGAGAACTCCTGATCAGCATGCTCGACCGGCTCAACAGTGACCTGGCGACCCGCGATCTGCCGCTGGAGGACGCAGAATGACCAGTTCCACCATCCAGCGCGACCCCGGAGGACCCTCCGGGCACAGCGAGGCAACCGAGCGACCCGTGCTGTCCCACCGGCAGATCCTGACCATCCTGTCCGGGTTGATGATGGGCATGTTCCTGGCCGCACTCGATCAGACGATCGTCAGCACGGCCATCCGCACCATCGCCGACGATCTGCAGGGGCTGAGCCTGCAGGCCTGGGCCACCACCGCGTACCTGATCACCGCGACCATCACCACGCCCATCTACGGCAAGCTGTCCGACATCTACGGTCGCAAACCGCTCTACCTGACCGCGATCACGCTGTTCCTGATCGGCTCGCTGGCCTGCACCCTCGCCCAGTCGATGTATTCGCTGGCCGCATTCCGCGCCCTGCAGGGGCTCGGTGCGGGCGGCCTGATGTCGCTGGCGCTGACCATCATCGGCGACATCGTCTCGCCCCGGGAACGGGCCAGGTACCAGGGGTTCATCGTGGCTGTGTTCGCCACCTCCAGCGTGCTCGGACCGGTGCTCGGCGGGCTGTTCGCCGGGATGCCCGAGTTCATCGGGGTGGACGGCTGGCGCTGGGTGTTCCTGGTGAACGTGCCGATCGGCATCGCAGCGCTGTTCGTGGTGGTCCGGGTGCTCAACGTGCCCCATGAGCGGCAGAGCCACCGGATCGACTGGTGGGGAGCGGCTACCCTGGCCCTCGGCCTGCTCCCGCTGCTGCTGGTGGCCGAGCAGGGCCGCGAATGGGGCTGGACGTCGACCGCCGCACTGATCTGCTTCGCCATCGGCATCATCGGGCTGGTGCTGTTCGTGGCCGTGCAGATCAGGATGGCCGACGCCGCGCTGATCCCGATGCGGCTGTTCCGCAACTCCACGTTCAGCGTGGCCATCATCGCCGGGTTCATCGTGGGCATCGGCATGTTCGGTTCGATCATGCTGATCCCGCAGTACCTGCAGATCGTCCAGGGCTACACGCCGACCGAAGCGGGTCTGCTGTCCCTGCCGCTGATGGTCGGCATCATGATCGGCACCACCATCACCGGCCGCGTCATGTCAGCGACCGGCCGGTACAAGGTCTTCCCGGTGACCGGAACGGCGCTGATCTCCCTTGGCGCGCTGCTGTTCGCGCAGATCGAGTGGGACAGCCCGCTGTGGCAGCCGCTGACCTACATGGCGGTGATCGGCCTCGGCCTCGGTGGCTGCATGCAGACGCTGGTGATCGCGGCCCAGAACGCGGGCACGCACCGGGACATGGGCGTGTCCACCGCGACCGCGACGTTCTTCCGGCAGATCGGCGGCACGCTCGGTGTAGCGGTGTTCCTGTCCATCCTGTTCAGCACGCTGACCGCCAACATCGCCGATGCGTTCGCCGGCCTCGGCATTCCGCCGACGGCCATGCACACCGGCGGGGCCGACATCATGGCCGATTCCTCGTTCCTGCAACGGATCCCGCTCGAGCAGGCCAAGCCGTTCCTGATCGGCTTCACCGACTCGATCAGCACGGTGTTCTACGTGGCGGCGGGGGTCGCCCTGCTGGCCACCGTCGTCGCGATGTTCATGAGGGAGATCCCGCTGGCCGAGTCCGGCGACGACCGCGGCTGACGCATCACGTTCGGCGACAACACTATATTCACCGCTCGGCCGACCGCGTGACGCTCACGGCACGTACCCTCGCAGGGTGAGCGTGGTGCATGCCGAGGCAGCAGAAGTGGGCGTTGGCTGGTTGGCCACCGCCGGGCCCGCGTTGGTCTGGCTGATCGTGCTGAGCTTCGTCTTCCTCGAGTGCGCCGTGATCATCGGGCTGTTCCTGCCGGGCGATTCTCTGCTGTTCGCCGCCGGGGTGGTACTCGCTCACCACGACGCGGAGGTCAGCGCGTGGGCGTTGTCCGGGGTCGCGCTGATCGTGGCGATCGTGGGTAACCAGGTCGGCTATGCCCTCGGAAAGAAGGCCGGAACCAAGTTCATCGCCCGGCGTGGCGGCAAGGTGCTCAACCGGGAGAATCTGGAGAAGGCGCGGGACTTTCTGGATCGTAGAGGGTTCGTCGCGATCATCGCCGCGCGGTGGATCCCGTGGGTGCGCACGCTGGCGCCGCTGATCGCCGGTGCGGCCCGGATGGATTCCCGGCGTTTCATGCTGGCCACCTCGGTGGGCGCGCTGCTCTGGGTGCCGACCCTGGTGCTGTTCGGTTACTACGCGGCCGGCCTGCTCACCGCTGTGCCCTGGGCGCAGACAGTCGTGGTGTGGGGCAGTGTCGCCTTCCTGGTGATCGGCACGATTTATGGCATCTGGCGCTACCGCCAGGAGATTCGTCGGCCGCTCGAGCAGGAGTACAGCGAGGTCGGCGCGGGCAAGAACTGAGCAACCCTTTCGGGCGACACGAGGGGGCGGGAGGGCACCGATGCGGGCTGCGGGCACTAGCGTCCTGCGCCTGAAGTACGTTTACAAAAGGCTGCGATGCTGTCGAGGATCTCGTCGGCGGTCTTGGTCCACACGTAGGGGCGCGGGTCGTCGTTCCAGTTTTTGATCCAGGCCCGGATGTCGGCTTCGAGGGCTTGGACCGACGTGTGGACGCCGCGCTGCAGCAGTTTGGTGGTGAGTTCGCCGAACCAGCGCTCGACCATGTTGAGCCAGGAGGAACCGGTGGGGATGAAGTGGACGTGGAAGCGGGGGTGGGCGGCCAGCCACTGTTGGATGATGTCGGTCTTGTGGGTGGCGTAGTTGTCGCAGATGATGTGCACGTCCAGGTCGGCTGGGACGGCCTTGTCGATGCGGATGAGGAACTTGCGGTACTCGGTGGAGCGGTGCCTGCGGTGCAGGGCGGAGATCACCTGGCCGGTGGCCATGTCCAGGGCGGCGAACAGGCTGGTGATCCCGTTGCGGACGTAGTCGTGGGTGCGCTTCTCCGGCATGCCGGGCATCATCGGCAGCACGGGCTGGCTTCGATTGAGGGCCTGGACCTGT
>JBOHER010000404.1:0-24820 GCA_050701115.1 Haloechinothrix sp. | reverse complement strand
AGTAGCGGGTCTCCAGCCCAGGACGCCCGATCGCGCGGACGAAGCAGGTACGCATCCCGGTGATCGCGACGTGCCCCGAGTACCCGGCCAGCAGCGTCACCGCAACGTCCCCGCTCTGCAGGAACTCCGGCCCGAGCCACACGTACACGGCGAACGCCTCGGCGCTGGTCGTCATCGCACCGTAGGCCAGCACCGCAGGCACCCATCGTGACTGCAAGGCATGGAACTCGCGGACCGCGCCCGTCATGCCGTGGTGCGCGTAGCTGCCCGTCATCCGGGTGAGGATCGGCGGGAACGCGTACAGCGGCAGGCTGCGCAGCGCGGACGCCGCCTGGTATCCGATCGCATAGATGCCGACGAATCGGATGGGCAGTACCGCGGCGATCACCAGCGCGTCGATCTCCCCGTTGAGGAACGTGGTGAGGCCGGACAGTTGCATCCGCACCGCGTAATCGCGGAACTCGCGAAGCAGCGAGGCGTCCGGCAGCAGCGGCCGCCGCAGGCTGATATGCCGCCTGCCGAGCCAGAACCCGCCGCCAAGCAGGATCACGTACCGGGTGGAGGTGACGGCGGCGAGCGTCGACAGGTCCTGCCCGTGATCGACGACGAGCAGCACACCCGTCGCGTAACCGACGGCGGAGCAGACACTGACTCCGGCCAGCCCGCGGAACCGGGAATTGGCCTGCAGCAGCGAGGTGGCCGAATTAGTGACCAGGGCCAGCGCGACGAGCGGCCCGAGCAGACGAAGCACGGCGACCGCCTCGCCGTGCAGATGCACCGGGATGTTCAGCAGTTCGACCACGGCCGGCGCCAGCAGCAGGCAGGCGGCGGTGATGAGCCCACCCAGCGCCAGGAACAGCGCCAGCGAACCGATCGCCAGCCGCCCCGCGCCTGCCCGGTCCCCGCGCGCGCAGTGGTAGGCGTAGAAGCGCGCCAGCGAGGCGCCCACTCCGCCGTCCAGGGCGGTGAACGTGACCAGGAAGATCAGGATCAGCGACCACACGCCGAATCGGTCAAGACCAAGGCGGTCGATGAGGAACGGGGCGAGCGCCAGGTTGGTGATCAGTGGCGAGGCCTGGGCGATCGCGCTGTAGCCGAACCCGGAGGAGAGCCCATTCGTGCTGCGAGCCAGCCGGCCGAACCCGGCAGGCCGCGCTCGGGAGCGGTCAAGGTTCGGCACTTCGCGGCCCTCCGGGTAGCCCTGCACGCATTGTGCTCGCGCGGTCGGCCGGCCACGTCGCGCAGATGACGTAGGAGGATGTCGTCATCCGGCGGGATCTGCGCTCGGCACCGGCTGCCTAGCGTGGTTCGTGCCGGCCGGAGTGCGCGTCGTGCGGCGGAGCGAGCCGGATCACGTCGGAGGGGTCTCGCCTCCGAGGCCGGCCCCGAAGGAGCGCATCATGAGTGTCTACCGGCCGCAGCCCCGATTCCGGCGAGATGGCAACGGCGCACGCCAACGGGTTGATGCGGTGGCGGCGGTTGCCGACGAACCGCCGGTACCGTTCGCGCGCACCGAGATCACCGAGGAGGCACGGCTGGCGGTACAGCGGGTGCTGGCCTCCGGATGGGTCACCATGGGGCCGGAGACCGAGCTGTTCGAGCAGGAGTTCGCCGCGCGCGTTCGGGCCGAGCACGCGGTCGCGGTCAGTTCCTGCACAGCGGCGATCGAACTAGCGCTGCGGGCCTTGCGGTTACCGCCGGGTAGCGAGGTTCTGGTACCCACCCTCACCTTCTGCGGTGCGGCGCAGGCGATCGTGCACGCCGGACTCCAGCCGGTGCTGGTGGACGTCGACCCGGACACCGCGATGCCGTCCCCGGACACCGTGGTCCGCGCGGCCCGCGCCTGCGAGCGTCCCCGCGCGATGCTGGGCCTGCATTTCGCGGGCGCCCCCGCGCCGCTGGCCGAACTGGCCGATGCGGCCGGGTTGCCGATGGCACGTGTGGTCGAGGATGCCGCGCACGCCGTGGGCACGTTCGTCGACGACCGACCGGTGGGTGCACACTCGCGGGCCGCCTGCTTCAGCTTCTACGCCACCAAGAACCTGCCCATCGGCGAAGGCGGCATGGTGACGACCGACGACACCGACATCGCCGCGCGGGTCCGGCGGGCGCGGCTGCATGGGATGTCCGCCGACGCGTGGCGCCGAAACCTGCCGGGCGGCAGCTGGCGCTACACCGTCGACGACGCCGGGCTGAAGGCCAACATGACCGATGTGCAAGCCGCGATCGGACGCGCCCAGCTGCGCCACCTCACAGACTGGCAACACCGCCGCGAGGCGATCTCCACCTGGTACACCGCCAGGCTTCGGCGAGTACCCGGATTGCGGCTGCCTGCGGTGCCAGCGCGCGGTCGCCACGCCTGGCACCTGTACGTGGTGCGCGTGCTCGAGGAGTACGGGATGAGCCGGGACGAGTTGATCACGCGGCTCGCCGAGCGGGGCATCAGCACGTCTGTGCACTTCATCCCGCTGCACCGGATGCCGTACTTCCGGCGGACCGCGGTGTTCCCACCGGGCGGCATGCCAGGAGCCGACATGCTGTTCGGGCAACTGCTGTCGCTGCCGATGCATCCCGGTCTCACTGAGCGTCCGGTCGACCGAGTCTGTACGGCGCTCCGCGAGCTTGCCCGTCACCTGTCGCCGGAGGAGGTGTGGCGATCGTGACATCGCTGCCGAACGGTTCTCGGTCGCCGGGAGGGGTCGGATTGCGCACGGTTGTTGTCGGTGCCGGGGAGGCGGGGCAGGCACTCGCCCGGGATCTGCTCCGGGTCCCCGAGTTCGGCCTCACCCCGATGGGGTTCATCGACGACGACCCGGCGAAGCCCGTCGATGGCAGGCTGGCCCGGCTGGGTGGCCTCGACGACACCGGGACGATTGTGCTGGCGCACGCCATCGAGGTGGTCGTGGTGGCCATCCCAGGCCTGCCCGCGCGGCGGTTCCATCAGGTGTCGGCGGCCGCCGCGGCCGCAGGCGCGAGCGTCCGTTACCTGCCGTCGTTCATCGCTGCACTGCGCCGCGACGTGGTGGGCAGCGATATGCGGACCCTGGATGTGTACGGGCTGATCGGGCGCTCGGAGATGCATGTGGTCAGCCCCGAGGCACGCTCGACCATCGCCGGGCGGCGGGTACTGGTGACCGGTGCGGGCGGCTCGATCGGCACCGAACTGTGCCGCCAGGTGCGCGGCTTCGGCCCGAGCCGGCTCTTCCTGCTCGACCACGACGAGTCGAACCTGCACCGGCTTGCCCTGGAGCTCGACGGCCAGGCGTTGCTGGACGACGACGACATCGTGATCTCCGATATCCGTGACCGGGCGCGGATCGACCAGATCTTCCGCGAGCTGCGGCCGGATGTGGTCTTTCACGCCGCAGCGCAGAAGCACCTGCCGCTACTCGAGCGCCATCCGTGCGAGGGCGTGAAGTCCAACGTGATGGGTACCGACCATCTCGTGCGCGCCGCCCTGGCGACCGGCGTCGAGCGGTTCGTGCTGATCTCGACGGACAAGGCGGCCGACCCGGTTTCAGTGCTGGGCGCAACGAAACGGCTTGCCGAGCTGATCGTGCAGACCAACGCCGCGGGTCCGACCGTGCTCGCCGCGGTCCGTTTCGGCAACGTGCTGGGCAGCCGCGGCTCGCTGCTTTCGGTACTGGCGGAGCAGCTTTGCTCCGGTTCGCCGGTGACCGTGACCCACCCCGATGTGGCCCGATTCTTCATGACCGTGGAAGAGGCAGTCGGGCTGGTGCTGGAAGCGGCCCGGATGGCGACCGGCGGTGACGTGTTCGTGCTGGACATGGGCGAGGAGGTGCTGATCGTCGACCTGGTCCACAAGTTCGCGCAGCAGGTCAACGTGCCGGACGTGGAGATCCGGTTCACCGGCTTGCGCTCGGGCGAGAAGCTGAACGAGTCGCTGTTCTCCCGGCACGAAGAGTCGGTGCCGACCGGGCACCGGCGAATCTTCGCCACCACGTCGAGTTCGCACGGCAACCTCGCAGCCCTGCGGTGCGGGCTGTCGGCCCTCTACGCGGCCGCGGAACGCAATGATTCGGCGGAGGTGCGGCGTTGTCTGGGTCTCCTGTTGCCCGGGTTTCCCGCAGTCGCCATACCCCCACAAGTACCCGCGCTGGCCGCGCCCTACCCGGACTATTTCTGATTGCCCCGCTATTTCTGATCAGATTAACCGGTCGTCACCAACGCCGGCAGCCGATTGCCGAACTTCACTTCGTCGGCCACCGCCGCCAGCGCCTCGCACGCCAATTCGGGGCGTGCTCGCGCGCGGCACGCAGTGACGGTCCGCACATTGCCGGCGTGGCGTGCATCCGCCGGTAGATGTCCGCGCAGGTGTAACCAGCCATCACGCGCCGCCCTTCTTCATGGCCTCCACCGCGATCTCGGCAACCGTCCGCGCCACCTCGCAGGAGGTGGTCTTGTCGGGATTGTCCCCGCCAAGACTGGCCGCCACGTCATAGGTCTGGTCATCGCGCAGCCCGATCGAGATCGTGCAGAAGCCTTCCTTGCGGTGATCGCTGGTGTTCCAGACCAGCGCAGGGTAGCCGCCGATCGGGGGGATCTCCTCGAACAGGCCGTAGCTGGAACGGCGTGCATACAAGGCGCTCAACCCTTGGTCATGCAGACCGAAGAATGTCCCCCCAACCAGGCCATACCCCGTTGCGGAGAACCGCCACAGGCAATCCGACCCGGTCGACTGCTCCGGATCGGGCTCCGCAGGCTTGAACTCCAGACCGGCAGCACTGAGTTGCCGGGGGGTGGCCACCGAACAAGGCTCGGCCTCGAACGCGGTCGTGTCGATCGGGTTCTCCACCGTGGGCGCGCCGCTGTGCGGCAGGCCGTCGCCGGCGGGCGCGGACGGCGTCGGCTCGGCGGGCCCTGGAGCGCCACCGCTTTCCTCGGCACACCCCGCCAGCAGGGCGAGCGCCGCAACCGCCACCGGCAGCGCCACTCGTGATCGGATACGCATTCAGTCGGTCAACCCCTTGTCCATCGTGCCCCGCACATCCTCGTCCTCGGCTGCCTTCGCTCTCGTCGTGGCCTGGATCGCGTCCTTGATCGCCTCGATCCGGTTGACGACGCCGATCAGGAACTCGTTGTAGTTCTCGCCCGCCTGGCGACCCGAGGCCGCGCGCCAACGGCGCCAGCATCAGGTCGGCCATCCCACCGGTGGTGACGTCGGTGGTCGCGTTCTGGTTCAGCAGCTCGCCGTACAGCGCCGGCAGCCCGCCGCCCGACTGTGGCGCGGGCTGCGGCGCGCTCGCCGGCACCGAGCCCGGCCCGACCGGCCCGGCGTCCACGTTCGGCAGCGGCAGCCCCGCGTCGTTGCCCGCTTGATCACCCATGACGTCCGTCTCCCCTGTACGCGTGCGTAGCCATCCGGGTTGCCAGAGTAACCGGTGCCGACCAACGCCCGCAGCCGATCGCGGAACTTCACCCGAATCAACTTCAGCCGCGTGCCACCGGCTTACTCGCGGAACCGGGCCTGATTATGGTGCGGCTCCGCTGCCCGCCCCAGTCCGCTACGCCCGCGCGGTTGGCCAGCGCGACGGCTTCGAGCCTGGAGTGGACACCGAGCTTGTCCAGCACGTTCTGCACATGGGTACGCGCGGTGTTGGTGCTCACGCCGAGCACTCGGGCGATCTCGCGAGTCCCGTCTCCCTCGGTGAGTCGTCGCAGCACTTCCAGTTCGCGCTGAGTCAGCCAGCGCAGCGGCTGGTTCTGGTCGTTTCGGTGATCGCGTAGGTGCCGCAGGGTCTGCTGGGCCAGGGCCGGGTCGATGGTGAACTCGCCGCGGGCCACCCGCTCCACCGCCTGGGCGAGCGCATCGATGCCCTTGTTCTTGGTGAGCCAGCCGGCCGCACCGGCTTCGATGGCGGCGGCCACCATGCGCGGACTGCTGTCGGCAGACAGGACGAGCACCTTCACTTCGGACACCCTGGCGTGGACACGGTCAATCAGGTCGATCGCGCAGCCGTCCAGCAACTCTGGGTCGAGCAGGCAGACATCGGGACGGTGGGCAAGTATCGCGCGCAACAGCGTGCCGCGGGTGGTTGCGGTCGCTCTGACGTCGTAGCCGTGGCCGGTGAGCGCCAGTTCGAGGGCATCGGCGATCAGCCGATTCTCGTCGCCGATCACGAGCCTGTGCGTCCGAGGCTCCGGCTGCGATGTCGTGACCGCGCCGGGCGCGGGAAGTGGTGGGCGCCGCTCGGATGTTCCAGTCCACACCGAGTTGATGGTCATGGAAACGACCTCCCATGATCTCGCTGCGGTTGCCCGGCTGAGCGTCCGAACGGCTGCCCTGACTACACCGAATGCCCCTGGGTTAACTCGATTGGATGACAGTTTCTGTTACAAGGGCACACTGACTACGGTGTGTTCTCGCCTGAGACGCGGCGTCACACGGTCCGCGGTCATGGTTCCCGCCGCACTCCGGCTACCAGCTCATCGGCCGCGGAGTACGGATCGAGCTCCCGATCCACCACCCGCTTGCTCAGCAACTCGAGCGCCTCACCGCCGTGCAGGTCAGCCAGCTCGCCCTGCAACCGCCGCAACGCGATGGCCTCCACCTCCGCCCGGGCCCGTGCCTGGCGCCTGCGAAGCAGCTCACCACGCTCGACCAGCCAGACCTCATGCTCGGCGAGCGCGGTGAGTACATCGTCAGCACCCTCGCCGCGCGCCGCCACCGTGCGCACGATCGGCTGGCGCCAGGAGTGTCCACTGATCTCCCTGCGGCTCATGGAAATCATGTTCTTGAGATCCCTGATCGTGGCGTCAGCGCCGTCGCGGTCGGCCTTGTTCACGACGAACACGTCGGCGATCTCCAGGACTCCCGCCTTCGCCGCCTGAATGCCGTCGCCCATACCGGGCGCGAGCAGAACCATGGTGGTGTCGGCGAGCTTGACGACGTCGATTTCGGACTGACCAACCCCCACGGTCTCGATCAGGATGACGTCGAAACCGGCGGCATCGAGCACCCGGACGGACTGCGGGGTCGCCCAGGAAAGGCCGCCGAGGTGACCTCGGGTGGCCATCGAGCGGATGAACACTCCCGGATCGGTGGCGTGTTCGGTCATCCTGATGCGATCCCCGAGCAGCGCACCCCCGGAGAACGGCGACGACGGGTCGATGGCCAGCACCCCGACCCGTCTGCCCTGTTTCCGCAGCGCGCCGAGCAGCATCGAGGTCGATGTCGACTTGCCGACCCCGGGCGGTCCGGTCAATCCGATGATGCTCGCGTTCCCGGTGTACGGGGTCAGGGCACGCGCAACATCGCGCAATCGCGGATGCGCTTCCTCGACAAGGGAGAGCAAACGAGCGACCGCGCGCGGTTGCCCATCCCGCGCGCGGTCGATCAGCTCGGCTATATCCATGGTTCGAGCCTGCCAGCAGCTCTCACGATCCATGGTTCGAGCCTGCCAGCAGCTCTCACGATCCAGCGAAGCGGCCACTTGTCGGCGTCCTCAAAGGTGCATATGTCGACAGATGACCACCAACGCTACTTGGGCACGCTGATCAGCAGCGCGTCACCCTGGCCGCCGCCGCCGCACAGGGCGGCCGCGCCCACGCCACCGCCACGGCGCTTGAGCTCGTAGAGCAGGTGCACGACCAGACGGGCACCCGATGCGCCGATGGGGTGACCCATGGCGATCGCGCCACCGTTGACGTTGACGATGTCGGGGCTGATGCCCAACTGCTTGGTGGACACCAGACCGACCGCGGCGAACGCCTCGTTGATCTCCACCAGGTCGAGATCGGCTGCCTGCAGGTTGGCCTTGGCAAGGGCGGCCTTGATGGCGTTGGACGGCTGCTCGTGCAGGCTGGCGTCCGGCCCGGCCACGACCCCGTGCGCGCCGATCTCGGCCAGCGGCTCGATGCCGAGTTCCTCCGCCTTGGCCCTGCTCATCACCACGACGGCGCCGGCGCCGTCGGAGATCTGGGAGGCCGAACCCGCGGTAATCGTGCCGTCCGAGGCGAACGCGGGGCGCAGCTTGGCCAGGCTCTCCGCGGTCGTGTCGGCACGCACGCCCTCGTCGGTGTCGAAGATGACCGGGTCACCCTTGCGCTGTGGAACCTCCACCTGGGCGATCTCGTCAGCGAACGAGCCGTCCGCGATGGCCTTGGCCGCCTTCTGGTGCGATGCGGCCGCGAAGGCGTCCTGCTCCTCGCGGGTCAAGCCGTAGCGGGAGTTGTACTTCTCCGTCGACGAGCCCATGGCGACCTGGTCGAACGCGCAGAACAGCCCGTCGTAGGCCATGTGGTCGGCCAGAGTCACGTCGCCGTACTTGAAGCCTGCGCGAGACTTCGGCAGCAGATGCGGCGCCTGGGTCATCGACTCCTGGCCGCCTGCGACGATGATGTCGAACTCGCCGGCGCGGATGAGCTGGTCGGCCAGCGCGATCGCGTCCAGGCCCGACAGACAGACCTTGTTGATGGTTAACGCGGGCACGTCCATCGGAATGCCCGCGGCGACCGCGGCCTGGCGCGCGGGAATCTGGCCGGCGCCCGCGGTGAGCACCTGACCCATGATCGTGTACTGGACCGCGTCCGGGGAAACTCCGGCACGCTCGAGGGCAGCCTTGATGGCGACGCCACCGAGCTGCGCTCCGGAGAAATCCTTGAGCGATCCCAGCAGTCGTCCGATCGGGGTGCGGGCCGCACCAACAATCACAGAACCGGACACAACAAGCCTCCAAGCCTCAGCGCGACGATACTCTTGCGACCATACCGCCGTGTGCGGCCTTGACCAGAGCCCTGCGAGTGACCTTCGGCCAACTCCACGGCCGCGCGCCCTCGAAAGGAGGTGCCGCGCTTATCCTGGCGACCATGAATAACGCGCTGCAGCCGTTCGTGACCGGTATCGACCACGTCGGCATCGCCGTACCCGATCTCGACGACGCGATCACGTTCTACGCGGACAACTTCGGCCTCGAAGCCACCCACACCGAGGTCAACGAGGAGCAGGGGGTGCGCGAGGCGATGCTGCACGCGCCCGGCGACGCTGAGGGCACCGCCATTCAGTTACTCGCCCCGCTGCGCCCCGATTCGACTATCGGGAAGTTCATCTCGAACAAGGGACCGGGCTTGCAGCAACTGGCCTACCGGGTCACCGACATCGAGGCCGCATCGGAGGCGTTGCGGGCCAACGGCCTGCGCCTGCTCTATCCCGAGGCCAAGCGCGGAACCGCCAACAGCAAGGTCAACTTCGTGCACCCCAAGGACGCGGGCGGCGTCCTGGTCGAACTGGTCGAGCCTGCCGAGGCACACTAGGTCCACGGGCGCGCGCTGACCGCGTGCCCGTGGACCTACTGCCTTGGACCTATTGCCCTGCCCTAGTGCTGGCCGGCCGTCCTGTGGGCGGCGGTGGCCACCGGCAGTGCCGCCGCACCGACCGCGATCGTCAGGATTGCGACGATCCAGGACATCCACGAGGCGCTGGTGAACCCGGTGTAGCCCATCACCCACGGCGAGATGAAGAGCAGGACTCCGAGGGCCATCTGCGCCCATTCCCCGTAGACCATGCCCGGCATCGCCAGCGACGCGAGTCCGTCCAGAGCGATCAGCGCTCCGAGGATCACCATCGTCCACATCGCTGTCGTCGATGTGTCGAACACCAGGGGCGACAGGATGAGAACGACGCCGAGGACGACTTCCGCCCAGTCATGCGGCCGGGTCCATGCTCTTACCGAGCCTTTTGCCATCTCGAATCACCTCCGAGGCCGCACGGGCACACCTCGCACAGCCCTCAAGACCATGATCCGCCTAGATTTACTACGTAGCGCACTACCAGGCATAACAACACGGAAACATCGACAAACACCTACCGGGAAGGTGGCGCCGGGCGCTACTGGCCAGTAGTTTCGAGCAACGGTCGGGTGTTGTCGCATCGGACCGTTCAGTTACGTCACAGCACGGAGGCCCCCATGGCGCAGCAGATCCTCGACGCAGTCCTCACCGGCAATCTCGACGCAGTGGGATCCCTGCCCGTACCGGAGAGCTATCGCGGTGTGACGGTGCACGCCGACGAGGTCGAGATGTTCGCCGGGATACCCAGCTGGGACAAGGACCCCCGCAAGTCACTGCACATCGACGAGGTCGCCACCCCGGAGCTCGGACCCGGTGAGGCTCTGGTCGCCGTGATGGCCAGCGCGATCAACTACAACACGGTGTGGACGTCGATCTTCGAGCCGCTGCCGACCTTCAAGTTCCTCGAGCGCTACGGCAGGCTCTCACCGTTGGCCAAGCGGCACGACCTGCCCTACCACGTGGTCGGCTCAGACCTGTCCGGCGTGGTGCTGCGCACCGGCCCAGGTGTGCACTCCTGGAAGGCAGGCGATGAGGTTGTCGCGCACTGTCTCAACGTCGAACTCGAAAGCCCCGATGGCCACAACGACACCATGCTCGACTCCGAGCAGCGCATCTGGGGGTTCGAGACCAACTTCGGCGGGCTGGCCGAGATCGCGCTGGTCAAGGCCAATCAGCTGATGCCCAAGCCCGGCCACCTGACCTGGGAGGAAGCCGCGTCCCCCGGCCTGGTGAACTCCACCGCCTACCGGCAGCTGGTGTCCCGCAACGGCGCCGACATGAAGCAGGGCGACGTGGTGCTCGTCTGGGGCGCGTCCGGTGGGCTCGGGTCCTACGCGACTCAGTACGTGCTCAACGGCGGTGCCATCCCGGTATGCGTGGTCGGCAGCCCCGAGAAGGCCGAGATCTGCCACAAGATGGGCGCCGAGTTGGTCATCGACCGCAACGCGGAGGGCTACCGGTTCTGGAAGGACGAGAACACCCAGGATCCCAAGGAGTGGCAGCGGTTCGGCAAGAAGATCCGCGAGCTCACCGGCGGCGAGGACCCGGACATCGTGTTCGAGCATCCGGGCAGGGAGACCTTCGGCGCCTCGGTCTACGCCGCCCGCAGGGGCGGCACCATCGTGACCTGCGCGTCCACCTCCGGGTACATGCACTCCTACGACAACCGCTACTTCTGGATGAACCTCAAGCGGATCATCGGCTCGCACTTCGCCAACTACCGAGAATCATGGGAAGCCAATAGGCTCATCTCCAAGGGCCTGATCCACCCGACACTGTCCAAGACCTACTCGCTGGAAGACACCGGTCAAGCCGCCCTTGACGTACACCGCAACGCTCACCAGGGCAAGGTCGGCGTACTGTGTCTTGCCCCAGAGGAAGGTCTCGGCGTACGTGATGCCGAGATGCGCGAGAAACACCTCGAAGCGATCAACCGGTTCCGGGGCGTGTGAGAACCGGCGAAACCGGACAGTGCGCGGCAAAAGTTCCGCTTCGGGGGGCGGACACTCGAGCACCGATAGCATGAGCCACGAACCCCGAGAGGTAGCGTGAGGGCTATGAGTCTTGGCGACGAACGAGAGCTTGTACCACTTGGCGTCGGCTTCGATATCGCGAAGCGCGGATACAGCCGAGGGCAAGTGGATGAGCACCTCGAACGCCTCGACGCCGACCTCAAAATGCTGACGTCCGACCGCGACGCCGCGATCTCGCAGGCGGGAGACCTCGCCCGGCAGCTCGAGGTCTCCCGCAACGAGATCGGCGAGCTCCGCGGCCAGGTCGAGCGGCTGTCCCTGCCACCGACCAGCCTGGAGGGCCTTTCCGAACGCCTGCAGCGGATGCTCCGGCTCGCGCAGGACGAGGCGACCGAGACCAAGGCACGTGCCGAAGCTGAGGCGGTTCACATCCGGGCCAAGGCCGAAGCCGACGCGAGTGCCATGCGCACCCGATACGACCAGCTGCTCGCCGATCTGGACGCGCGCCGCCAGGAGATGGAGGCCGAGCACCGCAAGGTGATGGAGCGGGCGAGATCAGAAGCCGACTCGATCATCAACAAGGCCAAGCAGGAGCGGCTGCGCCTCGATCTGGACGCCGAGGAGCGGCGGACGAAGGTCGAGGAGGACTTCGAGATCGCGATGGCCACCAGGCGCACCGAGTCGATGCGTGCGCTCGCCGAGCAGGAGGCAAGCAGCAAGGCCGAGGCCGAGCGCAGGCTCAGGGAGGCGACCGAGGAAGCACAGCGGGTTCGCGCGCAGATCGCCAAGGAGCGGTCGGACTCCAAGGCCGAGGCCGAAGCGCGGCATCGGAACTCGGTTGAGGACGCCAACCGCCGTAAGCAGGAGTCCATCACCGAAGCCAACGCCCGGGTCGCCGAGGCAACGGAAGAGGCCAACCGGCGCGTGCGAGAGGCCACCGAACTCGCCAACAACCGCATCAACCACGCCGCCGACCGGGTGGGGATGCTGCGCGAGCTGAGGACGAACATCGCCAACCAGATCACGTCGGCCCGCAGCGTGCTCGCCGAGGCCGATGTGCTGCTTGGTGCGGCGGGATTGGCGGCGCTTGCGCATCGGGATCCCCTGCACCAGGCCGATGGTTCGGCCGAAGAAGCCGAGGAACCGCCGACGATCCGGGCGGCCAAAGTGACCGACGTGGACCGTGACGACGCGGACGCGTCCGCGCAGGACGAGCACGCCGCGTCAAACGGCTCACGGTGATCGACAACACGGCGCGTAACAAACAACGATCAACAACGCAACCATTGCCGTGATGGCTCGTTACTCTGCACACGGCGGCTTCGGCCGCTAGGGTCAGCTGACGCGGCGACGCTGGGGCTGAGCCGCCATCGGCAGAGAAGTCGAAGTCCACATCCAACCCTCCCAAGGAGCTTCTATGGCCGCCTATGAGACCGTCGTCGTGGGAACCGATGGTTCGAAGTCGTCCTTCGCAGCGGTCGACCGGGCCGCGGCCGTCGCGGCCGGTACCGGGGGCAAGCTGCTCATCGCGTGCGCCTACTACCCGACCAGCCGGGAGGACGTCGAGAAGGCACAGGACGTGCTCGGGGATGAGGCCTACCAGGTGGTGGGATCGGCTCCCGCGGAAGACACTCTCCAGACGGCCCGCGACCGCGCCGCCGCGCAGGGCGCGACCAACGTGGAGACGATCCCAGTGCAGGGCGAGCCGGTGGCATCGCTGCTGCGGGTCACCAAGGAACACTCGGCAGACCTGCTGGTCGTCGGTAACCGTGGCCTGAACACGCTGGCCGGCCGCATCCTCGGCTCGGTGCCGTCCGAGGTCGCCCGGAAGTCCAGCGTGGACGTGCTCATCGTGCACACCACCTGATCGCAGTCTCGTGACGGTGGACCCCGACCCGCTGGAAGACCTGCAGGCACGAGCCGAACGGGTGCTGCTGGGCGGGGACCGCAAGTACACCCGCCACGACCTAGCCGAGTTGACCGGTCGAGATCCGGAAGGCCTGCGTCAGCTGTGGCGCGCCCTTGGATTCGCCACTATCGGTGATGACAACCGGGTGTTCACCGACGCCGATCTGGAGGCCATCCGGCTCACCGACGGCCTCCTGGACGCGGGGCTGATCACCCCGGGCACCGAATCGGCTGTGACGCGCGCGATGGGTCACCACCTGGCGCGGCTTGCCGAGTGGCAGATCCTGATGCTCCGCTCGTTCTTCGCCGAGCGTCCCGAAGTCGCGCTGGATTCCCGGCAGGCGGAACGCATCCTCGAGACCACGCTGCCCGCCTTGGAACACCTGCTGACCTACGTCTGGCGACGCCAGCTCGCGTCGTACGCCGGACGGGCGCTTGCCGCATCGGAGGATGACTTCCAGTCCCGCAGCCAAGTCGTCGGCTTCGTGGACATGGTCGGCTATACCCGCATGACCCGGCGTATCGACGAAATCCAGCTCGGTACCGTGCTGGAGCGGTTCGAGACCGTGGCCACCGACGTGATCGCCGAGCATCACGGCCGGGTGGTGAAGATGATCGGCGACGAGGTGTTGTTCGTGGCCGACCAGCCTGCCGATGCCGCCGAGATCGCGCTCACGATGAACGAACGGGCCGAGGCCGACGAGGACATTCCGGAACTGCGCACCGGCCTGGCCTGGGGCCGGGTGCTCGACCGGCTCGGGGACGTCTACGGCCCCGTGGTCAACCTCGCCGCGAGGCTCACCTCGGTCGCCCGGCCCGGCACGATCCTGATCGACCAGGAACTGGCGGCTGCGCTCGAGGGCAACGCTGGGTACGAGATGCGAACGAAGCGCCCGGTCTCGGTCCGTGGTTACAGCAAGCTCAAGCCAATCGTGCTGCGCTGGGCGAACTGAGCGCTATTCACAACCGACCCAGCGACGGTGTCCTCCATGGCCCGCCGGGCCAGGGCGAGCGGTCGGTGCAGGTAGCAGCACCATTCGCAACCACCCACCGCGTGAATAGCGCGAGCTTTGAATGAGGCACTGAGCAGTCGGGCGGTGATGTCCGGATTCTTCGATTTGAGCTGTACATTTGCGGGTACCCCAATGCGGAAGCGCTCCAACGTTCGCTCGGGGGACGTTGGAGCGCTTCCGCATGCCGAAAGGGAATCGTCAACTGGTTAAATACTCGTGACCTGCGGTCATTGCCGTGGCTCATGACATTACTTGGTGGCGATGACATAGACGCTGGCCCATTCGCGTTCCGGGTTTGCCATGGTGGAGTCGAAGGTCCAGGGCTCGGCCTTGCGGAAGCCTGCGTCGGTGAACAGGCTGGAGAGCTTGTCGAGGTCGTAGGCCCAGAGATGTGCGGTGTAGTTGTTATCGTCGTCCTGGTCGCGGAGGACGTAGTTGACCAGGTCGAGGTAAGTGTTGAAGTCGCCGAGGCAGTTGCGTCGGCCGTACCAGCGTTCGCGCATCTCGGCAAACAGCTGTTCGTCGCGTTGCTGGTAGCCGCGCAGCACGACGGCGGCATCGGGAACTCCGGTGACAACTTGCCCGCCGGGTTGGAGCACGCGATGGGTCTCGGCCACGTAACGTTTGGCCGAGCGCGGGTAGTCGATGTGCTCCAGGAAGTGCTCGGAGAAGAGGAACTCGATGCTGCTGTCGGCCAGCGGCAGACTTTCGCGCACGTCCCAGATGAGATCGGCGGGCGGCACGATGTCGATGTTGAAGAACCCGCCGATGCGGTGGCTGCCGCCGCCGACCTGGATGCGGCGGGGCGATGGCCTCAGGGCGCCGATCTCGTCCCGGCTGGCCGCGTGGTTGCGGTATAGGTCGATCTCTTTGAGCGCGGCGCGGTACGCCCGGGCGAGTCCGTGGGTGATGCCGGGATCGTTCAGCGCGTTGGTGAGCTGTCGGCCGAGTTGGTCAATGTCGGCGAGGGAGGGGCCTTTGGTCGGCTGCTCAGGCATTGGGGTCTCCTTGGTGCAGGGGGATGAGACCAGCGGCAGGCCTGGGGGTTTACTGGTAGAAGGTAGGCGCGACCGCCGGTCGGACGTCAGCGTGGCCAGGAAGGTCTTCACGATGCGCTCTCGCATGCCGGCGGCCGGGGTGCCCAGGGGTGTGTTGGTGGCGGCTTGGTAGCCGGAGCGGCGGTCGTAGGCGAGTTGGGTGCCGTAGCTCGTCGGCGTCCCGGTCCCGGTGACGGGGTCCTGGCCGAGTTTTCCCAGTCAGCCCCGATCAGGCAATACGGCGTACTGGCGCACGTAGAGGTCGGTGTAGGTCACCGGGCCCCGTGGGCCAGGCACCTTGTCCAGGTTGATGCCGGTCTCGGGCACCGCGAGCAGCTTGAACCCGTCCAGCAACCGGGTCGGGGCGTTCCAGAACACTCCGGTGCCGGTGTAGCCGTCGAAGAACGCATCGGCGGCAGCCGCGTCCTCGGTGGCGATGCCCGCGGCCAGCCCCGACGTCTGCTCATTGGCGATGGACACGGCTTCGGCGAGCCCGTCCACCCGGGCGACGGTCACCGTAGCCTCGCGGTCGGAGTCCAGCGCCCACTCGTAGCCGATCGGATGGTCGTGCGGCGCCAAGGATGCGGTCACCGCGCGCTCCGCCAGCGCGCCCGACACCACCGGCCAGGCCTGCTCGTACACCGCTGCGTCGATCAGCAGCAGGTTCAGCCGGTTGCACACGCCGAGCCGGTCGAGGCTGTTCACGACCAGCGACCGCACGGTCTCCAGATCGGCGGCCTTGTCGACGAACAGCACTCCCCCGCCGTCGGCGTGGGCCAAGGTGCGCACATCGTGGGTCGCCGCGTGGCGGGCGAGCGCGCGCGTGGAATCGCCGCTACCGCGCAGGATCACCAGCGGCACCAGGCCGGGGAAGGTGACCAGCGCGAACGCGGCCTCGCGCTCCACCCTGGGCACGAGTTGTACGACCGCGGGGTCGATCCCGGCCTGCTTGAGCCCTGGCCCGATCACAGCCTCCAGCAGCCGTTGGGCGGAACCGAGCGCTGCGCTGCCGGTACGCAGCACGCCCGCGTTGCGCGACTTCACCAACTGCGAGGCGACGTCGACGGTCACGTTGGGGCGCGCTTCGTAGTTGGCGCCGATCACACCCACCGGACGACGCCGCTCGACGAGCCGCAAGCCGCCCTCCAAGGTGCGCAGCGGGCGGGAACGCTGCGGGTGCGGCGTACTCGCGAGCAGGCCCAGTTGCTCGGACATGCCGGCCAGACGTTCCTCGGTGATGGTCAACCGGTCCAGCAGACCTGCGCTCATCCCGTCCTCGCGCGCCTTGGCCACATCCGCCTGATTGGCCTCCAGCACCTCGGCCCGCCGGGCGAGCAGCAGGTCGGCCATCGCGGTCAGCGCGGCGTCGATCGCCTGGTCGGTCGCGGCGGCCAGCGACGGCGCTGCGCGTTTGGCGGCCAGCGCGCATTCCTCGACAGCCCTGACTACCTCATCGGCGACTGTGTCCACTCGATCAACCCTCCGAAGCGCGGTTCCTACGGCGTACCAGTCTGCCTCACGACATACCGCAACCATCCGCTAGGCAACGTCTATTCCCGCCAGCGCGGGCTCGAGCAGCCACGCCCCACCCACCACAAGACAACCGAGCGCGAGCACACCGAGCACGAGCACCCAGAGCGCCGCGGGCAGGCCGGTGAGCCGAGCGAGCTGGTCGGCGTCGGAATCACGGGCCGCTCCCCTGCGCCGCTTGCTCTGCAGTTCGAACACCGGGCGCACCGAACCGAGCAGCAGGAACCAGGTGATGGTGTACACGAACGCCGCCGTGATGTCCGCGCTGGCGGCGACGGCGACCACTGCGAGTACCACCGCCACCGTCAGCACGGTGAACACGCCGTAGGCGTTGCGCACCATCACCAGCACGCCCAGCACCATGATCGCGGCCACGACCAGGACCATGGTGAGCAGATCGGCCGCGATCAGGCCGCTGAAGACCAGGCCGAGCATCGCCGGTGCCGGGTAGCCTGCCAACGACGTCAGCACCATGCCCGGTCCGGTGCGCTTGCCGCGCGAGACGGTCACTCCCGAGGTGTCGGAGTGCAGGCGGATGCCCTGCAGCCGCCGACCCACCAGGACCGCGATCAGCGCATGACCTGCCTCGTGTACCAGGGTGAGCAGGTTGCGGGCCGGCCGCCACAGGCCAGAGGAGACCACCACCAGCGCAAGGCCCGCGGTTGCGAGCGGGATCAGCGCATGCGGCTCGGGCTGCGCGCCGAACAGGCGCTCCCACCACTGGCTGGCCTCGGTGATCACCTACCCAGGTGATCACACCTGCTGCTCGGCGCTCGCGGCGACCCCCGCGGTCTCGAACCGATAGTCGTTCAGATCGAACTTGCGCGAACGCCACCAGGTCTCAATCGTGGTGCTGGGCCGGAGCAACGGTGTGTCACCCCGTTTATCGAAGTAGTAACTGCGCGAACCGGCGCAGTGGTTGGTGAAGATGGTGCGGCGGGCACGGTCGAGCATCTTGGCGAAGTACCGCTCATGCGCTTCCTGCCGCACGGCGACGAAGGTCGCGTCCCGCCTGCGTGCCTCCTTGATGCAGCGCACGAGGTGGCTGCTCGCCGCGTCGATCAAGGTGAAGTACGACGCCCCCGAGAACGCGTAGGGACCGAACATCAGCCACAGATTGGGCATGTTCGGCGTGGTGATCCCTTCGTATGCCTGCAGGCGATTGGCTTCCCAGAACTCGCCGAGCTCGACGCCACCGAGCCCATAGGTCGGGAAGGTGGGAATGTTGCCCCGTTCGCTGGTCCGGAAACCGGTGGCCAGGATCAGCGTATCGATCCGGCGCTCGACCCCGTCACGGGTGCGGATTCCGGTCGGCGTGATCCGCTCGATCGGTTCGGTCACCAACTCGACATTGGGCCGTTCGAAGGTTCGCCAGTACCGATTCGAGATGGACGGTCGCTTGCAGCCGAAGCCGTACCGGGGCAGCAGCTTGTCTCGTAGCCCAGGATCGCGCACCTGCCGCCGCAGGTGTTTGGTCGCGATGTTCTCCGCGGTCCGTGCCAGCAGGGGAACCTGCTGGTAGTGCACGACGGCGACCACGAAGATGGACTCGACCACGGCATTGGCCCCCAACCGGACCGCGGTCTGGATCAGCGGAATCCGCTCGAAGAGCCAGCGCAGCGCCTTCGGGATGGTGAAGTCGACCTTCGGCAGCACCCAGATGGGCGTGCGTTGGTAGACATCCAAGTGCGCCAATTCGCGTGCGATCTCGGGGATCACCTGCAGCGCCGATGCCCCGGTGCCGATGATCGCCGCACGTTTGCCGGTCAGGTCGTAGTCGTGGTCCCAGGCGGCGGTGTGGATGGTGTGGCCGGTGAAATCCTCGACGCCCCGGATACCCGGCGGCCGTGGCTGGGTGAAGATTCCGGTGGCACTCACCAGGAATCGTGCGGTGATGGTGTCCTGCGATTCGATCGAGATCCGCCACACGTGGTCCGCCTCGTCGAAATCGGCCCGGCTCACCCGGGCACCGAACCGGATGTAGGGCTCGAGTCGGTGCTTGGCGACACAACGGTCGGCGTACTCCTTGATCTCCCCCCCTGGCGGGAAGAACCGGGTAGCACGCGCGTTCTGGTCGAAGCCGTAGGAGTAGATCAACGGAATGTCGACGGCGACTCCCGGGTAGGTGTTGTCCCGCCAGGTTCCCCCGACGTCGTCCGCGCCCTCGAGGATGACGAAATCAGTGATGCCCGCATCCCTGAGCCGGATTGCCGCCCCGATGCCAGAAAAGCCCGCGCCCACGATGACGACTTCGTAGTCCGACATACAGATACTGTAGGTATCCGAATTGATGGCCGCAAGGTGGCTCGACGCGGCCAGAGCCGACGGACCCTATCGGCGGCGGCGGGTGCCGAAGATGCCACGGGTGATCTCCCGTCCCAGCGCGCTCGCGGCGGACCGGAAGAACGACCGCACCGCCGGGTTCTTGATCGCCTGTTGGAACACCCCCGGATCCTCCGCTTCCTTCGACCTCCGAGCGGGTGCCTCCGCAGGTTCCCCGTCCTGCCTGGCAGGGGCTTGTGGCGCGGAGCCTGCGGCGACCTTGGCGGCGAGCTTCTCGTACGCCGACTCGCTGTCGATCGCCTCGGCGTACTTGCCGTGCAGCTCCGATGCGGCCGCCGAGGCGCGCACCGCGTCGTCACCGATCGAGCCCATCTTCGAGCGGGGTGCCCGCAGCATCGTCCACGCGACCGGGGTCGGCGCGCCGCGCTCTGATAGCACCGTGACGATCGCTTCGCCGATCCCCAAAGTTGTCAGGGCCTTCTCCAGGTCGTAGGCCTTGGTCGTCGGGTACGTCTTGACCGTCGCGGCCAACGCCTTCTGGTCTTCCGGGGTGAACGCGCGCAAGGCATGCTGCACCCGTGCGCCGAGCTGCGAGAGAATCTCGTTGGGCACGTCGGTGGGCAGCTGGGTGCAGAAGAAAACACCGACGCCCTTGGAGCGGATCAGCTTGACAGTCTGCTCGATGCGCTCCAGGAACGCCTTGGACCCGTCGCTGAAAAGCAAATGTGCCTCGTCGAAGAAGAACACCAGCTTGGGCGCGTCGAGGTCGCCCTCCTCCGGGAACTCCTCGAACAGCTCGGCAAGCAACCACATCAGGAAGGTCGAGAAAAGCGCGGGCTTGGCCTGCAGGTTGTCCAGTTCCAGCAGGTTGACCACGCCCTTGCCGCCGATCTGGCGGGCGAGGTCGGCCACGTCCAGCTCCGGCTCACCGAAGAACTCGTCACCGCCCTGTGTCTCCAAATTGGACAGTGCGCGCAGGATCACCCCCGCGGTCGCCGCGGAAACCCCGCCGATGCCCTTGAGGTCTTCCTTGCCCTCGTCGCTGGTCAGGTACTGGATCACCGACCGCAGGTCCTTGAGATCGAGCAGTGCGAGGCCACGCTTGTCCGCCCAGTGGAAGATCAGCCCCAGCGTCGACTCCTGGGTGTCGTTGAGCCCGAGCACCTTGGACAACAGAATCGGCCCGAAGCTGGTCATCGTCGCGCGCAGTGGCACACCCTTGCCGTCAGAGCCGAGCGAGAGGAACTGCACCGGGTACCCGGTCGGTTGCCACTCGTCACCCACCTGCTGGGCACGCTTGGTGATCTTGTCGTTCGCGGCACCCGCTTCCGCCAACCCGGAAAGGTCGCCCTTGACGTCGGCCAGCACGACCGGGACACCCGCGTAGGAGAGCTGCTCGGCCAGCAGCTGCAGGGTCTTGGTCTTACCCGATCCGGTCGCGCCCGCGACCAATCCGTGCCGGTTCATCATCGCCAGCGGAAGACGCACCGCGGCGCCCGTCTCCACCCTGCCGTCGACCATCACCGCGCCCAGCTCGATCGCCGCACCCTCGGTCAGATAGCCGCTCGCGATGGCCGCTGCCGTGCTCACGGTCTGCTCTTCAGTCACGTCACACTCCCGATCGCGCACCCGCCTGCTTCCGGGCAAAGACTAGCCCGATAAGTGGTGTCCGCCACGTCGGCAGCGCAGGTTCGCTCGAGATTTCGGCTACAGTCGGTGCCCGTGAACGACCGTCTTGTGTGGATCGACTGCGAGATGACGGGGCTCGACCTCGCCAAGGACGCGTTGATCGAAATCGCCGCCCTGGTTACCGACGCCGATCTCAACGTCCTCGGCGAGGGAGTCGACGTGGTCATCCACGCCGATGACTCAGCGCTGGCGAGCATGCCCGACGTGGTGCGCGAGATGCACGCCAACTCGGGCCTGACCGAAGAAGTGCGCCGGTCGAGCGTGACCATCGCCGAGGCCGAGCAACAGGTCCTCGACTACATCCGCAGCTACATACCCGAGCCGAAGACCGCCCCGATCGCCGGGAACTCGATCGCGACCGACCGCGGCTACCTCGCCCGGGACATGCCGCTGCTCGACGGGTATCTGCACTACCGCATGGTGGACGTCTCATCCATCAAGGAACTGGTGCGGCGCTGGTATCCGCGCATCTACTACGCGAAGCCGGAGAAGGGGCTCTCGCACCGAGCGCTGGCCGACATCAGGGAATCCATCAGTGAACTGGCATACTACCGGCGGACGGCCTTCGTCGGCCAACCCGGGCCAACCAGCGAAGAAGCCAAGGCAGTGGCGGCCGACATCATGCAGACCCACCGACGCTGAGCCGCTACGACCGACCACACAGGGGCCCGTCGGCCTGCCCGCCGCGGAGCACGCTACGATATTTCGGTTGGTGCGCCTCGATGGGACGCACACGCACATGGTGGGTGTAGCTCAGTTGGTAGAGCACCTGGTTGTGGTCCAGGAAGTCGCGGGTTCAAGTCCCGTCACTCACCCCAGCAGCACAGCAAGGCCGGGTCCGGTGGGCCCGGCCTTGCGTCATCACTAGGCCTTCCCGCCGGTCTGCCACTCCCGCCAGGACAGCTGCCACACGCTCCAGCCATCGGTTGGCTCCAGTTTCGGTCCGCCGCTGTTGACCACCTTGATCAGGTCGCCAGGCCGGGAGTGCTTCATGAGCCAGTCCGCGTCGGCGGTGGACATGTTGATGCAGCCGTGGCTGACGTTCTGCGCTCCCTGCGCCCATACCGACCAGGGAGCGGAGTGATAGAAGATGCCGCTGTAGGACATCCGCGCGGCATGGGTCACCGTGATCTTGTAACCTTCAGGCGAATCCACCGAGACACCGTAGGTGCTCGAGTCCATTGTGTATGGACGGTGCTCGCTCATCACGGTGTATTTACCGTGCGGCGTCGGGTGCGTCGGCTTGCCCATCGCGATCGGGATGGTCCTGACCTTGCGGTTGTTGATCTTGACCGTCATCTGATGGGTCCTGCCGTCGGCCACCGCGACCACCTTGTCCCCGATCGTCATGCGCGCCGTGCGGTCCTCGGCGCCGAAAGTGCCGCCGCCGAGGTCCTTACCGTAGATCAGGGCCCTGACCTTGACCTCGGTGCCCGGCCGCCAGTACTTCTTCGGGCGCCACGTCACCCAGCTGTCACTGAACCAGTAGAACCCACCCTCGGCCTTCGGCTCGGTGATGACCTTCAGCGCACGCTCAGCTGCCTTCTTGTCCGTGATCGGCCCGGAGAACGCGAACGAAACAGGCATGCCGACACCGACCGTCGCACCATCCGCGATGCTCATCTGCACCGAGACCTGCCGGTCCGGCACGACCGTGGTGAAGGTGGACTTCCGGGTGATCCGCATACCGTCGTTCCCGGTGCCCTGAGCGGTCAGCGTGTAGGTCTTGCCGTAGCCGAGCGGCTCACCAGATACCCAACGCGAACCATCGGCTTTGATCCCGCCCTTCACGACCCGCCCGTTGGCACCGATCAAGCTCACCTTGGCGAGGGTGCCGTTTCCGGCCTTGGCCGTGACCGGATCACCTGGTACGACATCGATGGTCTTGTTCTTGGGTGTCAGCTCCAGCGACAGTGGCAGCGCGGCGGCCTCGGCAGCCCCGGAATCCTGCCGTGCCGCCGACTCCGCATTGATGGTGGCACTGCAGCCCGTTGCGACGAGCCCCCCGGCGAGCAATGCGACCACCAGTCGAGCCCGTGCTCGGCGCGCACGGAACTTGCCCCAAGACGTCACGTATGACCCCATGTTTCTCGAAAGGCCCCTTCGGCTGGGACCAGTGTGCCCGACCCCGTCACCTGTACGTGTGAACGGCTCGCGAGGTTGCCCCGCATGTACCAATGGGGCCCTGCGTGGAAGGCCCGAATACGCCCTGTGCTACGGTTTCTGCCGTCACCGCGACAGGTTCGCGGGTGATCAGATCGGCGCCATTAGCTCAATTGGCAGAGCAGCTGGCTCTTAACCAGCGGGTTCGGGGTTCGAGTCCCTGATGGCGCACAATCCACAAGACCGCAGGTCAGCATAATGCCGACCTGCGGTCTTGTGGCATCTGAGGTCACCGGAGCCGCGGATTGCCAGGTAACGGGCCTCGTAAACGGTTCGACTCCATAGGTACCGCGGACCTCGACACGACGGAGACAGCTGGTGGACGGACACTCGATCGCCCTGCTGGTCGCTGCTGCCGTGCTCGGGGTCGCGCTGGGCTACGGTTTCTCCTTGCTGCTGGTGCCTGCCCGCTCAAAGCTCAAACCCACAGAGCACCCGGACACCGTCGGGCCGGTCGACATGTGGTTCGCGCACGACTCGGCAAGCCGCCGCGGGGCGTCGGCCACCGAGGGGGGTGTCGCATCGTGACCGCCGTGAACTGGTTGCTGAACGCCTGGCAGGAGTCCGCCGCCCGGCGCGAACTGGCCTGGCTCGCGGAGCGGATGTGCATGCCCGCACCCGGAACCCTGTGGGCGCCGGCGTTACTGGCCGCGGTCGACCAGCACGCCGCAGCGGTTCGCGACATTCTGCTGCTCAGCGGCGGACAGGTTGGACCTATCGAACTGGCCGGTTATGCCCGGGGAGTTCAGGACGTTGCGACCGAAAACGGCTGGCGCCGGCCCTGGCTGGGCGATGGCGAGACCGTGGCACACGACTGGGTGAGTCTCCGCCTGGCCGCGGTATGCCTGCTGGCGGTGGCCGGGACGGTCGCCGTCGCGATCACCGGAGACGCAGACCCGCTGCCGTACTTCTGATCCGTGAGCGCAGCGGTGGGGCGCGACCGCTTGATCGCGCCCCACCTCGATTCACCGCGGGAACTCGTCCTTATCGCTGCGGATTCTGCGGCGGTGTCGGGCCGCCCTGATATCCGGCAGGTGGCGTCGGTTCACCCTGGTACCCCGCGGGCGGGGTCGGGCCGCCCTGGTAACCAGCAGGAGGCACCGATCCGGACATCCGCCCAGCGGGCTGGGCCATCTGCTCGGTCGGCTCAGCCGCGGGTTGCCGGGCACGCTGCGCGTCCTCGCGGCCCCGCTGATAGGCCTGCACCTGATTGGCGGCGCCAGGCAACTCCTGCTCGGCGCGGCCGAGCCACCGCTCCCAGCGCTGCTGCATCGGCCGCACCATGCCGCCACCGACACCGACCACAAGGATGCCACCGACGGTGGCCAGCACAGCGATCAGCACCGGAGCGGTCACCGTGGTGGCGACGCCGATCTGGTTGAGCGCGGCGATGACACCGAGGGCCACCACGAACACCTGCACCAGCTTGGCCACGAAACCGCCCCAGCTCAGCGCGCCCAGCGCGCTGGCGGTCAGATCACCGAGGGCCTTGGCCACCGCGGCGGCCACGACCACGATGATGATCGCGACGATGGCCTTGGGCAGCCACGCGACGATCGCGGTGAGCAGGTCACTGACCGGGTTGGGCCCGAACACCCCGAATGCGATCTGCAACGCGATCAGCAGGACGCCGTAGTACACGATCGCGGCGACCAGGCCGCTGGCGTCGTAGCTTGATCGCTCCAGGGCGCGCTTGATCCCGCCCCGCTCGACGGCACGATCGAAGTGCAGCCGGTCGAGAACGACGTTCACGACTTTGCGCAACGCCTTGGCGACCAGCCAGCCGATTACCCGAAACCGGGAAATGCACACGCGGACTTACTCGACGTCACCCTGGGGTGGTTCACTGGATCAAAGAATGGGTAGCCGGTCTCGGAAGCACTCGCCGACCTCCCCCTTTCCGAAAGGGCACCCG
>JBOHER010000403.1:0-5314 GCA_050701115.1 Haloechinothrix sp. | reverse complement strand
ACGGAACTGCTCGGCGGTGCCGTGCAGGAACACCCGGTTGCGGGTGAGGTGTGCCTGCGTGCCTTGCCGCTCCAGCTCCTCGTCCGACAGTTCTCGTGCGGGTAGGCCTCGCTCCTGCATTGGCTTTGCCCTTCCGTGCTGGTCTGCCGATCGGGTGCTCTCACGATAGCTCTCGATTTTCTTCTACACAAGATTGACGTAGTGATGAACTTGTGTAGATAATGGGTTATCGCAACATCACAACCGCGAGGAGGAGCTCGACATGACAGTCGCCGCGGAATCGGTCGGCGCCGGCGAGGCGGCGGCCGAGCGCGCCACGGGTTCAGGGGATGCCGAGCTGAGCGCGCCGGAGGTGACCTTCGACCGGCACCCGGATTCCTATCGGCACTGGAAGCTGCGGGTGGACGGTGCCGTGGCCTGGCTGGAGATGGACGTCGACGAGAACGGCGGCCTGGTACCCGGCTACGAGCTGAAGCTCAACTCCTACGACCTGGGCGTGGACATCGAGCTCTACGACGCGACCCAGCGGCTGCGCTTCGAACATCCCGGCGTGCGCTCGGTGGTGCTCACCAGCGGCAAGGACAACGTCTTCTGCGCGGGCGCGAACATCCGCATGCTGGCGGCCTCGCCGCACCAGTGGAAGGTGAACTTCTGCAAGTTCACCAACGAGACCCGTAACGGCATCGAAGACGCCACCGAGAACTCCGGTCAGACCTACATCGCCGGGGTCAACGGTTCCTGCGCGGGCGGTGGTTACGAGCTCGCGCTCGCCTGCGACGAGATCATCCTGATCGACGACAATTCGTCGACCGTGGCGCTGCCCGAGGTGCCCCTGCTGGGTGTCCTGCCGGGCACCGGCGGTCTGACCCGAGTGGTCGACAAGCGGAAGGTGCGCAAAGACCGGGCGGACATCTTCGCTACCCGCAGCGACGGCCTGCGGGGTAAGACCGCGGTCGAGTGGAAGCTGGTCGACGCCTTGGCACCCCGGCAGAAGTTCACCGAATCCGTCAAGAAGCGTGCGCTGGAACGCGGTGGAACCAGCACCCGTCCTACCGACGCCACGGGCATCGAGCTGACTCCGCTCGAGCGCGAGGTCACCGCGGAGGGCATCACCTACCGGCACGTCACCGCGACCTTCGACCGCTCGGCGGGCATCGTGGAGATCACCGCGCGCGGCCCGGAAGCCGCGGCACCGAGCACCGTCGAGGAGATTCACGAGCAGGGGGCGGCGAACTGGTTGCTCGCGCTCACCCGGGAACTCGACGACCTGATCCTGCGCCTGCGTACCAACGAGCTCGACCTTGGCACCTGGGTGATCCGCACCGAGGGCGACCAGCACAAGGTGCTCGAGCACGAGAAGGTCGTCCTGGACAGCGCGGGCAGTGACTGGCTGTGCAACGAGATCGTGCACTACTATAAGCGGACGCTCAAACGACTGGACGTCACCAGCCGCAGCCTCATCGCGCTGATCGAGCCGGGCAGTTGCTTCGCCGGGCTGCTGCTGGAGCTCGCGCTGGCCAGCGACCGTCAGTACATGTTGGACGGACCTCCGACGGAATCGATGCTCGACCCTGCAAGCAGATCTTCGGGCGACGAGGACAGCGAAGAGCGGGCCACGATCACTTTGTCGGACGCCAACTTCGGCACCTTCCCGATGGGCAACGGGCTGTCCCGGCTGCGGTCCCGATTCTACGGTGAGGACGACCACCTCGGTTGGCTGGATCGGGAGAAGGGCCGCGCGATCTCGGCAAGCGAGGCCAACGAGCTCGGCCTTGTCACCGACGCACCGGACGACATCGACTGGGAGGACGAAGTCCGCATCGTCGTCGAGGCCAGGAATGCGCTCAGCCCGGACTCGCTGACCGGAATGGAGGCCAACCACCGGTTCGTCGGTCCGGAAACCATGGAAACCAAGATCTTCGGCCGCCTGACGGCATGGCAGAACTGGATCTTCATTCGACCGAACGCCTCGGGGCCCGACGGAGCGTTGCGCCGGTACGGCACCGGGCAGAAGGCGGTCTTCGACAGGAAGCGGGTGTAGCACGACATGCCAGAGAAGATCGACTACGACGCCAAGATCCCCAACAACGTCAACCTTGCCGACGACCGCAGGTTGCAGCGGGCGCTTGAGGGCTGGCAACCCAAGTTCATGCACTGGTGGGGCGAGATGGGCCCTACCCTGCAGACCCAGGGTGTGTACCTGCGTACCGCGGTGAGCGTCGGGCGTGCGGGTTGGGCGCATTTCGACCACGTCAACGTGCCGGACTACCGCTGGGGCATTTTCCTGGCCGAGCGCAACCCGGACCGCGAGATCGCCTTCGGCGAGCATGCCGGGCAGCCCGCCTGGCAGCAGGTCCCCGGTGAGTACCGGGCCGACCTGCAGCGCCTCATCGTGATCCAGGGCGACACCGAGCCGGCGTCGGTCGAGCAGCAGAAGCTGCTCGGACTGACCGCGCCGAGCCTGTACGACCTGCGCAACCTGTTCCAGGTCAACGTCGAAGAGGGCCGCCACCTGTGGGCCATGGTGTACCTGCTGCACGCCTACTTCGGCAAGGAGGGCCGGGAGGAGGCCGAGGGCCTGCTCTATCGCAACTCCGGCAGCCCGGACACACCGCGGATCCTTGGCGCGTTCAACGAGGAGACCGCCGACTGGCTGGCCTTCTACATGTTCACCTACTTCACCGACCGGGACGGCAAGTACCAGCTCGGCACGCTGAAGGAGAGCGCGTTCGACCCGCTCTCGCGCACCTGCGAGTTCATGCTCAAGGAAGAGGCGCACCACATGTTCGTCGGCACCACCGGTGTAGACCGCGTGGTGGCCCGCAGCGCCGAGCTGATCCGCGAGCACGACACGATGGACATCGGATCGCACGGCGGCATCCCGGTGGACATCATCCAGAAGTACATCAACTTCCACTACACGGTCTCGCTCGACCTGTTCGGCAGCGAAACTTCCACCAACGCGGCGAACTACTTCACCGCGGGACTGAAGGGACGCTGGCAGGAAACCCGGCGCAAGGACGACCACCAGCTCACCGAGGACAGCACCTTCCTTGACAAGCCCACCGCCGACGGAACCTGGGGCTCCGACGAGGTGCAGACGCTGCTGGCCCTGAACCTGGACCTGCGCGGCGAATACATCGCCGACTGCCAGAACGGCCTCAACCGGTGGAACAAGATCCTCGCCGACAACGGCATCAGCTTCCGGCTCACGCTGCCGCATCCGGGCTTCAACCGCAGGGTCGGCATCAACGCCGACCATCACATCACCCCGGACGGCACCATCATCGACGAGCGGACCTGGGAGGCCAACCGCGACAAGTGGTTGCCCACCAGCTCCGATCTCACCTTCGTCCGCTCGCTCATGCACCCCGTCTACGAACGCGGCAAGATCGCCAGCTGGGTCGCGCCGCCGATCAACGGAATCAACGGCAAGCCGTTCGACTTCGACTACGTTCACCTGTCCTGAGGCGGAGCCATGCCGACTGAGCAGTCAACGAGCACGGTATCAACGAATGTGGGCACCACGTTCAACGCGACCGACTACCTGGTCGATCGCCAGGTAACGGAGGGGCACGGGGACCGTACGGCGGTCGTGTCCCCCAGCCGGACGCTGAGCTACGCCGAACTGGCGGCAGAAGTCAGACGGGTAGGGGCAGGCCTGCGGGAGCTGGGCGTGCGACCCGAAGAACGCGTGCTGATGTGCATGGCCGATGACATCGAATTGTTCACCGCGATCCTGGCCGCGATGCACCTCGGTGTCATCGCCGTACCGTCCTCGACCATGCTCACCGGACCCGAGCTCGGCACGCTGGTCGCGGATTCGCGGGCCAGGGTCGTGCTCGGTTCGGACGCGTTCGCCTCGAATGTCCGCACCGCCGTTGACAATGCGCCCGATGTGCGGCACGTGGTGCTGGTCGGCAGCGAGCCGGAAGGACTGCGCGCGGGAGTGACCGGTCACCGGTGGGAGGAGCTGCTGGCCGCAGGCGACTCCGGTGTGCAGCCCTACCGAACCTGGGCCGACTCACCCGCCCTGTGGCTGTACACCTCCGGCACCACCGGCAAGCCGAAGGCGGCCATGCATCGTCACAACGACATCAGGCTGGTCGCCGAGAACTACGCACAACAGGTGCTCGGCATGACCTCGCAGGATCGCTGCTTGTCGGTGGCCAAGCTGTTCTTCGCCTACGGCATCGGCAATTCCATGTTCTTCCCGCTCTCGGTCGGCGCGACCGCGTTGCTGGAACCGGCCCGGCCGTCCCCGCAGTTGTTCGCCGAGCGGGCGGTCCGCGACAAGGCGACGCTGCTGTTCGGCACGCCCAGCTTCTTCGGGCCGCTGCTGGCCAGCGACATCGCCGACGACGCGTTTTCCTCGGTGCGGCAAGGAATCTCGGCCGGGGAGGCGCTGCCGCCACGGATGTATCACGGCATGGCCGAGCGGTTCGGCGTCGAAGTGCTCGACGGTATCGGGTCCACCGAGATGCTGCACATCTTCATCTCCAACCGCCCCGGCCAGGTGCACCCCGGGTCCTCGGGCACGCCCGTGCCCGGCTACCAGGTGGAGATCCGCGACGGGCAGGGCACGCCGATCGTGGCCGAAGGCCGGCCCGGTGAGCTCTACGTCCGGGGCGAGAGCGCGGCGACCGGGTACTGGTGCCGTGCGGACACCACCCGCAGGGTGTTCCTCGGTGAGTGGCTGCGCACCGGAGACACCTACGTGCACAACGCCGACGGCACGTTCACCTGCCTCGGCCGCGCGGGCGACATGCTCAAGGCGGGCGGCATCTGGGTCAGCCCGGCCGAGGTGGAGAACCGGCTACTCGAACATCCCGACGTCGCCGAGGTTGTCGTCGTCGCGGTACCCGACACCGACGAACTCGACAAGCCGGTCGCCTGTGTCGTGCCCGCACCAGGAAAGCACGTCGACGCCGACGCGCTCATCGGCTGGTGTCGCAGCGGCCTCGCCGCATTCAAACGGCCGCGCGCGGTAGTGGAGATGACCGAACTGCCCAAGACGGCCACCGGCAAGATCCGCCGCAACGTGCTGCGCGAACTGCTCCGCTCCGAACTGCAGGCCGGCTCAACCACTCCGGCGTCTGCCGGCCCATCCGCTGCGCCCACTGACAAGGAGAGTACGAATGTCCGCACGGCATGACGACACCGAGCCGGTCACCGTCGACCTCCTCATCGTCGGCGCCGGACCGACCGGGCTGTTCGCCGCCTATTACGCCGGATTTCGCGGTCTGAGGGTCGCGGTGGTCGACTCGCTGCCGGAACCGGGCGGGCAGATCAACGCGATGTACCCGGAGAAGCA
>JBOHER010000402.1:0-6821 GCA_050701115.1 Haloechinothrix sp. | reverse complement strand
CCCCCGGTAGGTCTGCCGCGCCAAGGCAGTGGCGGGCGACCACCGCGGCAGGTGCGTTGCCCGCCAAGGCATCCGCGAACCGTGCGTGCAGCGAGCGTCGCTCGGTCGGGATCGCGTCTGCGGCGATGACCTCGGCGAGCAGGGCGTGCCGGAAACGGTACGCACCGCCGTCTGCCTCGGGCTCGAACAGCCTGACATCGGCGCACTCCCGTAGCGCCGCGGTTACCGCGGACTCCTGCTGGCCTGCGACGGCGAGTAACAAGCCGTGCTCAATGCGCTGACCGGCCAGCGACGCCGCCCGCAGCAGGTGCTGTGCCTCGTCGCTGAGCCGGTCGACCCGGTGCAGCAGCACGTCAGCCAGCTCGATGGTGGGACGGGTATCCGCCTGGCCAGCTCCCACCACCCAGAGCTGCTCGGCGAAGAACGGATTCCCACCGCTGCGGCGGGCAATGCTGTCGACCACATTTCTTGGCACGGGAGCGCCATGGTGACCGGCGAGCAGCTCACCGAGCTCACCCGTGTCGAGCCCTCCGAGCTCAATGCTCGTCACCGCGGGAAGACGGGCGAGCTCGCCGAGCAGGAGCCGCAGTGGGTGCTTGCGGTGCAGTTCGTCGGTGCGTGCCGTCACGAGCACGACAAGCGGCCTCGGCATGAGGTTGCGGCACAGGAAGGAGAGGAACGCGCGGGTCGATGAGTCGGCCCAGTGCAGGTCCTCGATGACCACCATGGTCGGCCGGTGGCCGCTGAGCTCGCCGAGCAACCGCACCAACGCGTCGAACAACCGGAGCTGGGACAGCCCCGACGTGGTGTCGACCGGCGGGTGGACGACCTCACCCCCGACAAGCGGTAACAGGCCTGGCGCGGCACTGGCGGCGTCGTCAAGCAGCCGCGCACCCTGCGCTGTCGCGGCAACAGCGCCGAGGATGCCCGACAACGGCGCATACGGCAGCCCGGCAGGACCCGCTTCCACGCAGTGCCCCGACGCGACCAGCCAGCGCCCTTCCAGCTGCCGGATGACCTCCTCGACCAGCCGCGTCTTGCCGATGCCCGCGTCTCCGGTCACGATCAGCGCTCTCGGCTCACCCGATTCCGCCGTGCGCAGCGCATCGGCAAGCAGCTGCCGCTCCTGGTGCCGCCCGACCAGCCGACCGCGGTGGGCGCCGACCGTCACGACGCTCCAACCGGCAGCGGGCAGCCGAGGGCGTTCAATTCGGCGAGGCCTTCGTCCGCGCGGGCGTCGATCAGCAGCAGGGTGCACGCGCGTTCGAACCGGGCCTCGATGCGCTCCCACCGAGCGACGGACCGCTCGAGCGCATCGCGGTCGCCACGCAGCCGCCCCTCAGCGCGCACCAGGCACGCCGCCGCCCAGTCGTTCTCCTCGCCTGCCGCTGCCGCGGCACCGAGGCGCTGGGCAGCATCGGGCAGGCCTGCGACCACCGCGATCTCGGCAGCGATCGCGCGGGCGTAGGCGTCGAACTTGCCCAGGTAGTGGGCAGGCAGCGCGTCCGCGGTCGCGACGGCGTCGGAGATCCGGCCCGCGTTGAGCGCGACCCGGCCGTCGACGAACGGCGCGAAGCCCTGCACTCGCGGATCCTTGGTCACCTCGCGAGCCCACGCCGACCAGGTCTGGAAGCCACCCGCATCGCCGGTCAAGCCGCAGACGAGAGCGGTGGCGTACACGGCCGGTGCCATCCACCCAGCTGGCGGCCTGCCGGCCCGTTCCCACGCGTCCCGCATCTCGGTGGCCTCGCCAAGCACGTCGTCGAACGCGCCGCACAGCGCGAAGGGCAGCACGAGCCTGCTCGACGCCAGCATCGGCACCCCCCTGGCGAGGCTGTCGTCCCGCGCGCGCTGCGCCGCGGCCAGCGCGCCGGGCAGATCACCAGCCGCGAGCGCGGTCTCGGTGACCATGTGGAAGATATCCACGATCTCGCCGCCCGCGCGGGGGTCGTGCCGCGCCAGCCGGTCGAGCAGTTCGAGCCGTTGACCGGCCAGCAGGGCGGCTCTCCGGAACCGGCCTTCGCCGAGTGCGACGGTGGTGACGCCGTCCAGTGCCGCGCTGATCAGCACGGGGTCCTGCGCTCGCCTTGCCGCGGCAAGGGCCTGCTCCCCGAGCGGACCGTCGCACCTTGCGCGCGCGGGGTTGGCCGTCCACGCCCTTGCGGCCGCGACGTGGGCGGCGACGAGCGAGGAATCGTCCGCGACCGCCCGCGCCTGGTCGAGCAGTTCACTGAGCCGGGCGTCCGACGGCGGCTCCGGGAAACCCCCTGGGCATCGGGCACCGAGCACCACCGCGGAGGCCAGCGCGATCGACTGCGCGGCGTGTTCACCTGCCGCGGCCGACCGCTCCGCCGCGTCGAGCAGCAACTCGTAGGCGACGTTGTGCCGCATCTCGGCGAACGCGACACCGGCGGCCACGTGCAGCGCCTCCACCGCGGCACGACCCGACGCGTGGGCCGCCGCCTCCCGATAGTGCTGACGGGCCTCGGCAAGGAAGCCGCGGGCGTAGGCGAGGTGTCCGAGCGCGCGTGCCAGCCGGTGCGCCACGTCGTCCCTGCGTACCGGGGGCGAGAGTGCTGCCCGCAGGTCGTCGGCAACCGCGTCGAACTCGTCACGCCAGGCTTGGTCCGCTGCCATCCGATCTTCCAACCGTTCGGCTGTGGCCGCTGCCCATCGCAAGTGCCGCTCGCGCAGTAGGGCTTCCTCCCCGCTCGCCGCCAGTCGCTCGCGCGCATACACCTTCACGATCTCCAGCAACCGCCAGCGGCTTCGTCCCTGCTTTTGCCGGTGCACCAGCAGGTTCTTGTCAGCCAGGCGGCCAACGAGATCGGCAAGCCCCGACGGGGTCAGCGTGCAGGCAGTGACGTCCATGTCGCCTGCGGCGACCGCGGTGGCCGAATCCAGGTCGAAGCCACCGGCGAACACCGACACTCGCCGGAACGTCGCCTGCTCCTCATCGTCGAGCAGGTCATGACTCCAGTCGAGCACCGCACGCAACGAACGGTGCCGTTCTGTCACGCCTCGGGCTCCCATGAGCAACCGCATCCGGTCATCCAGCCCGGCCAGCACGCCGTCGACGCCGAGCGACGCGCAGCGGACCGCGGCCAGCTCGATCGCGAGCGGGATGCCGTCGAGGCGAGCACACACCTGACCGACCAGATCGGGCTCGGGGTCGAAGTCCGGCTCGACCGCCCTGGCGCGCTCAAGGAAAAGAGTCGCCGCTTCCGAGCCCTTTGACTCGCCGGTTCCGGGGGCGACCAGCGCGAGCGGGGGCGCGGTGATAACCCGCTCGCCGAGCGCACCGAGCCGCTCCCTGCTCGTCGCCAGCACGACCACGCCGGGACAGGCGGTCCCCAAGCCGTCCGCGAACGCGGAGACCGGTTCGAGAACGTGCTCGCAGTTGTCGAGGACGAGCATCCACCTGCCTTGCCCGAGATGGTCGTGAATGGCTACCTCCAGGGATTGCTGCGGCCGCTCGGCGATGCCGAGCGCGGCGGCGACCGACTGGATGACGAACATCGAACGCACCGGAACGAGATCGACGAACACGACGCCTGCCCGAAACAGCCGGGCCGCCGATTCGGCTGCCGTGACCGCCAGCCGGGTCTTGCCGACCCCACCCGGACCGACGATCGTGATGAGGGAGTGCCGGTGGGGGTGAGACCCTCGCAGGGGGTCGGCGACAGCACTGCGCAGCAGCCCGTCGATGCGGGTCAGCTCGTCATGCCTGCCGACGAAGGTGGTGCGTTGCACCGGCAGCACGCCGGTCGCTTCGAGGAAGACGGGCGGGGCCTCAGCCAGTGTTGCCGCCGAACGTGCGGCCCGCTCAGGAGCCGCCAAGCCAGGATCGTGGCCAAGAATCTCGGCCTCGAGCCTGCGCAGTTCGGGGCCTGGCTGCACGCCGAGCTGGTCGGACAGCAACCTCCGCGCGCGCTGGTATGCGCCGAGCGCGTCGGCCTGGCGGCCCGCCCGATACAGTGCGAGCATCAGCTGCGACCAGCGCCGCTCGCGCAGCGGTGCTTCCGCGACCGCCGACTCCAGCTCACCGACCAACTCGGCAGCCTCACCGCACGCGAGCAACGCATCGACCCTGTCCTCCACGAGGGTGTCGCGTTCCTCGATCCACCGGGCGACTTCCGACCGAGCCCGCGGTGTGTTCGGCAGATCGGGCGGTCCGCGCCAGCCCTCGAGCGCCTCGGAGAACGCCAACACCGCCGAGGCTGCGTCCCCCATTCGGGTGGCGTCCCGTCCAGCAGAGGCGGCTGCCTCGAAGCGCGACGCGTCCGTGGAAGCGCCGGCAAGCAGCCACCCCGCGCCCTTCGTGAGGACCACCCCGTCACCAAGGCTGCGACGCAACGCCGACACGTGGGTTTGCAGTGCCTTGGTGGCGGTCCGTGGCGGATCGTCTCCCCAGAGCAGTTCGAGCAGCACGTCAGCAGAGACGACCCGTCCGGCGTACAGGCCGAGCAGGCTGAGCACCGCCCTGGGTTTGGCGCCTGCGATGGCGACCATCCGATTGTCGCGATACACCTCAAGCTGCCCCAGCACGCGTACGTCTAACGGACGGGGCCAGCCCATGCCCAGCGCCCCTCTCGACCAGGACCGCGGATCGCCCTTATGACACCGAAGATCGCGCTTGTGACGCTTGACCAGCGTAGCGCACGGCGACCTTCACCCCACCCTGATCGCGTGGCTGACGTGCGGAGTAGACGCCTACCTCACCGGCCTCCCGGCCAACGTGACACCCGACGGGGTCATGACCAACCAAGTCGTTGTAATCACCGGTTTCCGCCGATATATGTCACATATGCCACAGGGCAGAAACGGGCAACGCTTTGAGTCGCGGGCCGAAGCTGATGGACTCAGTACCGGTGTAGAGCACCACGCCGCAGGTGAACGCGCCGCGAGCTTGACTCTCGAGGTGACGCAGGCCGCGAAAGTCGGCGCTTGTCACGGTGGCCGACGCCTTCACCTCGACAGCGGCAATGCGCCCGTCGTTGGTCTCCAGGATCGCGTCGACCTCGATCTTGTCCTTGGTGCGGTAATGAAACAGCCGGATCTCCTCATTCGACCAGGTGAGCTGACGCGCCAGCTCCATGACGACGAAGCCCTCCATGAGAGGACCGATCATCGTGCTGGTCAACTCGGATAGCCTCGCTGCGCTCTGCCCCAATAGGTACGCGGCGATGCCCGAATCGACGAACGCAATCTTGGGCGTCGATATGACACGCTTGCCAAGATTGGACGACCAAGCGGGGATCCGCTTGGTCAGAAAGATTTCTTCACACAGCTCCAGATAACGCAAAACCGTGCGGCCGGCTATCTTCAGGTCGCTCGCCAGTTGCTGCGCGACCACCAACTGCCCAGTACGCGCGGCAACCAGCTGCAATAGTCGTCGTAGCTCGTCGCCACGGCCAATGTCAGAGATTTCGCGGATATCCCGGTCGATCATGTCCCGCACATAGCCAGCCAGCAGTCGGGTCCGACGCCGTGGATCGGTCCGCGTGACGGCCGCGGGAAACCCACCGCGGGTGATCCGCTCAGCGAGGTCGACACGGTTGGTGTGGGGCAGGCTCGGCAAGCCGCGGTCAGCAAGGGTAAAGATCTGCTCAGCAAAGCGATCGTGACGACCAGCGATCTCTCCTTGGGACAACGGCCACAACTCGATGGTCTCCATACGCCCAGGCAGCGCGTCGGGCAGTTGCTTAAGGCCGAGGATTCGCGCCGAACCGGTCAGCAGGAAACGTCCGTTCCGCCGATCAGTGTCTACCTGATGCTTGACGGGCAGAAACAGTTCCGGCGCGCGCTGAATCTCGTCTATGACCAACAGTGCGTCGTGCTGGACGAATCCGGTTGGATCATCGCGCGCGGCCGAGAGCCACTGCGGTTCGTCCAGGCTCCGGGTGGCCGCGCCAGGTGCAGTCGCGGATATCATCTCTGCCAACGTGCTCTTCCCTGCTTGACGAGCGCCGTTGACCAACACCACACGTGTATCTGCCAGGGCCTCATCCACCAGAGCACGTGCATGACGTGAGATCAGACCGTCTACCAGATCGCCCATGTCAGAGATGCTACCGCCGCTGTCTTGTTAGACGCCAACTTAGTGTCCAACTAGACGGAGTTATTGTGTCCAACTAGACGGGGTTATCGTGTCCAACTAGACGCGGCTGATTCAAGGTCACGATCGTTCGGTCGCCGCGCCGCGGACCGTGGACCTGCTGGGTGACTGGTGGACGCCGCTGGTGCTGCGGGAGGCCTTTCACCGGATCCGCAGGTTCGACGAGTTCCAGCAGGGGCTGGGTATCGCCCGCAACACGCTGACCGACCGGCTGCGCCGACTGGTCGCCGAGGGCTTGCTGGAGAGGCAGCTCTACACGAGCGCGCCGAAACGCTACGAGTACGTGCTGACCGAGAAAGGCCGGGACTTCTACGGTGTTCTGCTGGCGATGTCGCGGTGGGGCGACCGCTGGCTCGCGGGCGAGGAAGGCGCGCCGATCACCTTCCACCATGACCGGTGCGGGCACGACAGCCACGCCGAAGTCGTCTGCGCGGCATGCCGGGAGCCGATGCGCGCCGAGGACACCAGCGCGCGGATCGGGCCGGGACACCCGGAGAAGCTCAGGCGACGCCCCGACGTGCGGAGGAGGTTCTCGCCCACCTGAAGGCCCCGACAGTGCGAGTCTATTTACGCAACTCCAGCGGCCAGAGGCGTGCTGTGCGGGCGGTTGCGCGGAGATCGGGAGGCCGGAGCGAGGGAGTGGACCGGTGCGCGCTACGCGGACAAACCCACGGTGGAGGTGCGGACCTGGGTTGACGCCGGC
>JBOHER010000401.1:0-10800 GCA_050701115.1 Haloechinothrix sp. | reverse complement strand
GCTTTAGTGCGCATCATGCGCACTAAAGCTCCCTTCATACCGGACCAGGCGCCCCCAAGCGGGGCCAGCTGCGGCGCTAGGCTGACGGGTGTGAGCCACTACCACTTCCGGAACGTGTGGGCGGTCGACGCGCCTGCGGTGCAGGTGTTCGTCGCGCTCGCCGACCTGCGCTCGTACCCGGCATGGTGGCCCTATGTGCGCTCTGTGCGCCAGCTGGACGACCATACCGCGGATGTGCTGTGCCGATCCGTGTTGCCGTACTCCCTGGCACTGCGGTTGCGCCGGTCAGTAGAGGATCAGCATGGTGGACGGCTCCGGGTCGACCTGGCAGGCGACCTCGAAGGGTTCTGTGGAGCGACGGTGGAACAGCGCGGTGACCGATCGATCATCGTCATCGCGCAGGAAGTGATGATCACCAAGAAGACCCTGCGGCGCATTCAGCCAGTGTTGCGTCCGCTGCTGCGCGCCAACCACGCGGCCATGATGCGGCGAGGTGAGCGCGGATTGCGCGCCCACCTCGCCGTATCAGGGTGATCGATCAGGAAGCGCTGGCTCCCACCATTTCCCTCGGGCGCTCGCTTGCCGCATAGTCGGCCGCCCGCTGCGTTGCCTGCGCCGACTCCTGCTCGTGGTCGTCGAGCAGGGTGGCTTCGTTGAACGGGTCCTGGCCGGCGAAGACCCGCCGCGCCTGCGTGCGGTCGAACTCCTTTGTCCACGATCCGATGAGCACCGTGGCCACCGCGTTGCCCGCGAAGTTGGTCAACGCGCGGGCCTCGGACATGAACCGGTCGATACCGACGATGAAACCGACACCGTCGACCAGTTCCGGACGGTGGGTCTGCAGCCCGCCCGCCAGCGTCGCCAGTCCAGCACCGGTCACTCCGGCGGCACCCTTCGAGGCGATGACCATGAAGACCAGAAGCCCGATCTGCTCGCCAAGCGAAAGTGGGCTTCCCTGGGCCGCGGCGATGAACAGCGTCGCCATGGTCAGGTAGATTGCGGTGCCGTCCAGGTTGAACGAGTACCCGGTCGGCACGGTGATGCCGACGACCGGCTTGCTCACCCCGAGGTGTTCCAGCTTGGCGATCAGCCTGGGCAGCGCCGACTCCGACGACGACGTCGAGAGGATCAGCAGGAACTCCCGTGCCAGGTAACGCAGCAGGCGCAACAGGTTGACGCGGGCACCGAACCACAGCACCGCGGCGAGCACGCCGAAGACGAACATCAGGCAGGTCGCGTAGAAGCCGAGCATAATCACGGCGAGGCTCTTCAGCGCATCCCAGCCGGTTTCACCGACCACGGCGGCGATTGCGCCGAACGCGCCGACCGGAGCCGCCCACATGATCATGGCGAGGATTCGGAAGATCAACCGCTGGGCGTGCTCGACGCCACGCCGGATCGGCTCGCCTGCCGGCCCCAGCTTCTGCAGCGCGAAACCGGCTAGCAGCGCCACCAGCAGGGTCTGCAGCACGGAGCCTTCGGTGAACGCGGACACCAGGCTTTCCGGAATGATGCCCAGCAGGAAGTCGGTCGTGCTGGCCGCGCCCTGAGCCTGTTCCTGAGCCGCCGCCGCATCCTGGGGATCGAGCCGCATGCCCGACCCCGGGTCCAGCAGATTACCCACCACCAGCCCGATGACCAGAGCGACCGTGGACATCGCGAGGAAGTATGTGATGGCGAGCAAGCCGACCTTGCCCACCTTCGCGGCCTTGGCCACCGATCCGATACCGAGGACGATCGTGCAGAAGATGATCGGGCTGATCATCATCTTGATCAGGTTGACGAAGGCCGCGCCGAGCGGCTTGAGCTCGGCGGCGAAGTCGGGGAACGCGAAGCCGGTGATGACGCCGAGCGCGACGGCGGCAATCACGGCAACGTATAGGTAGTGCATTCGATCGCGGCGTCGTGGCGTTTGCCCGGTTTCGGCGGTGGTCCGCTCGCTAGGCACCGTTGCCTCCTGGTGTGTCTCGCTGGTCCGCACTGTGCGGTGGGGTCGGAGAGCACTATCCGGTGACGGTATGGCCTGGGTCACGGTTATGTTCATTTCGTTCGCCGGCACAGTTCTGGATCAGGCCCAGCCGGAAGGAGTGACGATGCCAGCCCGCGGCCGCGAAGAGCGATGGAGCGTCGCTCGGCAACTGCTCGTGCTGCAGTTGGTGATCGTGACCGTCCTGGTCGCGGGCGGCGCGGTGTTCGCCTACCTGCAGGCGGCGCGCGCCACCGAAGACTCGGCGCGGGAGAAGTCGACCGCGGTAGCGCTCAGCGTCGCCGACTCACCCGCCGTGCTGACGGCACTGGAGACCGAGGACCCGAGCGCCCGCCTGCAGCCGTTCGCCGAGCGCGTCCGGCAAGACACCGAGGTCGACTTCATCACCATCATGAGCACCGATCGGATCCGCTACCGGATCCGGAGCGGATAGGTGGCAGGTTCATCGGCAATACCGAACAGGCTCTCCGCGGGCGGCAGTTCACCGAGACCTACACCGGCACGCTCGGACCGTCGATTCGCGCCGTGGTCCCGGTGTTCGACAACAACGGCACGGTCACCGCGCTGGTCAGCGTGGGGATCACCGTTGCGGCGGTGTCCGCCGAACTGAACGAGCGCCTGCTGCCGTTGCTCGCGGTCGCCTGCGCGGTGCTCGTCGTCGGCGTGCTGGGCGCGTACCTGGTCAGCGCCCGGCTGCGCAGGCAGACCCGCGGGGTCGGGCCGGTCGAGTTGACCCGCATGTTCGAGTACTACGCGGCCATCCTGCACGCCGTGCGGGAAGGGCTCGTGCTGGTCGACGCCGACGACAGGTTGGGCCTGTGCAACGATGCGGCCCGCGAGCTGCTCGACCTGCCGGACAGGGCTGAGGGCGTCGCGATCACCGGACTCGGACTCACAGCCGAGCTCGCCGCGGCGTTCACCTCACCTGATGCCCGCACCGACGAGATCCACGTGACCGACCAGCGGGTCCTGGTGGTGAACACCGCACCCGTGCGATCCAGGGGCAGGGCGATGGGCAATGTGGTGACCTTGCGCGATCACACCGAGTTGCAGAACCTGACCGGAGAGCTCAACACCGTGCGCGGACTGGCCGAGTCGTTGCGCTCCCAGGCGCATGAGGCGGCGAACCGGCTGCACACCGTGGTGTCCCTGGTGGAACTCGGTCGAGCCGACGAAGCGGTCGAATTCGCCACCACCGAGCTCGCCGTCGCACAGCAGCTGACCGACCTGGTGGTGGGCGCTGTGTCCGATCCGGTGGTCGCCGCGGTGCTGCTGGGCAAATCGGCCGAGGCGAGCGAACGGGGAATCGAACTGGTGGTGACTCCGGACACCAGCTACCAGGACAGCGCGGTGGTCGACGGTGCGGACGGGATCGATCCGCGTGACTTGGTCACCATCCTCGGCAACTTGATCGACAACGCGATGGATGCCGTCGCGGGCCGTCCCGGGAAGCCGAAGGTGACGGTCACCGTGCGCAGCGTCGGCGAGGCCCTGCTGCTGCGGGTGGCCGACACCGGACCGGGCATCGACCCCGATCGGGTGGCCGAGATTTTCCGGCGCGGCTGGTCCACCAAGACCGAGGGCGGGCCAGTGGGTCACGGCCTCGGTCTCGCGCTGGTCGGTCAGACGGTGCGGCGGTACGGCGGGATCATCGATGTGGCGGGCGAGGACGGAGCCGTGTTCACCGTACGGCTGCCGCTGACCGCGCAAACGCGGGACAACGCATGATCAGCGTGCTGGTGGTCGAGGACGAGCCGGTCGCAGCCCAGGCGCATCGGCTCTACGTCGAACGGGTACCCGGGTTCTCCGTCTCCGGTGTGGTGCACTCAGGCGCAGAAACGATGCGGTTCTTCGAGCACCACTCGGTCGATCTGATCCTGCTCGACTTCTACCTGCCGGACACCCACGGCCTCGCGCTGTGCCGAGCCCTGCGGGCGGCGGGCAAGTCGGTCGACGTGATCGCGGTGACCTCGGCTCGGGACCTGGCCGTGGTCAAAGCGGCGGTGTCCGCCGGGATCGTGCAGTACCTGCTCAAGCCGTTCACCTTCGCATCGCTGCGCGCGAAGCTGGACAGCTACGCCCGGTACCGGCAGAACGTGCACGGCACGGGTGCGGTAGCAGACCAGGCGGATATCGACCGGATGCTGGGCGCGCTGCGCAGCGTGCACAACCCTGCGCTGCCCAAAGGGATGAGCGCGGCCACCCTCGACGCCATCACCGAGGCGCTGCGAGAATCGGCCGAGGGCCTCTCCGCGGGTGCGACGGCGACCCGGGTCGGCGTGTCCAGAGTGACCGCGCGCCGGTACCTCGAATACCTGGCCGACAACGGGTTGGCCGAACGCAAGCCGCAGTACGGCCAGGTCGGCAGGCCCGAGCTGCGGTACTGCTGGGCGAGGCCGTCAGCTCAGTAGACCGGCCCGGTGAACTTCTCGCCGGGGCCCTTGCCGGGTTCGTCGGGAACGGCCGACGCCTCCCGGAATGCCTTCTGCACCGACTGCAGACCCTCCCGCAGCGGGCCGGCGTGCGCGCCGAGGTATTCGGCCGATGCAGTCACCAGACCGGCGAGGGCGGTGATCAAGCGGCGGGCTTCATCGAGGTCCCGGTGCGGGCTGCTGTCCGGGTCGGTGTCGGCGAGACCGAGGCGCTCAGCGGACGCCGACAGCAACATGACCGCGGCCCGGCTGATGACCTCGACGCTGGGAATGCTGGCAAGATCGCGCGTATCCGGTCCGGCTTGCTGGGAATAATCGGGTGACTCGGAAGCGTTCTCTACCACGTCTGGTACCCTGCCACGAGCGACCAGCCCTCGAGCGATCGGGGGGTAAGCAAGTGGAGCCCCGCTCCCACCCGAGTCACCGTACAGGTGTCCGGGTCCGGTCCCGCGAATCGCTCCGGCGGTTGGCGGAGGCGCCCAATGTCATTGGGCGTCGATCGGAAACAGGGCCCCGCAGCCGTCCAGGCAGTGGGGCCCGAGGTATTTGGGGCCCCGGGTCACAGGACAGCCGAGACACAGCCGGTGTCGAGGCGGGAGAAACACTCGGACCAAGGAGGCCCCATCAGCTCCGACACGCGCATCAACGAGCGCATCCGCGTTCCCGAGGTTCGGCTCGTCGGACCGAACGGTGAGCAGGTAGGCATCGTCCGTATCGAGGACGCTCTTCGCCTGGCTCAAGAAGCGGACCTCGACCTCGTTGAGGTCGCCCCCCAGGCACGCCCGCCGGTGGCGAAGCTCATGGACTTCGGAAAGTTCAAGTACGAGAGTGCGCAGAAGGCCCGTGAGTCGCGCCGCAACCAGCAGATGACCGTGATCAAGGAGCAGAAGCTCCGGCCGAAGATCGACCCGCACGACTACGAAACGAAGAAGGGGCACGTGTCCCGTTTCCTCAACGCGGGCAACAAGGTCAAGGTCACGATCATGTTCCGTGGCCGCGAGCAGTCGCGTCCGGAACTCGGTTTCCGCCTGCTGCAGCGGCTGGCCGACGATGTCGCCGACCTCGGTTTCGTGGAGTCATCCCCGAAGCAGGACGGTCGCAACATGATCATGGTGCTGGCGCCGCACAAGAACGTGAAAGCCAAGCCCAAGGCGAGCAAGGACGCCGCCGAATCCTGACGGGCGGTCGAGTACCGCCTGACGCTCTAGCAGTACGCCGGGAAACTGGCGTACTGCCGCACGAAAGAGGACAACACATGCCGAAGCAGAAGACGCACAGCGGTGCCTCGAAGCGGTTCCGGGTCACCGGTAGCGGCAAGATCCGCCGCCAGAAGGCAGGTCGTCGCCACCTGATGGAGAAGAAGTCCAGCAGGGTGACCCGTCGCCTCGAGGGCACCGGCGAGGTTGCGGCTAACGACGTGGGCAGGGTCAAGCGCCTGCTCGGCCGCTGAGCTCGTACCAACTCGCACCGACCACTGGGGCGCTCGGCGCCCCCTAATCGACAGGATGGACCCGTGGCACGCGTCAAGCGGGCGGTCAACGCCCAGAAGAAGCGTCGCGCAACTCTCGAACTGGCCAGCGGCTACCGCGGCCAGCGTTCGCGGCTGTACCGCAAGGCCAAGGAGCAGACGCTCCACTCGCTCAACTACGCCTACCGGGACCGCCGGGCGCGTAAGGGCGACTTCCGCCAGCTCTGGATCACCCGTATCAACGCGGCAGCGCGGGCGAACGGCATCACCTACAACCGGTTCATCCAGGGCCTGAAGGTCGCCGGTGTCGAGGTCGACCGCAAGATCCTCGCCGAGCTGGCGGTGACAGACGAGGCGGCGTTCACCGCCCTCGCCACCCTCGCCAAGCAGAACGTGCCCGCGCAGGCCTGAACGAGTCCGTGCCGAGCCAACGACCCGGGGACGGTCTTTTCACCCACAAGACGCCCCGGGTCGTTGCTGCGCGGAGATTGACCACTCGCTCCGGCCGCGACCGTGCGGATCGGTTCATCGCTGAGGGCGCTCAGGCCGTCCGCGAAGCCGTGCGGAGACCCGAGCGGGTGCACGAAATCTTCGTCACGGCGACCGCGGCCGACCGCAACGCCGAGCTGGTCGCGCAGGCTGCGGCCGCGGGTGTGCAGGTTTCGGAGATCACCGAACGTGCTGCGACGATGCTGTCGGAAACCGTGACGCCGCAAGGCATTCTGGCTGTCTGCGACAGCCTGAACGTTCCGTTGGATCAAGCACTGGGCGGCTCACCTCGGTTGGTGGCCGTGCTCGCGGGCATCGCTGACCCCGGGAACGCGGGCACGGTGCTGCGAGCCGCCGATGCCGCGGGAGCCGATGCGGTGGTGTTCGCAGGCGACGCCGTCGATCCGCACAACGGCAAGTGCGTCCGGGCGTCGACGGGCAGCCTGTTCCATCTGGCGATCGCGCGTGCCCGAGATCTCGACGCGGTGTTCCGCGCGTGCCGAGGAGCGGGCCTGCGGCTGGTCGCGGCCGACGGGCACGCCGACCATGATCTCAGCATGGTCCGCACGCTGGCCGAGCCGACCGCGTGGGTGTTCGGCAACGAGGCACACGGTCTGGACGCTGAGGTGCTGAGCGGGGTGGACGAGGCGGTCCGGGTGCCGCTGTACGGGGCAGCGGAAAGCCTGAACCTGGCGACCGCCGCGGCGGTGTGCCTGTACGCGAGCGCGATGACCCAACACTCAAGCAGGGGCGGTAACCGCGCGTGACCTGCCATACGGCACGATTTGCCGTGGACACCTAGAAGCGCCGAGGAGTGACAACGCGATGTCCGGAGCAGAAGACGAGCAGGACTCAGACGCGCTGGCGGAGGCGACGCTCACCTCGGCGGTAGAGAACGCCGTCGCCGAATTCGGCAAGGCGGCCGACCTTGATGCGCTGGCGGCGGTCAAGCCCGCGCACCTCGGCGATAACGCCCCGTTGGCGCTGGCCCGCCGGGCGATCGGGTCGCTACCCGGCAAACAGAAGGCCGACGCGGGCAAGCGGGTCAACGATGCTCGGGTGGCGGTCCGGTCGGCGTTCGACGAGCGGTGTGGGCAACTGCAGGCCGAACGCGACGAGCGGGTGCTGCGCGAGGAGACCGTGGATGTCACGCTGCCCTGGGACCGGGTCCCGCGCGGGGCGCGGCACCCCATGACTCTGCTGGCCGAGCGCGTCTCCGACGTGTTCATCGGGATGGGATACGAGGTCGCCGAGGGGCCGGAACTCGAGGCCGAGTGGTTCAACTTCGACGCGCTGAACTTCGGCAAGGACCATCCCGCGCGGCTGCTGGCCGACACCTTCTACATCGCCCCTGAGGACTCCCGGCTGGTGCTGCGCACGCACACCTCGCCGGTGCAGGCACGAACGCTGCTGCACCGCGAGCCTCCGGTGTACGTGGTGTGCCCAGGCCGGACCTATCGCACCGACGAGCTGGACGCGACGCACACCCCGGTGTTCCATCAGGTCGAAGGCCTCGCGGTGGACAAGGGCATCACCATGGCCCACCTGAAGGGCACGCTGGACGCGTTCGCCAGGGCCATGTTCGGCGAGAAGTCCACGACTCGCCTGCGCCCGCACTTCTTCCCGTTCACCGAGCCGTCCGCCGAGGTGGACGTGTGGTTCGAGGAGAGGAAGGGCGGCCCAGGCTGGGTGGAGTGGGGTGGCTGCGGCATGGTCAACCCGAACGTCCTGCGCGCGTGCGGCGTCGACACCGAGGTCTACTCGGGCTTCGCGTTCGGCATGGGCCTGGAACGCACCCTGCAATTCCGCAACGGCCTTCCTGATATGCGTGACATGGTCGAGGGTGATGTACGGTTCACCCTGCCCTTCGGAACGGAGGCGTGAATGAGCGATCATGGCCGACCGGGTGCGGGTGTCCCGCAAGCTATGGAGGCGTGAATGCGAGTTCCCATCAGCTGGCTGACCGAGCATCTCGGGCTGGACTCTGACGTCGGCGCGCAGGAGTTGGTCGACGCGTTGGTCCGGGTCGGGGTGGAAGTCGAGGATGTGGCTCCGCTCGGGCCGGTCAGCGGCCCGCTCGTGGTCGGCAGGGTCGCGGAGATCACCGAACTCACCGACTTCAAGAAGCCGATCAGGTACTGCCGGGTTGATGTGGGGGAGACCCCGGAGGCGGGCGAACCCGGTCCGGCTACGCGCGGAATCGTGTGCGGTGCGACGAACTTCGCGGACGGCGACCTTGTCGTCGTCGCACTGCCCGGTGCCGTGCTGCCCGGCGACTTCACCATGGCCGAGCGCAAGACCTACGGTCACCTCAGCGAGGGCATGATCTGCTCCGCCCGGGAGCTCGGCCTCGGTGACGACCACGCGGGCATTCTGGTGCTGCCGCCGGATAGCGGCATGCCGGGCGATGACGCACGCGAAGGCCTTGGCCTTGACGACACCGTGCTCGACCTCGTGCCGACCCCCGATCGGGGGTACGCCCTTTCGGTGCGTGGGCTTGCCCGCGAACTGGCCTGTGCGCTGGACGCGCCGTTCAGCGACCCCGGGCGGCGCGAGCTGCCCGAGGCAGATGGCGATGCCTGGCCGGTGCGGATCGAGGACCCGGCCGGGTGTGGTCGCTTCGTCGTGCGCCGGGTGACCGGTTTGGATGCCGCCGCACCCACCCCGTGGTGGATGCGGCGCAGGCTCATGCTGGCCGGGATCCGGTCGATCTCGCTCGCGGTGGATGTCACCAACTACGTGATGCTCGAGCTGGGGCAGCCGCTGCACGCCTTCGACACCGGCAGTGTCAAAGGCGATCTGGTGGTTCGCCGAGCGAATGCGGGCGAGAAACTGACCACTTTGGACGATGTGGAACGTGAACTCGACGCTGACGACGTGGTGATCGCCGACGATTCCGGCGTGGTCTCGTTGGCAGGAACGATGGGTGGGGCGGGTACCGAGATCACCCCGGAGAGCACCGACGTGCTGCTGGAAGGTGCGCACTGGGACCCGCCTTCGATCAGCAGGACGGCGCGCAGGCACAAGCTGTTCTCCGAGGCGGCCAAGCGGTTCGAGCGGTTCACCGACCCGGCACTGCCCCCTGTTGCCGTTGAGCTGGCCGCGCGGCTGCTGCACGAGTTCGGTGGCGGCACCATCGAACCCGGTCGCACCGACGAGGGCGGTTACCAGGCGATGCCCGCCATCTCGATGCCGATCGGGTTGCCGGATCGGACCGCGGGGGTGCGCTATGAGCGTGGCGTGACGGTGCGTCGGCTCAGCAAGATCGGGTGCAAGGTCACCATTGACACCGCCGAGGACGGCACCGCGCTGGTGATCGCCGAGCCGCCGAGCTGGCGGTCGGATCTGGTGCAGCCCGCGGACCTGGTCGAGGAGGTGCTGCGGCTGGAGGGATACGACAGCATCCCATCCGAGCTGCCCACCGCACCCGCTGGAGCTGGGCTGACCGGCACCCAGCGCAGGAAGCGAGCGGTCTCCTGGGCACTCGCCGAGGCAGGCTACGTCGAGGTGCTGCCGTTCCCGTTCGTCTCCGGCTCGGTGTGGGACGCTTTCGGGCTCACCGAGGATGACGTGCGCAGGAAGACGGCCACGGTGCTCAACCCACTGGAAGCCGACAAGAACGAACTGGCCACCACGCTGTTGCCGGGTTTGCTTGAGACGACACTGCGCAATGTGTCGCGGGGGTTCCGCGACCTGTCGCTGTTCCACATCGGACAGGTTGTGCTGCCGCACGCGTCCGGGCTTACTGTGCCTGACCCCGATGTGCGGCAGCGGCCGACCGACCAGGAAGTCGCCGCCCTTGAGGGTGCGGTGCCCGCCCAGCCACTGCACGTGGCGGTGGTGCTCACCGGGCAGCGGCAGCGTGCCGGTTGGTGGGGTGCGGGCGAGGCGGCCGGGTGGAGCGACGCGGTGCAGGCTGCCCGGAGGGTGGCCGCGGCTGCGGGTGTGGAACTGGACGTACGGTCGGCCGACCTGATGCCGTGGCACCCAGGCCGGTGTGCCCAGCTGCTGGTCGGTGACTGGCCGGTGGGGCACGCGGGAGAACTGCACCCGAAGGTGGTCGAGGCGCTCGGCCTGCCGAAGCGCACTGTGGCCATGGAGCTGGACCTGGACGCGATCCCGCTGACCGACCGCAGGCCTGCGCCGTCGGTGTCGCCGTATCCGCCGGTGCTGCTGGACGTCGCCCTGGTGGTGGACGCCGAGGTGCCCGCGGCGGAGGTGGCTGCCGCCTTGCGCCGTGGCGGTGGCGAGCTGCTCGAAGACGTCGCGCTGTTCGACGTCTACACCGGTGACCAGGTCGGCGCGGGCAAGCGGTCGCTGGCGTACAAGCTGCGTTTCCGCGACCCGGCGCGAACGCTGACCGTGGAAGAGGCCACCGACGCCCGCGATGCCGCAGTCGCAGCGGCGAACGAAAGGTTTGGCGC
>JBOHER010000400.1:0-12577 GCA_050701115.1 Haloechinothrix sp. | reverse complement strand
GGACTCCCGGGTCGCGGGGCGGGACGCCACCGCGATCCAGCAATCCGCGCGGCACAAGGTCGACGCCCTCGACCCGGACGGCGCGGCCCGCCGCGCCGAGCGGCGCCGCAAAGACCGCAAGGTCGAGTTGATCCCCGCCGAGGACTCCATGGCGCACCTGTCCGCCTACCTGCCGGCGGAGGTGGCCTGCTCCATCTATGCCCGGATCGACGCCATCGCCAAATCCATCAAGACCCGCCGCGACGAGCGGTCCATGGACGCCATCCGCGCCGACGTGTTCGCCGACCTGCTGCTGGGCAAGAACCACAGCAAGGCCTCGGTGCAGGTCAACGTGACCGTCCCGGTCACCACCCTCCTGGGGACCTCCGAACTACCGGCGGATCTGGAAGGCTACGGCTGGATCCCCGCCCACATCGCCCGCCAGCTGGCCACCGACCCCACGTCCACCTGGCGCCGGCTGCTCACCGACCCCGCCACCGGGCAGCTCCTCGAGGTCGGCCGCACCCGCTACACACCCCCCACCCAACTGGATGAGTACGTCCGGGTGCGGGACCAGCGCTGCCGGGTGCCCGGCTGCCGCCGGCCCGCCCGCAAATGCGACCTGGACCACAACCACGACTGGGGCAAGGGCGGCGACACCGCAGAATGCCTGCTCTGCTCGCTGTGCCGCCGCCACCACCGGCTCAAGGACCGGCCCGGCTGGAACTTCCAGATGACCCACGGCGACCTGATCATCACCACCCCCACCGGCAAGCGGCACCGATCCAGCCCCCCACGACTGGCCCAACCCGAACCGATCGACGAACCAGAACCCCAACGAACGCGCCCAGACGGCACCGGGCCACCACCATCCACAATGGACGACACACCGCCGTTCTGAACCGCGCCCCACGTTCGTCGACCCCACTGCGCCCTCACTAATCCGGCGCGACCTCTGAGCTTGTCGTCTCACTCCGGGTTCGGTTGTCTGGGGGCCGAACACCGCGACCGGATGGCCGGTGGCGCTGTGCGCTCCGGACACCAGTAGCGCGTTGGAGATGCCGCGGTTGGGTGTGTCCAGGTAGCCTCCGGCAGGATGCCGTTGGAGAGGATGCCGGTGGCGGCCTGATCGGTGGTGGTCGCCCCGGTCGACGCGGGCGTGCCAAACAGAACCACATTCCATTGTGGACTGTCGTGGGCGACTCCGGGTCGTCGGCCGAGCCGAACGCCTGCCACGCCTTTGGTGCCTGCCTGAGTGCCAAACTTCGGGCGCAGAACACGTCCGTGCTCGGCAACCACACCCTGTCCCACCTGCACCAAGGAAACTTCGACGCCGCCACCTTGCATGAAGCCATCGATATCGCAGAAGTGACCCGGAGCTGCGGTGGTCTCAACGTCGTGGGAATCGTCGGCCGTCAACTTTGTCAGTGGCGAGGGTGATCGGTGACGATCGGCCGAAGTCCGGTGCGACCCGGTGCCGCCAGACGACTACGTCCCCAGCCTCGACTTCGGCGTGCACGACACGACCCTCCTCGTCACGATCGAGCCGACCCGCGCCGAGGCCGAACACACGGACCAGATGCTGTTGTGCCGCCTCGATGTCCTCATACACCAAGAGCGAGGTCCTGCATTGAAAACTGCACCTGAAGCGCTGTACTAGATCTGCCTGTCCCCAGCGGCCCAGTAGGGCGCGCGCAGTTCTCGCTTGAGCAGCTTGCCTGTCGGGGTGCGCGGCAGGACATCGACCACGTCGATCGACTTCGGACACTTGTAGCCGGCGATTCGGTCCCGGCAGAAAGCGATCAGCTCCTGCTCGTCGAGGACGGCTCCTGCCGTCGCCACCACGACCGCTTTCACCGCTTCACCCCACCGCTCGTCGGGCACGCCGATCACGGCGACTTCGGCGACCGAGGGATGTCCGACCAGGGTCCGTTCCACCTCGGCGGGATAGATGTTCTCGCCGCCCGAGATGATCACGTCCTTGATCCGGTCCTCGACGAAGAGGTATCCGGCTTCGTCGAGCCGGCCCGCGTCACCGGTGCGCAGCCATCCGTCCTCACCGAGCACGTCCGCGGTTGCCTCGGGCCGACCCCAATAGCCGGACATGTGCTGCGCGGAACGCACCCAGAATTCTCCCAGGGATCCGGCAGGGAGCTCCTCCAGCGTATGCGGGTCGACCACCTTCACCTCGACACCCGGGATCGGTTTTCCCGCCGAACCCAGCCGTTCCCGGTGGATATCGTCCCGATGATCGGCGGGCGGGAGGATGCTGAACACCCCGGACATCTCGGTCATGCCGTAGACCTGAAAGAAGTCGACGTCGAACACCTGGAGACACCGTTCGAGCAGGGGTAGGGGCATTGGGGAACCTCCGTAGCCGAGGCAGCGCACGCTGGAGTAGTCCCGCATCGCCACATCGGGCACGGCGAGCAGCATCCCGTACACAGCGGGAACCAGGAACGCGTGACTGACCCGTTCGGCGACGATCTGGTCCAGCAGTCGCTCGGGAACGACGTCGCCGACGATGATCGTCCGGCCACCCGAGCACATGCTCAGCAAAGCCCAACTGGTGCCGCCGACATGGAACAGCGGCAGCGCGACGAGGTTCACGCTGCCCTGCGTGTAGCCGAACGCCGGCGCCGCCGCCAAGGTGTGAGCCGCCATGCTCCGGTGGGTGAGCATCGCGCCTTTGGGAAGCCCGGTGGTCCCCGAGGTGTAGAGCTGCAGAAAGCATTCGTCCGGCGTAGCGGTACGGTCCGGCGCGGCCGCATTCCCCGCCGCAAGCCAGGCCTCGTAGGTGTCGGACTCCCCGCCGACCACCACGACCTGCTCCACCGTGGGCAGCTTCCCGCGGATCCCTTCGAAGACAGGCAGGAACTCGGCGCCGACGAAGAGCAGCCGAGCTTGAGCGTCGTTGACCACGTACGCCAGCTCGTCGGCGGCGAGCCTGAAGTTGACGACCGCGTTGACTGTGCCTGCCCACGCACAGGCGAGGGTGGTCTCCAGGCATGCCGGGTGGTTCTTCCCCAGGTAGGCGACCCGATCACCGGGACGGAGACCGGCAGCGAGCTGGGCCGAGGCCCCGCGGCGGATGCGCGCGGCCCATTCCGACCACGTCCAACTGCCTTCGTCACTCCGGATCGCTTCCCGGTCCGGGGTTTCCTGCTCCCATCGCCGCACGATGTCGGTGATGTGGGTGCGCTGTGCCGCCATGTCGCTCCTCCGGTCGAACGGACCCGTTCGAACGGGCCAATGTATAGGCCGTACGTACGGTCAATTAATATAGACGTGCGGCATGACGCGCGCAAGCTTCCGCGAGTGCCTAACGGGTCTCCGTGCTCGCGACGTCGGCGATGCACTCACGGACCAGCGCCGCGACCCGGCCGTTCGGGTCGGCAAGGTCGCGCAGCCGCGTCCGCCGCGCGAGCATCCCGCCCAGCACCAGATCGACCAGTGCCGCGCCAGCCTCTTCCACGGTCTTGGCCCCTCCGGGGTCGAACCATGTCCACGCCCATTGGGCCGCTCCCATCAGCAGCAGGGTCTGCAGTTCGACGTCGCAGGAGCGGAACACCCCCTGCGCGACACCGGCACCGGCCACACCGCGGACCAGGTCGAGATACTCGTCCCGGAGCTGCCTCCCCGCCTCGTGACGAGCGATGCGCACGACCTCACGCTGGAACGCGACGGTGGCTTCGCGATCTTCGACCTGATAGAGCATGAAGGCGTACAGCAACCCGGCCAACTGCTCCCCAGGCGAACTGGTTCGCTCGATCAGCAGCCGGGCTTCGGCCAGTCGCCGCGTCATATAACCCTCGTGCAGCGCGGCGAGAAGCCGGTCCTTGGTGCCGTAGTGATGGACGATCGTCCCCTTCGACATGCCCAACTCCGAGGCGATGTCGCCGAAATTGGTTCCGTCGTACCCGCGCTCGGCGACGTGTCGCGTGAAGGTGGCCAGGATCTCCTGCGATCTGCCACCGGCCCGTGCTCCAGCAGGTCTCCCGGCTGGCATCCGCTTCCTCCTCGACCCTTCACGGCGTTCGCCACTTCATTCGCCCGTACGTACGGGCAATTGTGGGAGCCGACCGATGGTAGCAAGCGATCTGGGTACCACCGACCACCAGCGCGACCTTGTCGCGTGGGTCGGTCGCGACCACCTCTGCCTGAACTGTCATGTGTACGTCCTCCTAGTTCGAGGTCTGCTGTGACGCATTCCAGCCTGCTCGCGGAGGGACCACGATCGGAAACAGTGCTTTCCTGGGCATAGCCACAATGTCCGCTTGTGGCCCGCGCGGCGAAGTGGTTTCCGCTCACGGGCAGCCGGCGTCCAGAATGGATCTGGTAGCCGTATTCGTGCGGCACCTGCTCGTCCGGCACCGCCTACCGTGGTTATGGTGACGGATCACAATCGGTGATCCACAGGTGGTCGAACCAGGACGGCGGCCACGACCAACGCCAGCCGGAACGACATGGTCGTCGATCAACACGTAAAGTGCAGTCCTTACGTGAACGACACCGAGACCGAGCCGAGACCGGTGAACTCCGCGCGGTAGCGCTCCCCCGATGCGACGTCCACCGCCCGGGTGCACGAACCGGGCAGCACGACGTGCCCGGCTTCGAGGCGCACGCCGAAGGAGGCGACCTTGCGGGCGAGCCAGGACACCGCTGTCACCGGATTGCCAAGCACCGCATCCGACCGGCCGCGCACCACTTCCTCTGATCCGTTCCGGTACAGCACCGCTTCGATGTCCCGGAGGTCTACTTCGGACGGATGAACACGCTGGGCACCCAGCACGAATCCGGCTGAGGACGCGTTGTCGGCGATCGTGTCGGCCAGCCCGATCTGCCAGGCCCGGATGCGGCTGTCGATCAGCTCGATACTGGGTACGACGGCTTCGGTCGCGTCGAGTACGTCCTGCTCGGTGCATCTCGCGCCGGGCAAGCTCGCGCCCAGAACGAAGCCGACCTCCACCTCGATCCGCGGCCGGCAGTACCGATCCATGGCGATCGGAACGGACTCGTCCAGGGCCATGTCCGAGAGCAGGTGGCCGTAATCCGGCTCGTCGACGCCCATCATCCGCTGCATCGCAAGGGAGGACAGGCCGACCTTGTGTCCCACCACCCGCGAGCCTGCGTGCAGCCGATGCCTGATGTTGGCGAGCTGGATCTCGTAGGCGTCGACGACGTCGATGTCGGGGAAGGTCCCGCTCAGCGGGTCGATCGGAGCGCGGTGCAGTTCCGCCTCGCGCAGAAGATCGGCGGCGCGCCGCCGCTGATCGAGCATCAAGCCCTCGACCACTCGTGACCCCAGTAGCTGTCCGCGGTGATCTCCTCTGCGGTGTACTGGCTTTCGTCGACCAGCAGTCCATCGGTGCCGTACTCGAGGTCCCAGCCGCCCGGTGTGCGTACATAGAACGAGATCATCTTGTCGTTGGTGTGCCGTCCCAGAGTCGACGAGATCGGGTACCCAGCTCGGATGACACGATCGAGCGCGCGGCCGACATCGTCCAACCGCTCAACCTCGACCATGATGTGGATCAAGCCGGACCCGGTGCCATCCGGAGCGGGAATCAGCGCCAGACTGTGGTGGCGTTGGTTGACGCCCATGAACCGAACCCGCTGCGGGCTTTGCCCAGCAGGCGCGGGCAGCCGGAAGGCCCCGCGCGGCAAGAAACCAAGGACTTCGGTGTAGAACCGGAACGCGGCGTCCAGGTCGGTAACCGGCAATACCGCGTGGCCAAGGCCGAGCGCGCCGGTGACGAACCGGTTGGCATACGGCGTGACTACCGGGCTGTGGTCGAGTACGGGTCCATGGAAGACCTCCAGCGAGGTGCCGGACGGATCTTCGAAGGTGATCGCCTCTTCGACCCGACGATCGTCGGCCTCGTCCACGGACAGGTTCTTCACCGCTGCTCCGGTAGCCTCGACCGTTTCCTGCACCCGTGCCAACGCGTGGTGATCGCGGACCTCAAGACCGACGGCCAGCACCCGGTCCACCTCGCCGGGCACCAGTACGATTCGGGCCGAGCGTTCGTCCATGCGCAGATACAACACGTCGGGGTCAGGGCCAGCGCCCTCGGTGAACCCCATCGCGTCGAATGCGAAGGCGCGCCAGGCATCCGGGTCGCTTACCTCGACCTTGACGTAACCGAGCGAGCGGATGTCCGTCATGCCGGTCTTCCTTTCGTTATGAGTAACTGACTTTCACCGTCTCGCTCAGCGGAACCGCCTGGCAGGCCAGCACGTATCCCTCGGCGAGGTCGGATTCCTCGAGCACCTCGTTGCGGAGCATCTTGACCTCGCCGTCGGTAACCCGGCAGGCACACGCACTGCAGGCCCCCTCGCGGCACGAGTACGGCGCATCAAGGCCTTTGGCGAGTAGCAAGTCGAGCAGGGGTGTGCTGCGGGGCCATGGATAGGTGTGAGTATCACCGTCCAGCTCCACCTCGACCGAGACGCAATCGTCAGCGACTTCCGCGGTATCCGTGGATGTGGCGGTGAACGGATCACCTGACAGCGAGATGAACCGCTCCACATGAATGCGTTCGCGCGGCACGCCGAGCTCGCCGAGGGCCTCCTCCACCGCCCGCATGAACGGACCCGGCCCGCACACGAACGCCGCACGGCCGGTGAACGGAGCGGCGAGCCGCTGCAACTGGCGCGTTGTCGGCAGGCCCTGCACGCTTTCCAGCCAGTGGATGACCACCAGCCGCTCGGGGTGTGCCTGCGCCAACGCGTTGAGTTCGTCGCGGAAGATCACCGATCGCTCATCGCGGTTGGCATAGACCAACATGACCTGGCCGGTGCCCTGCGACAGCGCGGACTTCCCGATCGAGATCACCGGGGTGATGCCGCTGCCCCCCGCGAACAGTAGAAGGTCGCCGTCAAACGAACGAGGCGTGAACACACCTGACGGCGGCAGAATGTCCATAATGGACCCTGCCATCACGTTGTCGCAGATCCAGTTCGAGGCGCGGCCGTCCGCGACGCGCTTAACGGTAACCTTCGGCGCACCTCCGTCATGGGGAGAGCTGGCCAGTGAGTAACAGCGCGCCAGCGTGCCCGCGCCATGTGGAATCCGCAAGGTCAGGAATTGCCCCGGCTGATAAGCGAAGCCGGGTGGCACGTCGAAGATCAGCGAATACGCATCATGAGTCTCGCGGATGACCTCAGCGACGCGCAGTTGGTGAATATCAGCGGCCGGCATGCCCACTCCGTAACGGAGCGTCGAGCACGTCGAGCGCACCGTCGGCTACCGCACGCTCGATGCTGTCGCGCAGGTGGACGCAGGTGGGAATGAGCGCACTGTCGGAGCCTTCCGCGACCATTGCGGCGAACTCGGTGCAGCTGCTGCCCGCTATCGAGGTCCACTGGATGCTGGTGTGCGCGAGGCTGTTCTTCTCCACCAGGACGGAGGTTTCGCATATCTGGCACTCGACCGGCTGCACGGCCTCACGCCCCGGTCTCGGCAGGCCGCTTGGCCAGATTCTCCGCGACTTCAGCTTCCCAGGCGCTCACAGCGCGCGTGGTGTCCACTTCGAACTCGAACCGGCGGGTCATCTCGCCGGTGACATTCTCGACGTCGACGTAGAACTGCTCGTACCAGCGCCGCAGCTGATACACCGGGCCGTCCTCCTCGCACAACAACGGGTTGTCGATCCGGGTCTTGCGCTTCCAGATGGCGACGTCCTGTTCGAAACCCTTACCCAGTCCGCCGGCGAACCGGGCCGCCATCGCGTCGGCCTCCTCTCCGGGCAGCCCGGGCCGCTTCTTCACGATCGCGCCCCACTGGAGCACGAAGCTGGTCGGGGAGACCGGGTAGTGGCAGTTGATCAACACTGCCTCCACCGTGATGTTCCCGACCTCGTTCCACAGGTGGTCGATCATGTAGGAGGGGCCGTAGTAGGAGGCTTCGGAGCGAAGGATGTTCTTCCCGCCAGCGGCCTTGGCGATTTCGCCCTGCACGTCATCCCGTCCGATCGATGTCATGTACTGGCTGGCGATGTTGCCCTCGAAGACATTTTTGAAGTAGGTCGGGAACGCGTAGTGGACGTAGAAGAAGTGCGCCATGTCCACGACGTTGTCGATGACTTCGCGGCAATTGGCACCGTCGATCGTCAGCTGGTTCCATGTCCAGTCGCTCCACTCGCCGGAGAACGCGCCCTCGATGCGCGGAACGGTGATCTCCGACGGCGGCGGATTGCCCTCCGGGTCGTGCCAGACGAACAGTTGCTTGTTCTCCTCCACCGTGTGCCAGACTCTTGTGCGCGCCAGCGGCGGCACCCGGCGGGCATACGGGATCTCGGCGCAGCGGCCGTTGCCGCTCCACCGCCAGTCGTGGAACGGGCACGCGATGGTGTTGCCCTTGACCTGTCCGTCGGCGAGGTTGCCTCCCATGTGCGGGCAGTAGGCGTTGAGCACGTTGAGCGTGCCGTCGGCTCCTTGGAACACCACCAGTTCGGTGCCGAACGCGGTGATGGCGTGCGGTTTACCGTCCTTGAATGTGTCGGCGAGGCCGAGGCAGTGCCAGCCCCGCGCGTACCTGGCCTGCGGAGCACCGGCATCGATCACCCGGACTTCGCAGTCGGTGTCGATAGCGCCGTTGGTCGTGCTCACCTGACTCATCGCGTTTCCTCCACGACCTCTCGGGGTTGCTTCGATCCTTCGGGTCCGCCCCGCGGCGCGGAAAGCGTTAGTCCCACTGACCGGGAGATCACTCACGACGCCTCCATTCGGCCGAAGGCGGACCGGTAGAACAACAGCGGCGGCGCGTCCCGCTGCACGGACAGGTCTGTGACGCGGGCAATCGCGATCGTGTGATCACCGCCGTCGACCTCACGCTCCAGCGCGCAGTCGATCCAGGCCATGGACCCTTCCAGCAGCGGTGACCCGTTGGGCGATGAGGTCCACCGTGAGCCGGCGAACTTGTCCGATCCGCTCTTCGCGAACGCCCGGCACTGCTCCTCCTGGGCGACAGTCAGGATGTTCACGCAGAATTCGCCGACCTCCCTGATCAGGGGCCAGGTGGTGGACGTTCTGCCGGGACAGATGCAGATGTAGGGCGGTTCGAGCGACAGCGCCGAGAATGACTGGCAGGCGAAGCCGACGGGCTCGCCCTCGCGCAGGGCGGTGATGACGGTGACGCCGGTGCAGAACCGGCCGAGCACCGACTTCATGCGATTGACCTCGCTTGGCGCGGTGTCCACCCGCAGTGCGGTCTCCATGCGGCCGACCTCCGAATTATTTCTATCCGGCATATATCTACTCGTCATGAACATTACAGGCACCCGACTTCTCCGCTGTCAAGGCCGAAGTCCGGCCAGCGGGAGGAGATCCGTAGCGCCTACGTAGTTGCCGGGATTCGTTCGGCGCCGAGAGAGGCCACTGTGATGGGGAGCACGGCCGCCAGGCCGTTCTTCTCCCCATCACCTCATCGCCAGGGCTTGACATACCTAGTAGACATACTTCTAAACTTCATACAACACATGGAGGTGGCACGTGACGGTCCCAGTGATGGTCGAAGCCCCGTCGGACGACCCCTTCGCCGGACGGGAGCGTCCGCCGGTGGTCCGATCGGCCTCAGCGCCCGCCTCGATGATCGAGCGGATGACGCTGATCCTCGACGCATTCGATTCCGCGACACCGACCCTGACGCTGCTGGCCCTTGCCGAACGCACCGGCCTGCCCCGCTCGACGGTGCACCGCATCCTCGACCAGATGATCCGGCTGCGCTGGCTGGCGCACTCAGCGGGTGGCTACCGCCTCGGTATGCGGCCCCTGGAGCTGGGTGGTCTCGCCGCTGATCACAGCGAGGTCCGCGACGTGGTCAATCCGCTGTTGCACGAGCTGTGCCAGCGCACCGGCCTGGTCGGGCATCTCGCCGTACTGGACGGCCGGGAGGTGGTCTATCTCGACAAGGCGGGCGGACGATTCGCCGCGAACCTGCCGACGCGACTGGGCGGCCGGATGCCTGCCCACAGCACCGCGGTGGGCAAAGCCATGCTCGCCTCGTTGGACCCGAACACCGTGTATGCCACCTTCCGCTCCCGGCTGCCCAGATTCACGCCCCGCACCATCAGCGATATCGACGACCTGCACCAGGAACTGACCCAGATCCGGCTCCGGCACGGCGTAGCCGTCGACAACGAGGAATCGCTGACCGGGATCGCCTGCGTCGCCGCACCGCTGCAGGGACGGGGACCGGCCACAGCGGCACTCTCTCTGTCTGGCCAGGTGCGCGCGCTCAACATGGAGCGCCTGGCACGCATGATCCTCGAGGTGGCGCGCGAGGCCAGCCGCGCCCTGTTCCCCCGCCACCAGATGTGGCGGTAGCAGCGCACCGCCTTCAGTGGCGCAGACGGGCACAGAGTATGCCTAAGCGGTATAGTCCGACCGTGACCCAGCCTGCCAAGCGGAAGAACGACCGCGCCACCGAGGTTCCCGACCTGCCACCGACGAGTTGGGCAGTGCTGGGAATGCTCTCGCACGCGGATGAGCTGTCCGGTTACGACCTCAAGAAGTGGGCCGACTGGAGCCTGCAGTTCTTCTACTGGAGTCCGTCCTACAGCCAGATCTACGCCGAACTGAAACGACTGGAGAAACTCGGCTACGCGCAATCGCGCACAATCACCCAGGACGACGGCCTTCGCGGCAAACGCATGTACGCGATCACGCCAATCGGTCGCGAGGCCGCCGCGCGCTGGGTGAACGACGCTCCGGTCGAGGCGCCGGTGCTCAAACACAGCGTCATGCTGCGGGTCTGGCTGGGCAACCTTGCCGAGCCCGCGCGGCTACGCCAGATGCTCGAGGAGCACATCGACTACGCGGAGAAGATGCGCGAGCGCGCAGAGGCCGACCGGGAGGGCGCCGAGTCCAATCCGGACTGGGCCTATCCGGGCGCGGTGCTGCGCTGGTGCACTCGCTACTACCAGGCAGAGCGAGACTTCGCCCGCGATCTGCTTGCCGATCTGGACGGGCTCGCCAAGAAGACGAGGCGAACGAAAGCCCGCTCTACCAAGGCAAAACCGCCACGCTGAGTCCGTAGCAAACCGCCGATCACATCACCACGAACACTACGACTCCGCCATGCCCGCGAATTCCGGGACGTGAACGTTTACCGCCCACTGACTGAGACTCCCGGTTGACATACCTATCGAAAATATTTCTTATAGGTATGGATCACGAAGGAGGTGTCAGCATGAGCATCGAACTCGCGGTGGCCGAGATCGCGGCGGGCCGGATGGTCGTCGTGGTCGATGACGAGGACCGGGAGAACGAGGGTGACCTGGTGCTGGCCGCCGAGAAGGCAACGCCGGAGTGCATCGGCTTCATGGTCCGGCACACCAGCGGCGTGCTGTGCGTACCGATGACCGGCAGCGCACTGGACCGGCTGCGACTGCCGCCGATGACGCAGGTCAACCAGGATCCGAAAGGGACCGCCTACACGGTGTCGGTGGACGCCGCCGAGGGGATCAGCACCGGAATCTCGGCCGCGGATCGGGCCGCCACTATCCGAGCGCTCGCCGACCCGCGCACCGGCCCGGCGGATCTGACCCGACCGGGCCACGTCTTCCCGTTGCGCGCGCGGCCGCAGGGTGTGCTCGATCGACCGGGACACACCGAAGCCGCGGTCGACCTCGCCCGACTGGCCGGCTTGTCCCCGGCGGGTGTCATCGGTGAGATCGTGCACGACGACGGCTCCGTCGCCCGGCTGCCCGACCTGAGGACGTTCGCCGACCAGCACGGTTTGCGGATCATCTCTATCGCGGACCTGATCGCCTACCGCCGCCGCGTCGAGCGCACCGTGACCAGGATCGCCGAGACCCGGCTGCCCACCCGGTTCGGTGAGTTCCGTGCGTTCGGATACCGCGACGAGGTGGCGGGAACCGAGCACCTCGCGCTGGTCTTCGGCAGGCCCGAAGGCGAGGACGTGCTGGTGCGGCTGCACTCCGAATGCCTGACCGGCGATGCGCTCGGATCCCTGCGGTGCGACTGCGGCAGCCAGTTGGAGGCGGCCATACGCGCGGTGGCCATGGAACGGCGCGGCGTCGTGGTCTACCTCCGGGGTCACGAAGGGCGCGGCATCGGGCTGCTGGACAAGCTGCGCGCCTACCAATTGCAGGACCACGGGGCGGACACCGTCGACGCGAACCTCGCGCTGGGCTTGCCGGTCGACTCTCGGCAGTACGGGGTCGGCGCACAGATGCTCGCCGATCTCGGTGTCCGCTCCGTGCGGCTGCTCAGCAACAACCCCGCCAAGCAGGCAGGCCTCACCGATCACGGAGTCGAAGTGCGTGAGCGCCTGCCGCTGCAGTCCGTGCCAACCGAGCACAACATCCGCTATCTGCGCACCAAGCGGGACCGGCTGCGCCACCACCTGGCCGATCTCGATCGCGCCACGTCCTGACGCCTGCGGGCCTGTCCTATCGGAGTTGGAGGATTCTCATGGCGCTGGGCTTGACCAGCGCCGAAGTGGTGACACCCTAGTCCTGATCGTCTATCCACCCCTGGGGCGCGGACGCGGTCAGTGCGTCCATGGCGTCATCATGACGGGAATCGTCGCCGTCAAGCACGTCCACGATTGCTTGCCACTGCTCGCGGT
>JBOHER010000399.1:0-6912 GCA_050701115.1 Haloechinothrix sp. | reverse complement strand
CGACCAGGACCGAGCTCGCTCGTGCGGCCGGGCAGTTCGACATCACGATGTTCGCGCTGGACCTCACGATCCCGGAGGGCCACCGCTACCCAGAGCCGGACTCGCGACAACAGCCGGAGATGACGTTCGCCGAGCCCGACGACAGCGACACCTCCGTGGTCTACATCCCCTCCCGGCCCTACCGAATGGGTCAGGCTCAGGCCGTGCTGGAACTCCAACCCCATGAGGGGAAGCTGACCATGCTGGTCTACTCCTCCGAGGAGATGCTCCGAGCAGGCTGCGGCCCGCACCAGGACTTCATCACGATACGGATCGAATACGTCAACGAGGTCGCCTGGCGCGCGGGGGCGGAAGCTACCTTGCTCGATCCGGTGCTGGCCGAGGAATCCCGGCACACCGCACCGGTCGTGGACTGGGCAAGCAGGGACCTATTCAGTTGAGGGAAGGGAGAGCACCATGGGCGACGGTGACGGGTTCGGCTACGACACCGGGGCGTTGGAACAGGTCGTGCAGCAATTTCGCAGCGCGACACAGCACCTGGATTCCGCCAATGCCGCGGCCGTCGACATGGTTGATGCCGGGGCGTCGTCGGAGGTCGTCGGATCCGCGCTGGCGGGCCTGCTCACGTCATCGGTGGAGACCGCCGAGGTGACAGACACGATCGCGGACCGGGTGAACACGGCCAAGGGGAGCTACCACAACATCGAGAACACCAACGAGGGCGCGATACTCAAGCGGCAGCTGAACCGGTCGGAGGCCGATCACGGCATGACGTCGCGCTTCTACGGGGGATGAGACTGCAATGGCATCGGAACCGTACGCGCTGAACACCAACGTCAACGGCAGCTCGGGCACCTGCACCGAGGCCGCCGACTGGCTGCGCAAGCTACACCGCGAGGCCGGCGAGGCCGCCAACCTCGTCGGCCGCGGGCGCACTACCGCCGAAGGCGGCTGGCACGGACCGGCGCGCGAGCGATTTTCCGACGTCACCGCCGGGCTCGCGCCGCACCTCGATGACATCACCGAGGTTGCCTCCCGGTATGAGCGGGCGTTGCGAGACTTCGCCGGAGCGCTCGATGTGATCAACACCAAGATGGACAGCGCCCTGGCCAAGGCGAAGGCGGGCGGTTTGCGGGTGCAGGGACCGTTCATCCTTGGACCGGAAAGGCCCCAGCCACCAGCGCAGATGGTGTTGCCTGGCCAGAGGCCGGCCCAGCTGGAGGAGTATCTGCTGGACCGCGATGCCGCCCGTGATCGCTATAACGCCGTGCTGGTCGACTACAACGCCAAGGTCGCGGTGTACAAGACCTGTAAGTCCATTGTGGATGGGGCACGAAACCAGGAGGAGAACGCTCACCTCGAGCTCAGGCAGGCGATGGGCCAGTCCGCCGATCCCGAGCAGCATATGGTGCGCGGTGCGTTCACGATCCTGTCCACCGTCCGCAGCACGGTCGGCGGCATGGAGAACCCGCGCCGCCTGCACGCCGCAACCGCGGAGCGACTGCTCACCCAGGCGCGGTTCCTCAACGACTTCGCCCTCGGCGCCGTCGCAGGCACCAACCCAGCGCAGGCGCGCATCCTGGACCGGGCGGCCAAGCTGGCCGCTGACGGCGGCAAGCACCTGACGCGGGCACAGCAGTTCGGGAAGTGGGTTAACATCGTGCCGGAAGAGGTGCGACAGAAGATCACCGCCTATCCCGGCCAGAAGGCCGCGGAGCGCCTCGCCACCCACTCCAAGTCGGCCAGCGTGCCCGCGTTGGCGGCCCGCACGGCCAGGGCGGTGCCCTACGTCGGGGCTGTTCTGACCGCCGGCAATGAGATCGTCGGAGCAGCGACGGGGGAGCAGACCTGGGACCGGGCCGCGGCCAACACCGGCGCCACCATCATCGGCGGCGCACTGGGTGGCGCCGCCGTCGGGGCTGCGGCGGGTAGCGCGTTCACCCCGGTCGGCTCGCTCGTCCTCGGGCTGGCGGGCGGCATCGGTGGCGCGATCTTCGCCCAGGACGTCGTCACAGGCATCTACGGCGACGAGAAGTAGGCTGCGAGGATCATGGCCGGCCAGCACCGCAAACCAGAGCGACGCATCACCCATCGGACGTTCCCCGAACTGCCGCCCCGGCCCGACCCACAGACCGGGGAACCGTTCCCACCCCACGCCCGGGCCTACGCCGGCCCCGAGCCGCGTGACGGCCAATCACGGCCGGCGGCGAACCGGTTCTTCGCTGACCCGACACCCCCGCCCCACATGGGACCGCCCCTGGCCTGGCGCCACGACGGAATCGCAAAAAACATTCACGGCTACTTCGTTGCCCTTGCGATCCTGGTTGCCGGAATGGGGATCATTTCCCTGTGGCGCGGGATCGGGCTCGAGGCTCTTACCTTCTGGCAGATCTGGATCCTTATCCTTGTCGGCGCCTATCTGATGTCGGATCCGCTCACGTTCAAGACCATGTCGGCGGGCGCCGATTGGGTCCAGTGGGGCATGCGCAAGCGCTGGTACCAGCGGCGCGCGCACCGGGGCTACCTCAAGATCTACGAGCTCGTGTCGGTGACCGCGGACGCCGCCGGACCGACCCTGTACCTGCGGCTGGAAGACGCCGAGGGCAACGTGCTCTACCGGATGCGCCACGCGCTGCAGGGCGACCGGCGCATCTGGGACCTGCTCTACAACGGCATCCTGCACTCGGTGGCCAACGGCGCCGAGATCGACACGCTGGCGATCGGCATGCTCAAGCTCGACGAGACACCCGCGCTGCGGCTGCGCGAGCGCGCCGGTGAAACCCCCGAACAGCAATCACGAGACGAGTCCCGATGACCGACGAGATCAGCTCGGCCCTGCCGGCGAAACCGGACCCCAAGACCGGGGAGCCCAGGCCTCCGCGCGCCCCGGTCCTGGCGGAGTATCCGAACCGCGCCGAGCCTGCCGACCTCATGCGGGGTCCCGAATCTCCGGTGAAAGACCAGCCGCTGCTCGCATGGAGGTGGACCAGCCTCGCCATCTTCGCACGGCTGGCGGCACTGGCCGTGGCCCTCGGCGTGGGCGCGGGTGTCGTCCTGCAGCTGGCCGACGTCCCGCGGTCCGCCCCGGCCAACGGCTGGCTCGGAGCGTTCGTCGGTGTCGTCGTGGGCTTGATCCTGGTGCGCCCGCGCAAGCTCGGGGCGGGCGCGGCATGGCTCTCCTACGGACGGCGCTGGGTGCGCACCCACGAACTGACCAAGATCGAAGTCAAGCCAAGTCTCCTCGGCCCGGTGATCCGTCTCGCCGGTCCGGACAACAACCTGCTCACGTTGATGCTGAGCGACCTGCAAACCAACCGCGACCTGTGGGACTACGTCCACCTCGGGATTCGCTACTCGCTCGCCAACGGTAAGGCAAAGGCCAACGCGCGCGCGATCGAAAAGCTTGGCCTGCGCTACCAGGACAGGCGGGCATAGGTTCTCATGACTTCGACCGGCCCCGCGAGGTTGGCCTGGCCACAGAGCTTTCGCAAGGGGCTCGAGCGTGCGATCGATGCGGCAGTGTCCGTGCAGCAACCCACCGTTGCGAGACACGTCCAGCGCATGCGAGACCGCAGGCCAGATGCGAAGCCGGCCGACATCATCCAGAGTTTGGAAAGGCAATTCCTCACCACGGTGACTGGCATTGGGGCCGCCGCCGGGGGATCCGCTGCGGTACCTGGCTTCGGGACAGGCGTCGCCCTCGCGCTCAGCGCCGGCGATACGGCCGCCTTCCTCGATGCGAGCGGGCTACTGTGTCTGGCCGTCGCTGACATCCATGGCGTGCAGATCGATGATTTCGAGCGTCGACGCACCCTCCTGCTGGCTACCTTGTTCGGCGACGGTGGTGTCACGTTCGTCGAAATGGCAGCCGGACGCACGGGCAAGCACTGGGGGACACTGCTGACCGACAAGATCCCGTCGGCGACGATCAAAGAGATCAACAGTATCCTCGGCCGCTGGTTGGTCACACGATACGGGACGAAGCGAGGAATCCTCGCCATCGGCCGTATCGCGCCGTTCGGTATCGGAGCCGCCATCGGTGGTGGAGGCAATGCTCTGCTCGGGCGCTCAGTTGTCGCTGGCATTCGGCGTGCGTTCGGTCCCCCGCCGGAAGACTTCCCCACGCCAGACGTTGGCGAAGGTTCCCGAAACTGACTCACGACCCTCACCGATCATCGATGTCGGAAACTGTCGGGGATGCGCCGTACTGTCGCGGACGTGTCGAATCAGGGATTTGATGTAGATCGGGCGTTGGGCGTGTTGTGGGGGAAGTCGCGAGCCGGCGACTCGATGAACTTGCTGTTGCAGCACTTGCTGGACACGGCGGCGGTGGCCGAGTTGCTGTGGGATCGCTACCTCGCGGCGACGCTGAAGGCCAAGATCGACGCCTGCTGTGGTGGTCAGGGGCGATCGCTGCTGGCGTTGCTGTGCGGCTTGCACGATGTTGGCAAAGCGTCGCCGGCATTTCAGGCGAAGTCAGGCCTGAGCTGGCGCAGCGGGTCAGGGAGGTCGGCCTCGATTGGCGTGAGCTGACTCGGGAGGGTTTGGGGTGGCACCACGCCAAGGCGGGAGCGGTGATCGTGCGCCGTGTGTTGCCGGCGGCTGGTTGGAGCCCGGTCGCCGTGCGGTGGGTATGGCCGTTGGTCGCCGGCCACCACGGCGTGGTTCCTGGCCGCGGCGATCTCCGCCGGGTAGGCAAGTCTCTGCGGATGCGTGACGCGCAGGGCGAGGGGTTGTGGGAACGCGTGCAGGAAGCGCTGGTGCATCGAGTTGCCGTCGAGCTGTCTGTTGATCTCGGCGCGGTCGCGCCGTCGGAGCCGCCGTCGCGGGCGGTGCAGCTGGCGGTCGCCGGTGTGGTCATCATGGCGGATTGGATTGCCAGTGACGAGCGGCATTTCGGTGGCATGCCCGAGCTGCACGATGTGTCGGTCGATGAGGCACGTCGCCGTGCGGACACCGCGTGGGCGAAGCTCGGCCTGCGGGGCGGTTGGGATTCGACCCGGTTGGGTGTTCATGACGACTTGGTGGCGGAGCGGTTCGGGTGGACAGCTCGACGGGCGCAGGCTGATGCGATCGCGCTGGCTGAGGCGATGCCTACGCCCGGGTTGGTGATTGTCGAGGCGCCGATGGGGGAGGGAAAGACCGAGGCTGCGCTGGCCATCGTGGAGGTGCTGGCGCGGCGGTCCGGGGCGGACGGGGTGTTCGTCGGAATGCCGACGCAGGCCACCAGCGATGCGATGTTCACCCGGGCACTTCGCTGGGCGCGTTCGATCGATCCCGAGCTGCAGGTCGGTCTGCTGCACGGAAGGCGTCGGTTCAACCGCGAGTGGCGGGAGCTCGGCCGACAGGTCGAGTACGGTCGACGAGTACGGAGTCGACGACGGCCGCTACGGCCCGTCCGGCGGCGAAGCCGCGCCGCGAGGCCAGCTTCCCGCGGAGTGGTTGCTGGGGCCCAAGAGGGGCCTGCTGATTCCGATCACCATCGGCACCGTCGATCAGTTGCTGCATGCTGCCACCCGTACGCGGCACGTGATGCTGCGCCACGCCGGGCTGGCCGGGCGGGTGGTGGTGCTGGATGAGGTGCACGCCTACGACGTGTACATGTCGCAGTTCCTGTTCGAGGCGCTGCGCTGGCTGGCAGATGCCGGCGTCCCGGTGGTCCTGCTGTCGGCGACGCTGCCACCGGCGATGCGCGCCGATCTGGTTCGCGCCTACCTACAGGGCGCCGGTCGTGAACGAGACATCGACGTCGATGGTCTGCCTCAGGCCGTCGGCTACCCCAACACGCTCACCGCATGCTTGGTGGATGCCACGCCCCAATACTCGACCCGGTCGTCCGAGGCGTGGCGACCTTCCGCGCGCGTTGCGGTGGAGGTGCTCCAGGAGGAACCGAACGATGGCCCGGAGCGGGTGGTCGGCCAGCTGGCAGAGGCGCTCGCCGAGGGCGGCTGCGCCTTGGTCGTGCGCAACACCGTCCGTCGCGCACAGGACACTTTCACAGCGGTCAAGGAGAAGTTCGGCGACGACGCCATCCTGTTACACGCAGGACTGGTCATGGGACAGCGGACCGAACGCGTCGAACGGGTGCTGGACCTGCTTGGCCGCCCCGGTCATGGCGACGGCTCGCCTCGGCCGCGACGGTTGGTCGTCGTCGCCACCCAGCTCGCCGAGCAATCCTTTGACGTCGATGTCGACCTGCTGATCACCGATCTTGGGCCGATCGACTTGCTGCTGCAGCGGATCGGGCGGCTGCACCGGCATGACCGAGCCGACGAGGAGCGCCCGCCGCTGGTGCGGTCACCGCGAGCCATCATCGCCGGGGTCGCGTTCCGGGAGGACGCGCCGCCGGTGTTCCCGCCCGGTAGCACCATCGTCTACGGCGACCGGCTGCTGCTGCGCTCCGCCGCGTTAGTTCTGCCCGCCAGTGCTGGTTCGGGATGGAGCGTGCCGGAGCAGGTCCCGGATCTGGTCCGGCGGGGGTACGGAGACGAACAGCTCGTCGCGGACTCATGGTTGGGCGCGGCGGAGCGGGCGCAGGCGGACTGGCTACGGGAGCAGGCCACACGGACGGCCAACGCACAGAGGTTCCTCCTGGCCGGACCGGACGACATTCGCGAGGAAACGCTCGCCGGTCTGCATGACCGTTCCACTGCCGACCTGGATGACGACGAGGTCGCCGCCGTTGTCCGGGACGGCGACCCCTCGGTGGAGGTCGTTCTGGTTCGGCACGACGGGCAGGGTTATTTGACCCTGAACGGGCGGCCGCTCGGAGCCACCGGAGAAGCCGTCAGCGAAGACGTGGTGCTGGAGGAGGTTGTGCAATCGACCGTTCGCCTGCCGGCCCGTGCGGAGCTGACCAAGGCTGCGCTGAAGGAACTGCGTCCGCTGCCCGGCTGGGGGATAGACCCATGG
>JBOHER010000398.1:0-49373 GCA_050701115.1 Haloechinothrix sp. | reverse complement strand
GGGTGTGGGAGAGTAGGACGCCGCCGAGCACCCTTTCCAAAGGGCCCGTTAGAGTTGCCTGCCGGCACTTCTAACGGGCCCTTTGTGCTGTGCTCGCCCAACTCAATCAGCGGTGAAGGAGATGCAGTGTCCGAATCTGGACGACGTGGAGGCGATAACGCGCGCTCCGGCGGCGTCCGTGGTGGCGCACCTGGCGGCCGGGGTCAGCGGACCGGCGGTGATCGCTCCTGGCGAGGTCGTGAGGACCGGCCACGCAGGGACGAGCGGCCTGCCAGGCAGGATCGTCCGCGGCGGGAGGACAGGCCGGAGCGTCAGGTACCGGCAGGTCCGGTGCTGGGCGAGCACATCTCGTTCTCCGACCTGGACAATGAGGCGCGCAAGGAACTGCGTAGCTTGCCCAAGGAGATCGCCGAACTGGTCGGAAAGCACCTGGTCGCCGCTGGGAAACTGGTGGACACCGACCCGGCCGCCGCGCTCGAGCACGCCAGATTCGTGAAGACCAAGGCGTCCCGAATCCCGATCGTGCGGGAAGCCGTGGGCCTGGCCGCCTATCACGCGGGAGAGTGGGCCGAGGCGCTGTCCGAGTTGCGCGCGGTGCGGCGGATGACCCGGACCGATCTGCATGTGGCGATCATGGCAGACTCCGAGCGTGCGCTGGGCAGGCCTGAGCGGGCGCTCGATCTCGCCAAGGAAACCAATACCAGCGCGTTGCCACCGGAAGTGGCGGTCGAGCTGCGGATCGTCGCGGCTGGCGCACGGCGTGACATGGGTCAGCTGGATGCCGCCGTCGTTTCCTTACAGGGCAAGGATCTTGATCCTGCTGTGCGGTACCCGTGGAGCGCGCGGTTGTTCTACGCCTACGCCGACAACCTGCTGGCCGCGGGACGTCAGCAGGAAGCGTTGACTTGGTTCCTGCACTCGGCCGAGGCGGACACCGAGGACGAGACCGATGCCGCCGAGCGGGCCGCCGAACTCGGCTGAGGGTGTGCCATGAGTTTCCCATCGCTGCTGGATGTTTACGACGCGCTCCTGCTCGACCTCGACGGGACGGTTTATCACGGCAGTCGCGCCGTCGACGGTGCCGCGGAAGCGGTTCATGCCGCTCGCCAGGCGGGGGTGCGGGTTCGGTTCGTCACCAACAACGCGTCGAAGACGCCGGGCCTTGTCGCCGAGCACCTGAGCGGGCTCGGTGTTCCCGCGGCGCCCTCCGAGGTGGCGACCAGCGCGCAGGCCGGGGCCACGATGCTCGCCGCCCGGGTCCCTGCGGGCAGCCTCGTGCTGGTGGTGGGCACTGAGTCGCTTGCAGCCGAGGTGGCCGCGGTCGGGTTGCGGGTCGCCCGCACCGCATCGGCAGATGTGGCCGCGGTGGTGCAAGGCCATTCCCCGGACACCTGCTGGTCCGATCTGGCCGAGGCATGCGCGGCGATCAGGGCCGGTGCGGCGTGGGTGGCGTGCAACGTCGATCCCACGCTGCCCACCGAACGAGGTCAGCTGCCCGGCAACGGATCCATGGTGGCCGCGTTGCGCGCCGCGACCGGTGCCGCACCAGATGTCGCGGGGAAACCGGCGCCGGGGTTGTTCGCCGCGGCCGAACACGATGCGGGCGCGCGGCGGGCGCTGGTCGTCGGCGACCGGCTGGACACCGATATCGCCGGTGCCCGCGCGGCTGGGCTGGACTCGTTGCTCGTGCTCAGCGGAGTGACGACCCCGGCCGAGTTGCTCGCCGCGCCGCGGGAGCAGCGCCCTACCTACCTCGCAGCGGACATGTCCGCGGTGGCCGAACCCGCTGAGGTATTCGAGATCGGCGCGGCATCGGCGTGGCAGGTAACGGTGGGCGACGGCGCGCTGTTCGTCTCGGTCCGCGACTCGGGCGCGCAGCCACTCGGTCTGCTGAGCGCACTCTGCGCGCAGGCGTGGACATCGGGCCGCACGATGGTGCGGCCGGTAGACGAGGAAGCTCGGCGGGCCGCCGCCGCGCTGCACCTGATCCGTTACGGTTGAGGCGTGCACGAAGACATGGACCATCAGGCACCGGCGCGTCCCGTGCCCGGGCCGCCGCCTGCGCAGACCGCGCCGCAGGACACCGACCCACGCGCCGGGATCGCTGAGGCGGTCGGCGCGCTGGACGACCTGGACGAGGTGCCCGTTGCCGAGCACGTGGAGCGCTTTGACTCCGTGCACACCGAGCTGACGGTTGCGTTGTCCAGCATCGACAAGGTGTGAGGACATGGCGCGAAGGGCGCGGTTGGATGCCGAGCTCGTCCGGCGTGGGCACGCGCGATCCCGGGAGCACGCGGCCGCACTGATCACCGCGGGCAAGGTGACTGTGCGCGGCATGGTCGCCGGTAAGCCGGCTACCGGGGTGGCGGCCGATGCGCCCATCTTGGTGCGGGACGAGGACGATCCGGGCTGGGCGTCGCGGGGCGCGCACAAGCTGCTCGGTGCGCTGGCCGCCTTCGAACCCCGTGGATTGAGCGTGCGGGGCAAGCGTTGCCTCGATGCCGGGGCGTCCACCGGCGGGTTCACTGATGTCCTGCTGCGCGGTGGCGCGTCGACGGTGATCGCGGCAGACGTCGGCAGGGGATTGCTCGACTGGCGGCTGCGCAGCGACGATCGGGTTGTCGTGCTGGACAAGACCAACGTGCGCAACCTCACCCCCGAGCTGATCGGGGGGCCGGTCCACCTGATCGTGGCCGACCTGTCGTTCATCTCGCTGCGGCTGGTGCTGCCCGTCCTTGCCGCCTGCGCGTTGCCGGATGCCGACCTGCTGCCCATGGTCAAACCGCAGTTCGAGGTGGGTAAGGGGCGGCTCGGCAGTGGCGGTGTGGTGCGGGAGCCGGACCTGCGCGCCGCCGCCGTGCTCGAGGTACTGACCACGGCACGCGAGCTCGGCCTGCGCACGCTCGGCGTGGTGGCCAGCCCGTTGCCGGGTCCTTCCGGCAACGTCGAGTACTTCGCCTGGTTGCGCCGCGCGGCAACCGAGTCCACATTGGACGCCATGGCTGATCTCACCGAGCAGGTGGCCACCGCGGTCAAGGAGGGTCCTCAATGAGCGCTGACCGCCAGGTGCTGCTGGTCGTGCACTCGGACCGGGAAGCCACCCGGGACGCGGCCCGTGAGGTCGCCGAACTGTTCGCCGAGGCGGGCTTCCACCTGCGCGTGCTGGACGCTGAGGTCGGCGAGTTCCTTGCCCTCGACGGCAGCGTGCCCGGCCATGATCCGCTCCCGTACGCCGTGGTCCACCACGAAGCCGATCCGGCCGCGGGGGTTGAGCTGGTGTTCGTGCTCGGCGGTGATGGCACCTTGCTGCGCGCCGCGGAGCTGGCCCGGCCCGCGCGGGTTCCGGTGCTGGGGGTGAATCTCGGCAGGATGGGCTTCCTCGCCGAAGCGGACTCCGACGCCCGTGCCGAGACTGTCCGCCGGGTCGTCGAACAGTCGTACCGGGTCGAAGAACGCATGACCGTCGACGTAGTGGTGACGCTGGACGGCCAAGAGCTGGCGCGCACCTGGGCGTTGAACGAGGCCAGCGTGGAGAAGAGCTCGCGCGAGCGCATCCTCGACGCGCTGATCACCATCGACGGACGGCCGGTGTCCTCATTCGGGTGCGACGGCGTGCTGTGCGCGACACCTACCGGCTCGACGGCCTACGCCTTCTCCGCGGGTGGCCCCATCATCTGGCCCGATGTCGAAGCGTTAGTGGTGGTACCGAGCAACGCGCACGCCATGTTCTCCCGGCCGATGGTGGTCTCCCGCGATTCGGTGATCACGGTGAACATCGATCCAGACGGCTCGGCGGCCGTGTTGACCTGCGACGGACTGCGGCACATCGACCTGCCGCGCGGATCGCGGGTAGAGGTGGTCAGCGGCACCGTGCCGGTGCTGTTGGCCCGGCTGCGGGACCGCCCGTTCACCGACCGTCTGGTGCACAAGTTCGCGCTGCCGGTGAAAGGCTGGCGCGAGCGGCACTCCGGGTAGCAGGAGGGTTATTCACAAGTCAGTTGGCGGGGGCCGCCCTGAGGGTGGCTCGCGACGACTGACTGCGGTTGAGGGGCGTGATTGAGGTGAGCGCGCCGTGGTGAATAGCCCGACTTATGAATAGGACACCAGGCGCGCCGGCGTTCACGGATCGAACATGTGAACGAGAAAACTCCGCAAATGTTGGCGTGGGAGTCGCCATCGCGTCGGGCCGGCCAGCTACGGTGGGGACCGTGCTGGCCGAGATGCGGATTCAGGGGCTCGGGGTAATCGACGACGCCCTGCTTGAACTGCACCCGGGATTCACCGTCGTCACCGGGGAGACCGGTGCGGGCAAGACCATGGTGGTCACCGGGCTCCACCTGCTCTCCGGCGGGCGCTCGGATGCTTCCCGGGTGCGCTCGGGCGCCGCCAAAGCGGTCGTCGAGGGCCGATTCGAGGTGGCCACCGTGCCCGACGCGGCCAAGGTGATCGAGGATTCCGGCGCGGAGGCGGACGAGGACGGCAGCGTGATCGCGGTGCGCACCGTCGGCAAGGACGGTCGGTCCCGCGCGCACCTCGGCGGGCGGTCGGTGCCGGTCGGTGTGCTCTCTGCGCTGTCCGAGCAACTCATCGCGGTGCACGGCCAGAACGATCAGCTGCGGCTGACCCGGCCTGCCGAGCAGCGCGCGGTGATCGACCGGTTCGCTGGTGACGCCGTCGCCGAGCCGCTCGCCGAATACCGCCGGGTCCGCGCACAGTGGCAGGCGGTCGTCGCGGAACTGGCCGAGCGGACAAGTCGATCGCGCGAACTCGCCCAGCAGGCCGACCTGCTCCGGCACGGCCTCGACGAGATCGCCGCGGTGAGCCCTGCCGCGGGCGAGGACGTGGAACTGGCCGGACAGATCAAACGGCTGGCCGAAGCCGACGAGCTTCGGTCGATCGCCAGCGGCGCCCAGGCGGCCGTCGCGGGGGCCGACGACGGCGATCCGGACCAGCCGGGTGCGCTCGGACTGGTCGGTGACGCCCAGCGCAGGCTGGCGGGTGCGGATGATCCCGTACTGGCTGATCTTGAGCCGAGGCTCGCGCAAGCCGCGTTGTTGCTCACCGACGTGGGTGCCGAGCTGAGCCGCTACCTCGACTCGCTGGATGCGGATCCGCAGCGCTTGGAGGAAGTGCTGGCCCGGCAGGCAGAGTTGAAGAAGCTCACCCGAAAGTACGCCGCCGATGTCGATGGCGTGCTGGCCTGGGCGGCGGACGCTCGATCGCGACTGGCCGGCATGGACACCTCGGAGGAGGCGCTGGCCGAGCTTGCCGGACAGCGGGACGAGCTCGCCGACGAGCTCGCCGGGCATGCGGCCCGGATCAGCAAGGCGCGCACCGCGGCGGCTGAGGAGCTCGCGGTGGCCATCACAGCGGAGCTCGAGGGCCTGGCCATGGCACAGGCGAAGGTTGACGTCGTGGTCAGCCAGCGGACAGCTGATGGGGACAGCGACACAGCCGCCCTGCTGGTGGACGGCACGCTGTTGCACGCGGGAGTGAACGGTGTGGACGACGTCGAGTTGCTGTTGCAGTCGCATGCCGGTGCGCCCGCCCTCCCGGTGCACAAGGGCGCGTCCGGCGGTGAGCTCTCCCGGGTGATGCTGGCCATCGAGGTGGTGGTCGCGGACGCCGATACCGTGCCCACCCTGGTGTTCGACGAGGTGGATGCGGGTGTCGGAGGCCGGGCCGCGGTGGAGATCGGGCGCAGGCTGGCCCGGCTCGCGGGCAGTCATCAGGTCCTCGTTGTCACCCACCTGCCGCAGGTCGCCGCGTACGCCGACCAGCACCTTGTTGTGGACAAAGGCACCGAGGAAGGGATCACCCGAAGCGGTGTGACGACGTTGAACAGCGAGGAGCGGGTGGTCGAGCTGGCCAGGATGCTGGCCGGGATGGACGGCACCGAGACCGGCCGGGCACATGCCGAGGAGCTGCTCGCGGTGGCCGACAAGGACAAGTCTTCCGGCCGGTGACCCCTATCACGTTGATCTTGGCAGGGCAATAAGAATCCGCAACTTTCCCCGGCGTGGCGTAATGGGATCAGCGCGGGAATTTGTCAGTATCGGGCGCATGAAGCTCAGCGGTCTGCTCTCTCGGAACAGCGAGCCCCTTCCCGGTACGGCCGGAGTGGCGAGGGTCGACCGACGCACGCGCGAGCTGTTACGCAGGATCGGTCCGGGCGATATCGTCGTGCTCGATCAGCTCGATCTGGACCGGGCGACCGCGGACGCCCTGGTCAAGGCCGAGGTGGCAGGCGTGGTGAACGCATCGCCGTCGATCTCGGGTCGATTTCCGAACCTCGGCCCGGAAGTTCTGGTAGGCGCGGGCATTCCGCTGATCGACGGCGTCGGCACCGAGGTGTTGCACTCGATCAAGGACGGCAGCAAGATCCGGCTCCATCAAGGCGCGATCTACTCAGGGGATCGCGAGATCGGTAAGGGTACCGAGCAGACAAGGGACAGCGTGGCTGACCTGATGATCGAGGCCAAGGCCGGTATGTCCGCGCAACTCGAGGCTTTCTCCGGCAACACCATGGAGTTTCTGCGCCGGGAGCGCACGCTCATCCTGGACGGTGTTGGAGTTCCCGAGCTTCGGGTGTCACTCAGGGACCGGCACGTACTAGTCGTCGCGCCGGGCAACGAGCACGCCGAGGATCTCCGGCGACTCAAGAAGTACATCGCCGAGCACCGTCCGGTACTGATCGGTGTCGACCTGGGGGCGGACACCTTGCGTGCGCAGGGATACACCCCGCATGTGATCGTGGGTGATCCGACCGGCATCGAGTCGGACACTCTCAAGAGCGGTGCGGAAGTGGTCGTTCCCGCGCAGCCCGACGGGCACGCGCCCGGGGTGAGCCGGATTCAGGATCTCGGTATCGGCGCGGTCACCTTCCCCGCTTCGGGAAACTCGGAAGACCTCGCACTGCTGCTTGCCGACGCGCACCGCGCCAGCCTGGTCGTCACGGTGGGATTTCAGGCCACGCTGCGGGAGTTCCTTGACCATGGCCGAGCCGGCTCCAATCCCTCGACCTTCCTCACCCGGCTGAAGCTGGGTTCCAAGCTGGTCGACGGCAAGGCGGTGGCGACGCTGCACCGCAGCAGGGTGTCCGTCTCCGCGGTCGTGCTGCTGGTGGCGGCCGCCCTCGTCGTCGTGCTGGCCGCATTGCTCGTTTCCGATGTCGGCGATGTCTATCTGGACTGGGCGAAGACTCACTGGGTTTCGCTGATGACCTGGGTCAAGGGGTTCACCTCGTGATTTCGTTGCGTTACCACATCGTGTCCATCGCGGCCGCTTTCCTTGCGCTGGCGGTGGGTGTCGTGCTCGGCTCCACCACGCTCAGCGGCACGTTGTTGTCCGGGCTGGCCAGTGACAAGAGTGAACTCGCGACCCAGGTCGCCGACCTGCAGGCGGAGCGCAATGCGCTGCAGGCGCAACTGGCGGATGCGGATGGGTTCGCTCGCTCGGTCGGTTCGAAGGCCGTTTCCGGCACTCTGGACAAGCGGTCGGTGGTGATCGTGACCACCGAGGGAGCCAAGCCCGCCGAGCGGGACGCTGTGCAGGACCTGATCGAGCAGGCAGGCGCGAAGGTAACTGGCCAGGTACAGCTCACCGCTGCGTTCGCCGATCCGTCCAAATCGGACCAGCTGTCCGACATTGTCACCCGGTTGCAGCCCTCCGGTGCCAAGTTCCCGACGTCTGGTGGCCCTGGCACGCTGGCAGGCGCGCTACTCGGGCAGGTTCTGTTGCTGGACAAGGCATCGGCCGAACCGCAGTCGTCACCGGAGGAACTTGAAGCCGCGCTTGCCGGGCTGACCGACGGTGGTTTCATCAAGCCGAGTGAGGAGATCGGGCCCGCGCAGCTCGCGGTCGTGATCACTCGAGGTGAGGCGACCGGTGACGGTGCGGGTGATCGAGCGGCCACCGTCGCGCGGTTCGCCATCCAACTCGATCGATCAGGCGCGGGCGCGGTGCTCGCCGGAGACGCCGGTGCGGCCAGTGGCGTTGGCCCGATCGGGGTTGTCCGCGCGGATACCGCGGCAACCGAGATACTGTCCACAGTGGACAACGTGAACACCTCGGCAGGGCGGGCGGTGACGATCCTGGCACTCCGCGAGCAACTCGAGGGTCACTCGGGCCGTTACGGCACAGCAGGAAACGCCGAAGGCCCGGCACCAGGGGTGAACACCGCAGGTAGCTAGCGCTCACTCAGGATGGAGTGCCACGCGATCTGGTGCCGTTGGGTCGCCTGGTGGCGTGCTCGGGGTCAGGCGCCGAGCATGGTGGTCCAGGCGTCGATGAAGCCGGGGAAGGTCTTGCCGACGGTGGCTGGGTTTTCCACAGTAATGCCGGGAATGCGCAGGCCGAGTACCGCGCCTGCCATCACGAGGCGGTGGTCTTCGTAGGTGTGGAAGGTGCCGCCGTGCAGTGGCGCGGGCGTGATCCGCAGGCCGTCCTCGGTCTCGGTGACCGAGACGCCGAGCGCGGACAGTTCGGTGGCCAGCGCGGCCAGCCGGTCGGTCTCATGGCCCCGCAGGTGGGCGACCCCGCGGATCACCGACGGACCGTCGGCGAAGCACAGCAGGGCCGCGATGACCGGCGTCAGCTCACCGACCTCGTGCAGATCGAGGTCCAGCCCCGGGATCGCGCCGGTGCCGGTGACGGCCAGCCCCGAGGAGCCCAGTTCCACCTTCGCGCCGGTTTCGATCAGCAGACCGCGCATCCGGTCCCCGGGCTGGGTCGTGGTAGCCGGCCAGTCCGGAATCCGCACCGTCCCGCCGGTCAGCGCGGCCGCGGCGAGGAACGGTGCCGCGGTGGACAGGTCGGGCTCAACCGTGTAGTCGGGGCAGGCGAGCGGCACGGCCGGGACGCGGAACTCCGCGCCGTCCCGCTCCGGGGTGGCGCCGAAGGTACGCAGCAGATCGAGGGTCATCGTGATATGGGGTTCGCTGGGCGGCGTGCCACCCGTCAGCCGCACGGTTACCCCGTCGTCGAAGGCAGGAGCGGCGAGTAGCAGCGCGGAGAGGAACTGACTGGACGCCGATGAGTCAAGCTCGACCGGGCCGCCCCGCAGTCCGCCGTGCCCGCGCACGGTGAACGGGGGAGCACCGCGGCCCTCGTCGTCGATATCCGCACCCAGGTCGGCGAGTGCCCGCAGCAGTGGAGCGATGGGACGGCGCCGGATCGCTTCGTCGCCGTCGAAGTGCACCGTGGCCCTGTCCAGGGTTGCCAGGGCGGGCGTGAAGCGGGCGACGGTGCCCGCATTGCCCAGGACCACTGACAGCCGCTCAGCAGGAGACTCAGTGCCGCGGGAGAGCGGTGTAACCCGCACTCCGTCAGCGACCTGCTCCGACGGTGCCCCGAGCACGGTAAGGGCGTCGAGCATCAGCTGGGCATCCCGGGAATCGAGCGGGTGGCGCACCGTGGTCGGCGCACTGGCCAGGGCCGCGAGCACATACGCCCGGTTGGTGATGGACTTGGAGCCGGGAACCCGCACCTCGGCGTTCATATCGCCCCGATGGATTGGCGCGATCCACTCAGCGATGCCCAACGTGGGTGTCCTCTCTGCGAATGGCTTGACGCGTGTTAGCGTAAAGGCCCGTGGGACTTCAGCCGCGGACAGTCAAGTATGTCTTCGTCACCGGAGGCGTCGCCTCCTCGCTCGGCAAGGGGCTGACCGCCTCGAGCCTCGGTCAGCTCCTCACTTCTCGCGGCCTTCGGGTCACGATGCAGAAGTTGGATCCGTACCTCAACGTGGATCCCGGAACGATGAACCCGTTCCAGCATGGCGAGGTGTTCGTCACCGAAGACGGCGCGGAGACCGACCTCGACATCGGCCACTACGAGCGTTTCCTCGACCGGGATCTGTCCGGTCAGGCGAACGTGACCACCGGCCAGGTGTACTCCACGGTCATCGCGAAGGAACGACGTGGCGAGTATCTCGGCGACACGGTGCAGGTCATCCCGCACATCACCGACGAGATCAAATCGCGAATCCTCGCCGTCGCCGAATCCGACGGCGGGGTTCTCCCCACCCCCCTTGCCGGTGCCTCTCCCGCCCGTCACCCCGCGCGACCCGACCCCCGTGGTCATCGACCCGACGTGGTGATCACCGAGGTCGGTGGCACGGTCGGCGACATCGAGTCGCTACCGTTCCTCGAGGCCTGCCGTCAGGTCCGGCACGACGTCGGGCGGGACAACTGCTTCTTCCTGCACGTCTCGCTGGTGCCCTACCTCGCGCCCTCCGGCGAGCTGAAGACCAAGCCGACACAGCACTCCGTTGCCGCGTTGCGCAACATCGGTATCCAGCCGGACGCGCTGGTCTGCCGCGCCGACCGGGACATCCCCGAGGACCTCAAGCGCAAGATCGGCTTGATGTGCGACGTGGACACGGAGGCCGTGATCGCCTGCCCGGACGCGCCGTCGATCTATGACATCCCCAAGGTGCTGCACCGGGAGGCGCTGGACGCCTACGTCGTGCGGCGGCTCGGCCTGCCGTTCCGGGACGTGGACTGGACAGTGTGGGGCGACCTGCTCAACCGGGTGCACCGACCGAAGGAGACGGTGCGGGTTGCCCTTGTCGGCAAGTACATCGACCTGCCGGACGCCTACCTTTCGGTGACCGAGGCTCTGCGCGCGGGCGGATTCGGGCACTATGCGAAGGTCGACATCAAATGGGTACCCTCCGACGAAGCGACAACCCCGGAAGGAGCGGCCGCGGCACTGTCCGATGTAGATGGCGTGCTCGTGCCGGGTGGCTTCGGTATCCGCGGCATCGAGGGCAAGATCGGTGCGATCACATACGCCAGGAAGAACAAGGTGCCCCTGCTCGGCCTGTGTCTCGGTCTGCAGTGCATGGTGATCGAAGTCGCGCGCAACCTCGCGGGCATCGACGGCGCCGGTTCGACCGAGTTCGACGAGGAGACCCCCCACCCGGTCATCTCCACGATGGCCGACCAGCAGGACGTGGTCGCCGGTGACCGGGACATGGGTGGCACCATGCGACTCGGCGCCTACCCCGCCAAGCTGCTCGACGGCACGCAGGTGGCGAAGGCCTACGGCCAGACCGAGGTATCCGAGCGGCATCGTCACCGGTTCGAGGTAAACAACGCCTACCGGGACCGGCTGGCCAAGGCGGGGCTGGTGTTCTCAGGTACGTCACCGAATGGCAGTTTGGTGGAGTTCGTCGAACTGCCCGCCGATGTGCATCCCTTCTTCGTCGGAACACAGGCCCACCCCGAGCTGAAGAGCAGGCCGACTCGGCCGCACCCGCTCTTCGACGCCTTCGTCAGCGCGGTCGTGGAGTATCGCGCCGCCGAGCGACTCCCGGTGGAGATTCCCGAGCCGGCTGACAGACGTGAGTGAGCCGGGTACCCACGAGTTCGATGTGGTGTCCAGCGCGGACATCCACATTGGACGAATAGTGGGCTTGCGGGTCGACGATGTCGTGATGCCGGGCGGGAAGGCAGCCCGGCGTGAGGTGGTCGAGCACCTTGGCGCGGTCGCCATCGTCGCCCTCGATGACCAGGACAACGTCACCCTGATCCACCAGTACCGGCATGCGATCGGCAGGAGGCTGTGGGAATTGCCAGCCGGGCTGCTGGACATCGCGGGCGAGGATCCGGTTGACACCGCGCGCCGGGAGTTGCTCGAGGAAGCCGGGCTCGCCGCAAGCCGCTGGGACACGTTGGTCGACATCGCGGCATCGGCAGGCTTCACCGACGAGGTGGTGCGGGTATTCCTGGCCCGCGACCTGACGCAGGCGCACCGCGACCTGCTCGACGGCGAAGAAGCTGATCTGGTGATCGGGAAGGTGCCGCTCCCGGAAGCGGTACGGATGGCGGTCTCCGGCGAGTTGATCAACGGGGCAACGGTCGGCGGGATCCTGGCCGCGCACGCGGTACTGGGCGGCGCCGCACAAGTGCGGGCTGCCGATGCACTGTGGCGGGACCGGCCCACCCGATTCGCGAACCGGAAGCCGGAACCGTCCAAAAGCGCGTAGCCGGCTACGCGTGCTCCCTCCTGGTGCGGTCCCGATGCTGGGGCGATGAGCACCCCACGACGGTGGCCGCGCCGGACGAAGCTGACCGTGCTGCGCGCGGACCGGATGTTCGACGGCACAGGAGCCACCCTGACGGCCAACCCGGTTATCGTGCTGGATGGACCGACGGTTGTCGCGGTCAATCCCGGCGGGGCTCCGCCAGAGGGGGCGGACATCGTGGACCTGCCAGGTGCGACGCTGCTGCCCGGTCTGGTCGACACGCATGTCCACCTGGCGTTCGACGCCAGCAATGACCCAGTCGGCCACCTCGCGGATCGGGACGACAGCGACGTCATCGAGGCGATGACGATCGCCGCCGGTACCGCGGTTCGGGGTGGCGTCACCACCCTGCGCGACCTCGGCGACCGCGGCTATCTGTCGCTGAAGCTCCGAGACAGCGGCGCGGAGGGGCTGCCGACGATCGTGGCGGCCGGCCCGCCGATCACCACGCTGGACGGCCACTGCCACTTCCTGGGTGGGGCGAGCGCACGTGGCGCGGATGGCTTGCGGGCAGCCGTGCGCGAGCACGTGGAGCGCGGCGTCGACGTCATCAAGATCATGGCCAGCGGGGGGAACATGACAGCTGGCACGAAACCCGAACTCGCGCAGTTCACGGTCGCGGAGCTGGCCGCCGGGGTGGACGAGGCGCACCACCACGGGTTGCTGGTCACCGCCCACGCGCATGGGACTTCCGCGATCATCGATGCCATTGCCGCCGGGGTGGACGGGCTGGAGCACGCGACGTTCTGGAGCGAGGAGGGGATCGATGACGCGCCGCCCGAGGTCATCCAGGCGATCGTCGACCGGCGGATCGTGGTCAGCTACACGTTCGGCATGGTCGAGTCGTCCGATGTGCCCTTACCATCCGAAGTCCTGCGGCGCGTACCCTTCCTGATCGACAATGCGCGCAGGATCCACGAGGCGGGTGCAGTCATCGTGGTGGGTACCGACGCGGGGATCGCTCCGATCAAGCCGCCCGACGCTCTCCGTCACGCACTGACCAATCTGCTCGACCTCGGCTTCGAGCCGGCCGAGGCGTTGCGCAGTATGACCTCGGTGGCCGCGCGGGCGTGCGGACTCGGCGACAGCAAGGGCAGGCTCGCGCCCGGCTACGACGCCGATGTGCTGGTCGTCGACGGGGATCCGCTGTTCGATCCGGGTGCCCTGCACCGGATCCAGGCGGTGTACGCCAGGGGCACCAGGGTGCGGTGACCTGCCTCCTCAGTTGCTCAACGGGCGCCCGAAGGAGTCGGTGCCACCGTTGACCAGGATCTCGTCGATGAACAACCAGATGGACCCGATGCCGCAGGTCAGAATCGCGACCAGCAACTGGGCGATGCCGATCCCGGTGTGCCCGGTGTAGAACCGCCCGATGCCCATCGGGATCAGGATCTGCAACAGCGAGGACGGCAAGGGCGCGGGCAGATAGTGCGCCACGAGCACTTTCGGTCGCGGCGCTCACCGGATACCCGGTTGTGACCTTTACAGTGGCGTGCGTGGGACGCCTGGAGCCTGCGCGTGTCATTGCCGCCTACCTCGATCACCTTGCGGTGGAACGCGGCACGGCACGAAACACCCTGGACAGCTATGCCCGCGACCTGCGACGCTACCTGGCGCACCTGTCAGCAGGCGGTCGCACGTCGTTCGCTCAGATCACCGAGTCAGACGTCATCGAGTTCGGCATCGCGCTGCGCGAAGGCACCGGTCATCACCCGCCTCTGGCGGCCTCGTCTGCGGCCCGGGCCGTGGTGGCCGTGCGCGGGCTGCACCGATTCGCGGTCCGGGAAGGAACGGTCGACCACGACGTCGCCCGCGATGTACGGCCACCCGCTGCGGCGAAACGCCTGCCCAAGGCACTGCCGGTCGACGACGTGCTGCGGCTGCTCGACCTGCCTGCGACCGAGGGGGGACGGGCGCTACGCGATCGCGCGCTGCTGGAACTGCTGTACTCGACGGGTGCCCGCATTTCCGAGGCCGTTGGCCTGGATGTGGACGACATCGATGCCGGTCAGCGCACGGTGCTGCTCGACGGTAAGGGCGGCAAGCAACGCCTGGTGCCGATCGGACGTCCCGCGCTCGAGGCGGTGGACGCCTATCTGGTGCGCGCCCGGCCCAGCCTGGCCGTGAAGGGGCGGGGCGCCCCCGCATTGTTTCTCAACGCACGTGGTGGACGGCTCTCCCGGCAAGGGGCTTGGCAGGTACTCAAGGCCGCCGCGGAGCGGGCAGGTATCAAGGCTGCGGTCTCACCGCACACCCTGCGGCACTCCTTCGCGACGCATCTGCTCGAAGGTGGCGCCGACGTGCGCGTGGTTCAGGAACTGCTCGGGCACGCCTCGGTAACCACCACTCAGGTCTACACGCTGGTGACCGTCACTACCTTGCGGGAGGTGTACGCGACCGCCCACCCCCGTGCGGCCGGTTGACGAAAAGGATCTCGACTTCACACGGCGAGCCCAATTGCCGCAGGTCGGCAGGCCCGAATAGGCTGCCGTCGAACACCCGTAGAAGGAGCGTTCTCCCCATGTCGACAGCCCAGCCACCGCAGGCCCGAGCAGGGTCCAGCGTCCTGACCGCGGTCATGCCCAGCGCTACCCGCCAGGACGAGGACACCGCACCCGAGGCTACCTACGGTGACGGCAATGGGGTGGCGCTCGGCCCGACCGGTCGACCGATTCGAGAGATTCCCGAGCCGCCGCAGATCGACCGGCACGGCCCGGCGCGGGTGCTCGCCATGTGCAACCAGAAGGGCGGCGTCGGCAAGACGACGTCCACCATCAACCTCGGCGCGGCGCTTGCGGAGTATGGGCGGAAGGTCCTGCTGGTGGATTTCGACCCTCAGGGTGCGCTTTCCGTGGGCCTCGGTGTGCAGCCACACGAACTCGAGCAGACCGTGTACAACGCGATCATGGAGCGGTCGGTTGGCTCGAAAGACGTGCTGCGCAAGACCTCGATCGAGGGTATGGACCTGTTGCCGAGCAACATCGACCTGTCCGCGGCCGAGGTGCAACTGGTGGCCGAGGTGGGCCGCGAACACACCTTGTTGCGCGTACTCCGGCCCGTGATGAACGAGTACGACTACGTGCTCGTGGACTGCCAGCCTTCGCTCGGTCTGTTGACCGTCAACGCGCTCACCGCGGCCGACGGTGTGATCATCCCCCTCGAATGTGAGTTCTTCAGCTTGCGCGGTGTTGCCCTGTTGATGGACACCATCGAGAAAGTCAGGGAGCGGCTGAACCCTGAGTTAGGCATCACTGGCATCCTTGCCACAATGTTCGACCCCCGGACATTGCATTCCAAGGAGGTCATGGCGCGCGTGGTTGAAGCGTTCGGAGAGACCGTGTTCGACACGGTCATCAATCGCACGGTGCGGTTCCCCGAGACGACGGTCGCGGGTGAGCCGATCACCAAGTGGGCTCCCAAATCCGCAGGCGCCGTGGCATACCGGCAGCTCGCACGCGAGGTGATTCGTAGGTGACAAGGCGAGTGTCCTTGCCGGGCGCTTCCGAACTCTTCTTCCGCAGTACTACTTCTCCCGCGCTGGATCCTGCGCGCGGTGCGGAAAATGGCAGGTCAGCAGAAATCGCTGACCCTGCGCCGGTTCAGCGTGGCGACGAATCCGAGAACACCAAGCGGGAATTGAGCGCGGCGGCAGGCGCGCGGCGAGGTTCCCCCCGCACCAAGCACGACGCCAAGATCACGGTCTATGTGTCGCAGGCCGAACTGATCGCGCTCGAGCATGCGCGGCTGGCTTTACGTGCCGGGCACGACCTGGCTGTCGATCGCGGCAGGCTGGTGCGTGAGGCAGTCGCGGTGATCCTCGCCGACTTCGACGAACATGGCGAGGATTCGGTGCTGGTACGGCGTTTACGCTCAGGACATGAGCACGACCAGGAGCGCACTACGCGATGACCGGCCCCGACGTGGCTGCCACTGAGGCTGGGCCGGAATCGGGGCCGGGCGACGAGGGGGCCACGCCGAAGTTCCGGGTGCGCCTTGCCAACTTCGAGGGCCCCTTCGACCTGCTGCTTCAGCTGATTTCCCAGCACGAACTGGACGTCACCGAGGTCGCCCTGCACCGGGTGACCGACGACTTCATCGCGCATACCAGGGCGCTGGGTGCCAAGTGGAACCTTGACGAGACCACGGAGTTCCTGGTCATCGCGGCCACCTTGCTCGACCTCAAGGCTGCGCGGCTGCTGCCCTCGGCCGACGTCGAGGACGAGGACGACCTGGCGCTGCTGGAGGCACGAGACCTGCTGTTCGCACGGGTGCTGCAGTATCGGGCATACAAGCAGGTCGCCGCCTTGTTCAGCGAGCTCGAGGCGGGGGCGCTCCGCCGTTACCCACGGTCGGTGGCGCTGGAAGATCGGTATTTCGGATTGCTGCCCGAAGTGATGCTCGGCGTGGACCCGCAGCGGTTCGCCGAGATCGCCGCCGCGGTGTTCCGGCCCAAGCCGCCGCCGACCGTATCGCTCGATCACCTGCACATGGCCAAGGTGTCGGTCCGCGAGCACGCCGCCGTCCTGCGGGTGCGGTTGGCCGCGGCCGGCTCGGCGTCGTTCGGCGACCTGGTGTCCGACTGCGAGCACACGCTCGAGGTGGTGGCCAGGTTCCTTGCGCTGCTGGAGCTGTATCGGGAGGCGACGGTGCGGTTCCAGCAACCGGATCCGCTCGGTGATCTCCGGGTGCGCTGGACCGGCGGAAGCGTTGAGCAGGCGACCGAGGCCGCTGAGCAGGATCGCGCGAAGACCGAGGACGAGGAGTACGGGTGAGCACGCCGGAAGAACCCGACGACATCGCCGTGAATGAGTCCGATGTGGACGATGAGACGGTCGCGGTCGCCCCGGACGACGCGCTGCCCGACGTGTCGTCGGACGACGCGCTGATCGCCGCGTTGGAGGCCCTGCTGTTGGTGGTCGACTCCCCGGTGAGCGAGGAAGTGCTGGCCGGAACGCTCGAACAGCCCGTCGACCGGGTGACCGAGATGCTGCGGACGATGGCCGAGGATTGGCGCGACCAGAGGAGCGGGATCGATCTGCGCAGGGTGGCCGAGGGGTGGCGGCTCTACACCCGGGACACCTACGCGCCGTTTGTGGAGAAGCTGTTGCTCGACGGACAGCGATCCAAACTCACCCGCGCCGCGCTCGAGACTCTCGCGGTGATCGCCTACCGGCAGCCGGTGACCAGGGCCAGGGTGGCCGCGGTGCGCGGGGTGAACGTGGACGGCGTGATCAGGACACTGCTCGCACGCGGTCTGATCGAGGAGGTCGGAACCGACTCGGACACGGGTGGCACGCTGTATGTGACAACTGAGCTGTTCCTGGAGCGACTCGGCCTGTCCTCGTTGAGCGACCTGCCGCCCATCGCGCCGCTGCTACCCGAAGTGGATTCCATCGATGACCTTTGATCAACCAGAGGGTGTTCGCCTGCAGAAGGTGCTCGCCAAGGCGGGCGTCGCGTCCCGGCGTGCCGCCGAGGAGCTGATCGCGCAGGGCAGGGTCAGCGTGGACGGCACGGTGGTGCGCGAGTTCGGTACCCGGGTCGATCCCGACTCCGCGGTGATCCGGGTCGACGGGACGCGCATGGTGGTGCGGGACGATCTGGTGTACCTCGCTCTGAACAAGCCGGAGGGAGTTCACACCACGATGACCGACGACCGGGGCAGGCCCTGCGTCGGTGATTTCGTGCGCGACCGCAGCGAAAGGCTGTTCCATGTCGGCAGGTTGGACGCCGATACCGAGGGTCTGTTGCTGTTGACCAACGACGGCGAGCTGGCGCACCGCCTGATGCACCCCTCGTTCACCGTGCTCAAGACTTACCTTGCCGAGGTGGACGGTGTGGTGCCGCGGGGGCTCGGCAAGCGTTTGCGCGCGGGGGTCGAGCTGGAGGACGGGCCGGTGCAGGCCGATCGGTTCAAGGTGGTGGACGCGTTGCCTGGCCGCACGCTGGTCGAGATCGTGCTGCACGAGGGGCGTAAGCACATCGTGCGCAGACTGCTGGCCGAGGTGGGGCATCCGGTGCACCGGCTGGTGCGCACCGCCATCGGCGAGGTGCAACTCGGCAACACCAAGCAAGGTTCCCTGCGCCACCTGACCCGCGCCGAAGTGGGCTCGCTGTTCGCCGCAGTGGGGCTGTAGGGGTCCATGCAGACGGGGAGCGGGGGCGGAGCTGAAGGTGGCTTTGAGTGCGTCTACGGCACTAAAGGCCACCTTCAGCTCGCCCCGACCCCGCCCCGGTGCGCCGGTCCAGGCCCGCCTCGTCGGTCAGATGGCCACCTGCGGTTGCTTGCGGAGGCTGCGCGCCAGCGGCTCGACCAGGCGTGCCGCCGTGGGGCCGAGTACCGCCATGAGCAGCACGTACGCGGTGGCCAGGGCGGCCAGTTGGCCGTCGACCGCTCCTGCCGAAACGGCGAGTCCGGCAATGATGATGGAGAACTCACCCCGGGCGACCAGTGCGGCACCGGCCCGTGCCCGGCCGTACACGCCGATGCCCTGGCGCCGCGCCGCCCACCAGCCGGTGGCGATCTTGGTCAGTGTGGTCACCACGGCCAGCACGATCGTCCAGCCAAGCACCGGAGGAATCGCAGCGGGATCGGTGTTGAGCCCAAAGACGACGAAGAACATCGCCGCGAACAGATCCCGCAACGGTTCGAGCACCCTGGTCGCGTTCTTCGCGGTGGAACCCGAGATAGCGATCCCCAGCAGGAACGCGCCCACCGCGGCGGAGACCTGCATGGCTGAAGCGATACCCGCCACCAGCAAGGCCGAGCCGAGCAGCTTGAGCAGGAAAACCTCACGGTCGGGACTGTCCACAATGGCCGACACGTAACGGCCGTAGCGCAGGGCGACCACCAGCACGACGGTGATCACCAGCAGCGCGATACCGACGGCTCGCAGCCCGACCATCAGGCTGAACCCACCGAGCACACCGGTCAGCACCGGCAGGTACACCGCCATCGCGAGGTCCTCGAAGACCAAAATGGACAGTACGACCGGTGTTTCCCGGTTGCCGAGCCTGCCCAGGTCGCTGAGCACCTTGGCGATGATGCCGGACGATGAGATGTAGGTGACACCACCGAGTACCAGCGCGCCGACCGGCCCCCAGCCGAGAATCAGCGCGACCGCCACACCCGGAGCCGCGTTGAGCGCGATGTCGAGCAGACCGGCCATCCACGACCTGCGTAGCCCGGTGACCAGCTCGGTGGCCGTGTATTCCAGCCCGAGTAGCAGGAGCAGGAGGACGACGCCGATTTCGGCGGCGATCTGGCTGAACTCGGTGATGCCGTCCAGTTCGACGAACCCGCCCTGGCCGAACGACAGTCCGCCGAGCAGGTACAGCGGGATGGGCGACATCCCGAAACGAGCGGCCACCCGGCCGAGCACGCCGAGCGCGAAGAAGACCGCGCCGAGTTGGATCAGCGCCAGGGCAGTGTGGCTCACGTTGCCTCAGCCGTGCTTGAGGATCTTCGCGGCCTCGTCGAGCCCTTCGGCAGTACCGACGGCGACCAGCAGATCACCTGCGGTGAACAGGAAATCCGGACCGGGGGAGGGGTGGATCTGGCCGGCCCGCATCACGGCGACCACGGACACCCCGGTGCGGGTGCGCATTGCCGTGTCGCCGAGCGTGCGGCTGTCGAAGGGAGACTCGGTAGTGATCGGAATCTGGCGGGTGTTGATGCCTGGCAGGTCACGGTGCTCCTCGTGGAGCTGCGCGACGAGTTGCGGCGCGCCAAGGAGGTTCGACAGCGCAGCCGACTCGTCGACGGTGAGCGGGATCGACGCGATGCACGCATCCGGGTCGTCGGAGCGGGACACGATCAGCTCGATGGTGCCGTCTCGGTGGGTGACGACGCCGACGCGCCTGCCGCCACGGATCGCGAAGTCCTTCCGGACGCCGATCCCGGGCAGCGGGGTTACTTCCACATTCACACGGCCACGGTAGCTCAGTCCTGGCCAGCGCGTGGATCGATGGGGTGGGCAGTGCTCACCCGTGGGTCGACGTAGGATCTGCGGGCCATGGCCGCGGTATTGCCGAGATTGCTTGCGGATGGACTTGCCCTTGGCGTCGAGATAGCGGAAGCCCTGTGCGCTCACCCGCGTGATGCCACGACCGTTCGGATCACTCCAGCGCAGGGTCATGGCGCCCTCCTGCTGTGCGGCAGAACACTCCTGCGCGCTCCTCCCGGAGGGGAATATCCCTTCCAGGGGCGGCAGACACCTGCCGACTGATTCCGCTGGTGGGGCGGAAGGCAGAATGGAGCGGCGGATCTATCGAATGAGCGAGGAGTAAGTGGTGGTTGGAGCGCTGCGTGGGGTCGTCGCCATCGATGGGCCGTCGGGCACCGGGAAGACGACTGTCGCGCGCGGGCTCGCCCAGCGGCTGGACGCTGGTTACCTGGACACCGGCGCGATGTACCGGGTGATCACGCTCGCCGCGCTGCGGGCGGGCACCGACCTGGCCGACCCGGACGCGATCGCCGAGCTCGCGAACCAGACCGACCTCGGGCTGGGCACCGATCCGTGGGATCCGGTCGCGCTGCTGGACGGCGCGGAGGTCGGTGCGGATATTCGCACCGAGCAGGTGACCGCTGCGGTCTCCGTGGTTGCCGCCGTCCCCGCGGTACGGGAGTTGCTGGTCGACGCGCAGCGGCAGATCATCGCAGGAGTGCTGGATGACATCGGCGGCATCGTGGTGGAAGGCCGCGACATCGGCACCGTGGTCGCCCCGGACGCCCCGCTGAAGGTCTTCCTCACCGCCTCGGCAGAGATCAGGGCGGCGCGCCGCACCGCGCAGGACGCCGCTGCGGGCAGGCAAGCGGAACTTGACGCGGTGCGCGTGGCTGTTGAGCGCAGGGACCACTTCGATTCGAACCGCGCGGTGGATCCGATGCGAGCGGCAGTCGATTCGGTCGAGGTGGATACCAGCGGGCTGAACCTGGAAGAGGTGCTCGACTCGCTGACCGAGCTCGCGCGGACTCGCGACCTGCTCGCCACGTCGGAGCGAGGTGCCGTGACGTGAACCAGCTGCCGGCTTACGCCAGCCCTCGGATGCATGACGTTGCGCGGCTGCTCGCCCGATGGCTGTACCGACCGGCGTTCCGGATCCGGGTGCGCGGGATGGAGCGAGTCCCGCGCACCGGCCCCGTCGTGGTGATCGCCAACCACAGCTCGATGATCGAGCCGCAACTGATCTTCGGACTGCTGCCGCGGCGCTCGGTTTTCCTTGTCAAGCAGGAGATGTTCACCGGCCCGGTGGGTTGGGGCTTGCGTAAGATCGGCCAGCTGCCGGTGCGTAGGGGAGAGCCGGACCGCACACCGCTGCTCGAGTCCGTGCGATTGTTGCGCGAGGGTGGGTTGGTCGCGGTTTTCCCGGAAGGCGCCCGTGGAGCGGGCGACGTGGTCAACGCCCAGCAGGGCGCGGCATGGCTGGTGCGCTCCTCCGGCGCCGTCGTGGTGCCGATCGCGACCCGTGGAACCCGCAAGCCGGACAGCGGCAGTAGGCGGTTCCGCCCAGTGGTGCACATGCTGGTCGGTGAGCCGTTCACTGTGGACGTCCATCGTGGACGGTTGGGGCTGGAGCAGGCGACCGAGCGGCTCAGGGCGGAATTGGCGAACACCGTGCGCGCGCTTGACTCCTACCGCGCGGCCAACCCGGCCCCGATGACGATCAAACCCGAATCACAGAGGAAAGAGCAACGATGAGCGACGGAACTTGGTCCGACGAGGCGGAGTTCACCGTGCTCGACGAAGTGGCCGAACTGGGCGGGGATGACGAGAGCATCTCCACTGCGCAGCCGGTGCTGGCCGTGGTGGGGCGTCCGAACGTCGGCAAGTCCACCTTGGTCAATCGTATTCTGGGCAGGCGCGAGGCGGTCGTTCAGGACACCCCGGGCGTGACCCGCGACCGGGTTGCCTATGACGCAACCTGGGCCGGGCGCCGGTTCACCCTGGTGGACACCGGCGGGTGGGAGCCGAAGGCGAGCGGGCTGAAGGCCTCGGTAGCCGCGCAGGCCGCGCTGGCTATGTCCACGGCCGACGCTGTCTTGCTGGTGGTTGACGCGACCGTGGGCGCGACCGCCACCGATGAGGCGGTGGCCAGGGTGCTGCGCCGCTCGAAGTGTCCGGTGTTGCTCGCGGCGAACAAGGTCGACGATGAGCGGCTTGTCGCCGATACCGCGTCGCTGTGGTCACTCGGTGTCGGCGAGCCCTACCCGGTGAGCGCGCTACACGGCCGCAGCTCGGGTGACCTGCTGGACGCGATCGTGGCGGCCCTGCCAGAGGCGCCCCGGGACGCCGAGCTGGCCGGTGGCCCGCGCAGGGTCGCTCTGGTGGGTAAGCCCAATGTGGGCAAGTCCAGTCTGCTCAACAAGCTGGCGGGCGAGGAACGCTCGGTCGTGCACGACATCGCGGGGACCACGGTGGACCCGGTCGACTCGCTGGTGGAGCTGGATGGCCAGACCTGGCGGTTCGTTGACACCGCGGGTCTGCGGAAACGGGTGCAGACCGCGAGTGGCACGGAGTACTACGCGTCGCTGCGGACCAAGGCCGCCATCGAGGCCGCCGAGGTGGTGGTTCTGCTGCTGGATGCCAGTGAACCGATTGCCGAGCAGGACCTCCGCGTGCTGACCACGGTGGTGGAGGCGGGTCGGGCGTGCGTGCTCGCGATGAACAAGTGGGACCTGGTCGACGAGGAACGCAGGCACCAGTTGCAGCGAGAGCTGGAACGCGGCCTGGTCCGGGTGCCGTGGGCGGAGCGGGTCAACGTCTCCGCGCTGACCGGTCGCGCGGTGCACAAGCTGGCGCCCGCGATGCGCACCGCGCTGGCCTCCTGGGATCAGCGGGTGCCGACCGGCCAGCTCAACGGCTGGCTCGCCGACCTGATCGCGGCGACTCCGCCTCCGGTGCGCAGCGGTAAGCAGCCCAAGGTGCTGTTCGCGACGCAGGCGAGCATCCGGCCGCCCACGCTGGTGCTGTTCACCACCGGTTTCCTCGAGGCGGGCTACCGGCGGTTCATTGAGCGCAAGTTCCGCGAGCGGTTCGGTTTCGCGGGCAGCCCGGTGCGGATCAACGTACGTGTGCGCGAGAAAAAACTCAAACGCTAGGTCAGTGTCGCGCGCTCTCGGTAGTTGAGTTCATCAAACTGGCCAGACACGATTTCGTGTCGTTTCCACTCGCACGTGGAACGGTCGTTTTGCGGCGAGGGCGAGCTGAAGGTGGCCTTGGGTGCATATGCGGTACCGAAGGACCCCTTCAGCTCGCTCAGGCGTGCCTTGTGACGCGGGCGAGCCTGTTCTGGATGAGCCCGCTGGCCTCGGTGACGATCCGGTTGACGAGCTCGGCCACAGTGGGGATGTCGCGAATGATCCCTTGCACCATGCCCGCGCTCCAGATGCCTGCGTCCAGGTCGCCGTCCTCGAACACCTTGCGGCCGCGAGCGCCGGCGACGAGGTCCCGCACATCGGGGAACTGGCCGCCGTTGTCGAGGATCTCGACGACCTTGCGGCTGATCTCGTTGCTGGCCACGCGAGCGGTGTTGCGCAGCGGCCGGAAAATCAACTCGGTGTCCAGCTCTGTGCTGGCGACCATCTGCTCCTTGACGCGGCGATGCACCGGGGCTTCTTGTGTGCAGAGAAAGCGGGTACCCATGTTGATGCCGTCCGCGCCCAGCGCGAATGCGGCGACGAGTCCCCGAGCGTCGGCGAAGCCACCGGACGCGAGCATCGGGATGCTGATCTTCTCGGCTGCGGCGGGGATCAGGATGAGCCCGGGAATGTCGTCCTCACCCGGGTGGCCCGCGCATTCGAAACCGTCGATGCTGATCGCGTCCACGCCGATGGACTGGGCCTTCACCGCGTGCCGGACGCTGGTGCATTTGTGGATGACCTTGATCCCCGCCGCCTGGAACGAGGGCAGGTGGTCTTTGGGGTTGAACCCGGCGGTCTCGACGATCTTCACGCCGGACTCGATGATCGCCTGACGGTACTCCTCGTAGGGCGGCGGGTTGATCGAGGGCAGGATGGTCAGGTTGACGCCGAACGGCAGGTCGGTGAGCTCGCGGGTGCGGGCGATCTCCGTGGCGAGGTCCTCCGGTGTCGGCTGGGTCAGCGCGGTGAGGAAGCCGAGGGCGCCGGAATTGGCGACGGCGGAGACGAGTTCGGCGCGACCGACCCACTGCATGCCGCCCTGGACGATGGGGTGCTCGACCCCGAACAGCTCGGTGAACCTCGTGGTCAACATTGGCCAGTGTCCTTTCGCCGACGGTCATCTCCGGCCACAGCCGGAAAGCTCACCCTGTCGCGTGTACTGGCACAGTGTCCACAAGTTGTGAGCGCGCGCTCAGTGCGGGATGTGCGGCGGAATGGAATGAGCCCGCTGACACCCGATCGATCGGTGTCAGCGGGCCCTTGTCTGTGGGGCGCCGGGTTATGCGGCTGCTGTTGCCAGGCTCCTGCTTCCGGCGAGGCCCAGTGCGGCGCGACCGGTCTCGGTGAGGACAGCGGGAACGCGCTCACCGGGCTTGCCGGTGCGCGAGGGGGCGATGAAAGCAAGGTGAGCGAGCCGGTGTGCGGTGAACTGGTCGCAGCAGGCGAGGCCGTCGATGAACAGGTCGGGCTCGCAGCTGCAGGTGATCTCGGCCGCGCCGAGCGCGACAGCTTGGAGTGCGGCGCGTTCCCTGTTGTTCAGCTCCATGTCCTCGCGGTACATGAGGTGCCTCCTTGCGGCGTTGCCCACCAGTGAACCTGAGGTTGCGCCCGGATGTGGCCGTAATGTGACCAAGGTTTCACTGTGACGTGGGAGCAACCGAGTCCAGCCCGAGTGCGGCGCGCGCGGCGGGCGTGATGGTCACCGGGACGCGTTCGCCCGGTTTGCCTGCCCATGTCGGGGCCACCAATCCGAGTTGAGCGAGCCGGTGCGCCGTGAACTGGTCGCAGCAAGCGAGGCCGTCGATGAACAGGTCGGGTTCCCGGCTGCAGGTGATCTCGGCGGAGCCGCTCGCCACAGCGCGCAGGGTCGCGCGTTCCCTGTGGTTGAGTTGAACGGCCGGCCCGGACATGCTGTGGTCTCCTTGCTCGAAGTCCGCTGCTCATTTGACGCCGCTGGTGTAGTTGAGTGACGCCGACCAGCTGACCTGCACAGGTAGTTCGTCCCAACGGATGAACGGGATTGGTCGCCGTGTCCCGCTGGGTCGTGGGAGTGGAGCCTGCCTGCGCGTCGTTGGGCGGCTCACGCTAGGCTGTGCGACATCGCCTTCGGGAACGTTGGCGGGCCGGGCTGTGGCGCAGTTTGGTAGCGCACTTGACTGGGGGTCAAGGGGTCGCAGGTTCAAATCCTGTCAGCCCGACCACCGGCCACAAAAGCCCCTGACCGGGAGAAATCCCAGGTCAGGGGCTTTTCAGCGGGCACGTAGTTGGCGACCTCGGCATGGAGGACCCGCTGCTTTGCGACATCGGCGAGCATTGCGCGGAGGGGCCTGGTAGCGCTCTTTGTCGGCGGCGATGGCTGTCAGGGCAGTGGTGACCGCGCCGACCTTCGCGGTCCCGAGAAGGTCGGTAGTGGCCTTCGGCATGCCGAGGTTGACGTCCTTCACGAGTGGAGCGGTGAAGGACTTGCTGATGCTGGCCAGCAACGCGCGGAGGAGTGCTCGTCACCAACGACGTGGTATGTTTGGTACTGGAGCGGGGCACCGTGGGTGTCGCGCGAGTCGCAAGGCCAGGTGCACCCGGGGTAGACCGGGACCCTGGCCTTACGCATGCCGGTTCAGCAGCCCGTATCGACCTGGATTTCGTACAGACGCTCCTTGAGAAGCAGCCGACTTTCCGGGTCACCCTCGTAGTGCGCACGCACGGCGCCGGCAACGATGTCAGCGCCCCAGAACAACGGCTCCTCCGCGCCCGCTTGGTGAGAGACGCGGAATAGCACTCCCTTTGGTAGCAGGAACCTGGTGCCAGCCACGGTCTGGATGTCCCGCCGGTCGAGGGTGGGTGTCCGGCTCTCCATGAACAGCTCGGTCACGCCGTAGCCGTGCAGCTCGACGACCAGGTGCCTCAGGCACATCGCACGGGCGCGTTCCTGCCGGCGGCGAGGAACCGGAACACCGATGGCGACCAGGTGGAACGTATCGGCCACCGTCTTCGCCGCGTGCCGCCGACGCTGGGCGTCCATCTCGCTCCAGTGCACCTTGCGGACCGCTCGTCCGCCCTGCTTGGCGCGCAGTGCCAGCATTGCGGCGCGAGCCGGGTCGTGCGCCGGGAGATCGAACACCGCGGCCGCGAGCACGTAGAAACCGCCGATCGGCGCCTCTTGGAACGACTCGTCCACGAATGCTTGACGGTGCGGTGTGATCAAGGAGGGACTCGGCGGCACCCGGTGAGCGTAAAGCGAATGGGCGACAGACTTGTTGGGGACACACGGTTCCATTCCTCGCCGGTCTCGTTTCCGGAACGACTGCAGCCACCTTGTGGACCATTTGTGGACCACAACACGCGCAACAACAGCAGAACCGGGGGAGTGGTGCGACTACTTTCGCTTCCGTTCTTGCTGTTGTTGCAGGAGGCCACGGCGCGCTGGTGCGGTGTGTCCGACCCACCGACGCCCGGTCCCTCTTGTCGATACATAGATGTATCGGATACATTCATGTATCGAAGGGAGTGGGCAGCGATGGCGACGACCACGAAGCCGCACGACGTTCCCGCGCCCAAGCGCGTTACGGCTCGTCGTGCGAAGACCCGGCAGCAGTTGCTCGACGCCGCACTCGAGGTCTTCGCCGAGGAGGGCTTCGGCCGCTCGACGGTGGAGCAGGTCTGCGATCGTGCGGGGTACACGCGCGGCGCGTTCTATTCCAACTTCGCCTCGCTGGACGAGTTGTTCCTCGCCATGTGGGAGCAGCGGTCGCGGCAACTGCTCGCAGACCTACGAGAGGCGCTGGACGGCGTGACGGCGGCGGCGCCCGATGAGGCGCTGCGGGCCGTGCTTGCCGCGATCCCGGTCGATGGTCCGTGGTACCGGGTGAGCGCCGAGTTCACCGCGCACGCGCTGCGCAATCCGCCGCTGCGCAAGGTGATGGCCGCGCGGGAGCAGGCCATCCACCACACGATCGTGCCGATCGTCGTCGACGCGCTCGCCCGCACGGGCCGCCGCGTCACCGACCGGACGGCCCTCGGGCACGCCCTGGTGGCCGTCCACGACGGCACCACCGTGCAGGTCCTGCTCGAGCCGGGCAGCCGTGCGGTGAAGCGCAGGCGCGAGGCGCTGTTCCTGCACGTCCTGGAGGCCTACAGCACACCGATCAAAGGGAAGGCGAAATGACCGACAACGCCGACGTCATCGTCGTAGGAGCGGGCCTGGCCGGACTGGTCGCGTCCTACGAACTCACGCGTGCCGGGCGGCGAGTGCTCGTCGTCGACCAGGAGAACGAGGCCAACCTTGGCGGTCAGGCATTCTGGTCACTCGGTGGGCTGTTCCTGGTCAACAGCCCCGAGCAGCGGCGCCTGGGCGTCAAGGACTCCTACGAGCTCGCGCTGGCCGACTGGCTCGGCTCGGCGGGCTTCGACCGTGAGCGCGAGGACCACTGGCCGCGGCAGTGGGCACCGGCCTATGTGGACTTCGCCGCGGGGGAGAAGCGGCGCTACCTCTACGACCTCGGCCTGCGCGTCACGCCGACGGTCGGCTGGGCCGAGCGCGGCGGGGGCACTGCGACCGGGCACGGCAACTCGGTGCCGCGCTTCCACATCGCCTGGGGCACCGGCCCCGAGGTGGTGCGGGTGTTCCGCGAACCGGTGCTCGCCGCCGCCGAACGCGGACTGGTCACCTTCGCGCACCGGCACCGGGTGGACAAGCTGATCATCTCCGGTGGCGCCGCGGTCGGCGTGCGCGGCACCGTGCTGACGCCCTCGGACCAGCCCCGCGGCGTGGCCTCCTCGCGGGATGCCGCGGGCGAGTTCGAACTGCGGGCGCAGGCGGTGGTGGTCACCTCCGGCGGCATCGGCGGCAACCACGAGCTGGTGCGCCGGAACTGGCCGGTCGACCGCCTGGGCCCAGCGCCCAAGGAGATGATCTGCGGCGTTCCAGCCCACGTCGACGGGCGGATGTTGGAGATCACCGAGAACGCGGGCGCTTCGGTGGTGAACCCCGACCGCATGTGGCACTACACCGAGGGCATCAAGAACTGGGACCCGATCTGGCCCGACCACGCGATCCGGATCATCCCCGGCCCGTCCTCGCTGTGGCTGGACGCCACCGGCAGGCGGCTGCCCGCGCCGCTGTTCCCCGGCCACGACACGCTCGCCACGCTGAAGCACGTCGTGCGCGGCGGCCACGACCACACGTGGTTCATCCTGACCCGCGCGATCGTGGAGAAGGAGTTCGCGCTGTCCGGGTCGGAGCAGAACCCCGACCTCACCGGCAAGGACCTCAAGCTGGTGCTGTCCAGGGTGAGGAAGGGCGCGCCCGGCCCCGTCCAGGCATTCCTGGACCACGGTGAGGACTTTGTCGTGCGCCCGAACCTGCGCGAGTTGGTCGAGGGCATGAACGCGATCAACCCCGGCCCCGCCCTGGACTACACGCAGGTCGAGCGGGAGGTCGTCGCCCGCGACCGTGAACTCGCCAACTCCTACTCCAAGGACTTCCAGCTGATGGCGATCCACAACGCCCGCTCCTACTGGCCGGACAAGATCACGCGGGTGGCCAAGCCTCATCGGTTCCTCGACCCGGCGCAGGGACCGCTGATCGCGGTGCGCCTGCACCTGCTCACCCGCAAGACGCTGGGCGGGTTGGAGACCAACCTCGACTCGCAGGTGATCCGCCCGGACGGCGCGGCGTTCGACGGGCTGTACGCGGCCGGAGAGGTGGCAGGCTTCGGCGGCGGCGGGGTACACGGCTACAACGCGCTGGAGGGGACGTTCCTCGGCGGATGCATATTCTCCGGCCGCGCCGCAGGCCGCGCGCTGGCCCGGAGCCTGGCATGAGCCCCAACGAAACGTGACCAGCGCGGTAGCGGTGCAGATCCTCGATATTCTGGGACTCACGCAACATCCGGTGGGGGAATGTCGTGTGAGCGCCGGACGTCGTATGTTGCCAGGCTACCTGCCCAGAGCAGCAGAGCTGGGAAGGCGAGGACCAGCACCCGTCCGTCGGAGAGCTCCCGCGCGCGGCCGGCGCGGGGGCGTTGCCGGGTCAGCTGAGCCTGACAACCGCCGAACGTGTTGCCTCGATGAGGGCGTCGGCGATGGCTGGGAGCCGGTCCGAAATGCGGGTGGTGGGACCTGCTACCGCGATGACGGCGACGACCCTGTCGTGCACCACGATCGGTCGTGCCGCAGCGCTGACGTCAGGTAGCGTCTCGCCACGGTTGAAGGCGACGCCGTCGGATCGGACCTGCTCGAGTTCCCGGTGAGCGGCCTGGAGCTTGGCGGGTTCGTGAATGACCGACTTGAGATAGGCGTCTCGTCGCCGCAGCGGCCAGAACGCCAGGATGACTTTGCCTGCGCTGGGCGGATATAGGGGACGTCGAACCCGCAGCGGAGCTGTGTAACGGATGAGTTGGCGGGACTCGGCGGACTCGATGTAGACCATCGAGTCTCCGGCATTGGTGCTGAGCATGGCCGTTTCGTCGAACTCGTCGCGCAGCGCTTCCAGGCTCGGGCGCGCTGCCTCGGCAAGGTTGGGACGTTCGGCGGTGAGCAGGTTGCCCAGCGCGGGTCCTAGGTGGTAGCTGCCCGAGTCCTCGATCAGGTAGCCGGTTGAGACCAAACCCTTGACGAGGCCGAACACCGACGATTTCGGCGCGTCCAGGATGACCGCCAACTCGCTGAGTCGGACACCGGCAGGGTGCGCGGCGACCGACTCCAGGATGGTGGTCACGCGGCTGACGGTGCGGTGGGCCTTGGCGGCCGATTCGCTCACACGCTCTCCTTGCTCGTTCGTATCTACGAACGATATCGCGCGATCGCCTTCCGGTCCGCGTGTTGACTTGGTACGGCGCTCCCACCTACGCTTGCGTATATGCGAATCAGGATGCGTATATAGGCACGCGCATTGACAGCATGTTCACGTTCTCGGCGCTCGTAGAGGGTCGGCGAGACACCACGACGGGGTAACCATGCATTTCGAGCTCACCGAAGACCAGCAGCGGTTGCGTAAGGCTGCGCGAGAGGTTGCCGCCACCTTCTCCGACGACTACTGGGCCGAGCGGGACAACAAGCACGAGTTTCCCTGGGAGTTCTACCGGACCTTTGCCGAAGGTGGCTGGTTGGGTATCGCCATCCCCGAGGCCTACGGTGGTGGCGGGCTGGGCATCCTCGAGGCCTCGCTGCTGCTGGAGGAGGTGGCCGCGTCCGGCGCCGGGATGAACGGGTGCAGCACCATGCACCTGACCATCTTCGGACTCAACACCATCGTCAAGCACGGCAGCGCGCAGCTCAGGGAGGAAGTTCTGCCCCGGGCCACGGACGGCACCTTGCATGTGTGTTTCGGAGTCACCGAGCCCGACGCCGGAACCGACACCACCCGCATCTCGACTTTCGCCAAGCGTGACGGCGACGATTACCTCATCAACGGGCGCAAGGTCTGGATCACCAAGGCCGGTGAAGCGCAGAAGATGGTGCTGATCGCCCGGACAACGCCACGCGCGGACGTGCGGAAACCGACCGATGGCATGTCGCTGTTCCTCATCGACCTCGACTCCGACGCCATGCGACTGCGACCGATCCCGAAGCTGGGACGCAACGCCGTCGCTTCCTACGAGGTGTTCATCGACGAACTCCGGGTGCCCGCCGCGGCGCGCATCGGCGAGGAAGGCCACGGGTTCACCTACTTGCTCGATGGCCTCAACCCCGAACGCATACTGCTCGCGCACGAGGCTCTCGGCATCGGCAGGGCAGCGATCCGCAGGGCAGTTCGGTATGCCAACGAACGCATCGTGTTCGACCGCCCGATCGGACAGAACCAGGGAGTAGCCTTTTAGCTCGCCGAAGCCGTCACTCGCCTGGATGCGGCCGAATTCATGGCGCGCAACGCCGCGTGGCGCTACGACCAGGGGCTCTCGTGTGGGCGCGAGGCGAACATGGCGAAGTTCCTGTGCGCGGACGCCGGATTCACAGCGGCCGACCAGGCCATCCAGACCCATGGCGGCATGGGATACGCGAAGGAGTACCACGTCGAGCGGTACTTCCGTGAGTCACGGATCCTGCGGCTGGCGCCGGTCAGCCAGGAGATGGTCTTGAACTACGTGTCCCAGCACGTGCTGGGCCTTCCGAAGTCCTACTGAGGGGCAACGTTGTCGACGACAGGTGGCGCTCTGGCCGGTCTGCCGGTCCTGGATCTGTCCCGGGTACTGGCCGGGCCCACCGACATGAGCGCGTACTTGACCGGGCTCAACCGCAACAAGCGCAACATCGCGCTCGCACCGTAGCGCCTCTCGGACCACTTTGGGACCAACCTGGGTAGTTGGAGAGCAGTTCGTCCGCTCCAGTGATCGGCTCATGCCCCTGGCGCGGGCAGCACACCGCCCTTGCTCACGAGCGTCCAGCAACCATCATGTCCAGCGTCGAGGGCGGCCTTGGTGAGTAGCGCCTCCCAATGGTGGACCCCGCCGAACTCTGAGCGCCAAGCGAGTACGCGTTTGGTGAACTCATGCAACTCGTGCTCGAAGGTCGTTCCGATCGCGCCGTGGATCTGGTGGGCGTTACGCACGACGACCGAGGCAGCGTGGCCCGCACATGACTTCGCCGTAGCGATGGCAAAGGCGAGGGTTTCGCTTCCCCAGCCGCTGGTGGCGACCTCGACGACTGCCGCGCTCGCCGCGCTCTTCGCGAGGGACAACTCCGCGGCGATATCGGCGACAAGGTTCTGCACTGCCTGGAACTTGGAGAGGGTACGGCCGAACTGCACGCGCTCGGTCGTGTGCGACACACAGAGCCGGAGAACGGTTTCCATGGCACCGCAGGTTTGGAGCGTCCGGGCAAGCGCGCCGCGCAGGAAGAACTCGTCCGCGGTCCGGCTGCTGACGGCTGCACCGTGCAGGGTGGTGAGGTCGGCCGTGACGGTGTCGCGGGTTTCGCCTGCCACATTGTGTCCGGCGACGATCGCGACCTCCGAAGTCGGAATGTCAGCGACCATCCAGCCATCGTCGGCGTTCCACAGAACGACGATCTGCGCGGCCTCCCGCGCCCAAGGCACAGCGTGCGCGGTTCCGGCTTCGTCGAGTATGCAGGCTGTGCGCACTGCGTCGTCGGCAGGCAACCCAGCAAGCTCGAGCAGCCACCCCGCGAGCACGTCATGTTCGGCGAGCGGAAGTGACGCGGCGTGGCCTGCTGCCGCGTTGAGGAGTGTGGCCGCTTCTCGCCAGGTCGCACCGCTGCCGTTGTTCTTCTCGGCACCCGTCAGCCGCGTGAGGCCCAGTGATTCCAGTGTTCGCCACAGTTTCAGGTCCATCCCGATGGCCCCTGGCGCTTCGTGCCGGGACGATCGATGGGCGGCGAACACCGATTGCATCAGGTCGACGAGCTCGCGATCGACACCGTCGTAGGTGTTCATCAGCGCGTCCCCAGTCCTCGGGCGATTACCCCACGCAGAATCTCGTTGGTCCCGCCGCGAAGTGTGAACCCCGGTCGCTGCAGCAATCCGGCAGACAAGAGCTCGAAGAATCGGCTGGGCTCCGCGCACCATGGGTCGCCGGAAAGCTGAGCGGCCAACTCGGCGATGTCGCCCTCAGTGGTTGTGCCGAGCACCTTGACGATGGCAGCCGCCGTGTCCGCCGGTTCGCCACGGTGCAGAGCGCCGGAGACGGCCAGGGACATGTGGTGCAGCCCCGCCAGCCGCGCCACGTACCGGCCGACATTGGGGTGTTCAGCGAGGTGGCCTCGCCGCATTGCCCGAACGGTCTCGGCAAGGAGAGTGAAGGTTGAGAGGAATCGCTCCGGTCCGCTGCGCTCGTAGCCCAGTTCGGATGTGACCTGCTGCCAGCCATCGCCGATCTCGCCGAGGACCATGTCGTCGGGGACGAACACATCATCGAGGAAAACCTCGTTGAAATGGTGGTCCCCGGTCATCGATGTGATCGGACGGATCTCCACGCCCTGCGAACGGAGGTCCACGATGAACTGGCTCAAGCCCGCGTGCCGGTTCGAGGTGTCCAGCGGCGCTGACCGCGCGAGCGCGAAGAACGCGTGCGCCTTGTGTGCGCCTGATGTCCACACCTTGGTTCCGGTGATCTTCCATCCGCCGACGACCTGAACGGCCTTGGTGCGCACACTCGCGAGATCCGAGCCGGAATCCGGTTCACTCATACCGATGCCGAAGAAGCATTCACCACGCGAGATGGCGGGAAGAAACCTCCTCTTCTGTTCCTCCGTACCGAGCTTCACCAAGGTCGGAGCGATTTGCCGGTCGGCGACCCAGTGAGCCGCGACTGGTGCTCCGACGGCTAGCAGTTCCTCGGTGACGACGAAGCGTTCCATGAAGGTTCTGCCTTGCCCGCCGTACTCGGTGGGTATGGTCATCCCTACCCAGCCCTGCGCGGCGAGTGCCCGGGTGAACTCTTCGTCCCACTTCGTCAGCCACGTGTCCACGCCGGGTGCGAAGGCTCCCTCATCGATCTTCTCCTCCAGGAAGCCGCGCACCTCGAGGCGAAGCGCGGTCATCTCCGGGGTTTCTCTGACCACCGGCGGGATGAGCATGCCCTGCACAGGGTTCTCCATCTCCCCTCGCCGTCAGCGCGGTGCCATCCGGATGGCACCGTCCAGCCGAATGGTCTCGCCGTTGAGGTAGCCGTTTTCGAGAATGTTGCAGGCCAGCTGCCCGAACTCGTCGGTGCGGCCAAGACGGGCCGGGTTGGGGACAGTGGCTTCGAGTGAAGCCTTCACGTCATCCCGCAAACGGGCCAGAAGTGGGGTGTCCATGATCCCGGGTGCGATCGTGCACACCCGGATCGACTTGCTGGCCAGGTCGCGCGCCGCGGTCAGTGTCATGCCCACGATGCCGGCCTTCGCAGCGGTGTAGGGGATCTGGCCGATCTGGCCTTCGTAAGCAGCAACCGATGCCGTCAGCACGATGGCGCCGCGTTCCCCGTCGATCTCATCGTGACGAGCGATGCGCGCCGCACCGAGGCGCAGCGCATTGAACGAGCCGACCAGGTTGAGCTTGATCACCCACTCGAAGTCCTCCAGCGACCCCGGGTTGCCTTCCTTGTCCAGCAATCTGATTTTCCGGCTCGCGCCCGCACAGTGCACGAGGCCACGAAGGTCACCATGCTCGTCGGCGGTGTCGAGCGCTGCCGCGAACTGCTCGGCGACGGTCACGTCCGCGGCGACGAACAAGGCTGCCTCACCGAGCTCGTTGGCGATCTCTGCGCCTGCGGAGGTCGGCAGGTCGATGATCGTGACCCTGCCGCCTGCCTTGATCAGCCGACGAGCTGTTGCCAGCCCGAGGCCGGACGCACCACCTGTGATGGCCGTGGACATTCCTTCCAAACGCATGTGTGCGCCTTTCTTGACTAGAGCTCTACAGTCCCAGCGACTTGGCGATGATCGTCTTCAACACCTCGGTGGTGCCGCCGTAGATCCGGCTGACGCGCGCGTCGGCGTACAGCCGAGCGATCGGGTATTCCCGCATGTAGCCGTAGCCCCCGTGGAGCTGCAAGCACCGGTCGATCACTCTGGCCTGCAGTTCGGTACAGAAGACTTTGACCTTGGAGGCATCGGCCGCGCACAGTTCTCCGGCGTCGTGTTCGGCCAAGGCACGGTCGACCAGCGCCCGGCCGGCTTCGATATCGGCAGCGCAGCCTGCGAGCTCGAACTTCGTGTTCTGAAAGGACGACACCGTGGTCCCGAACACCTTGCGACTCTGGACGTACTCCAGCGTCGTCGCGAGGGCAGCCTCGGCGGCAGCCTGTGCTGCTACCGCGATCCCCAAGCGCTCCTGGGGCAGGTTGCTCGTCAGGTAGCTGAAGGCGTTGCCTTCCTCGCCGAGAAGGTTGGCCACCGGAACCCGGACATCTTCGAAGAAGAGCTCGGCCGTGTCCTGGGTCTTGAGTCCGATCTTGTCCAGGTTTCGTCCCCGGGTGAAGCCGGCCATATCACGCTCGACCACCAGCAGCGACAGGCCGTCCCTGCGGTCCTCGCCGTTGTCGGTGCGGGCCACGACCACAACGAGGTCGGCGTTGATGCCACCGGTGATGAAGGTCTTGGCTCCATTCAGGACGTAGTGGTCGCCGCGTTTCTCCGCGGTGGTTGCCATCCCTGCGAGATCCGACCCGGTGCCGGGCTCGGTCATCGCGATGGCCGTCATCAGCTCACCACTGGCCAACCCCGGAAGCCAACGCCGTTTCTGCTCTTCGTTGCAGTAAGCGAGGAAATACGGCAGCACGACGTTCATGTGTACGCTGAGGCCGCCGAGGTTGACGTAGGCGCGGGCGGTCTCTTCTGCCCAGACCGCGGAGTACAAGAAGCTGTCGGATCCGCCGCCGCCATACTCCTCCGGCACCTGAATTCCCAGCACGCCAAGCTCGCCGATCTTGTTGAAGACGTCCCGTGGGACGACGCCTGTGGCTTCCCAATCGGGGAAGTGCGGCACGACCTCCTTGGCGAGGAAGTCGCGCGCTGTCTTGCGAAAACTCTCGTGGTCAGCGTGGTAGATCGTGCTCTTCATCTCGTGGAGTCCCGTCCTCTACAGTTCCGTGCCTTCTCAGAGCAGCTCGAGGATGGTGGCGTTCGCCAGGCCACCTGCTTCGCACATCGTTTGCAGGCCGTAACGGATGCCCTGGTTCCTCATGTGGTGGACGAGGCGGGTCATCAGGACGGCTCCTGAGCCACCGAGTGGGTGCCCCACCGCGATGGCTCCACCGAGCGGGTTGAGCCGCGCGCTCGCCGCTTCCGTTTCCGCCTGCCAGGCGAGCGGAACCGGCGCGAAGGCTTCGTTGACCTCGAAGGCGCCGATGTCGTCGATGCTCAGGCCGGAGTTCTTCAGCGCCTTGGCCGTGGCCGCGATCGGAGCCGTGAGCATGATGACCGGGTCGTCGCCGGCGAGCGCCACGGTGTGCACGCGAGCGATCGGCTTCATCCCTCGTGATGTGGCGGTATCGCTCGACGTGATGAGCAGGGCACCGGCGCCGTCGGAGATCTGGGACGAGTTACCCGCGGTGATGACCCCGTCCTCACGGAACACGGTCTTGAGCCCGGCCAGCGTCTCCGCGGAGGAGCCTCGCCGAATGCCTTCATCGGTCCGCAGACCCCCTGGGATGGGAGCGAGTTGTCCGTCGAGTGCCCCGGAGTCGATTGCCGCGGCTGCCCGGGCGTGAGACTGGGCTGAATACTCGTCAAGCTGCAGCCGGGACAGCCCCCACTTGTCGGCGACCATCTCCGCCCCGATGCCCTGGTTGAAGCCGGTCACGCCGTACCGTTCGAGCACCTTGTCCGGGTATGGCCGGCCGTTCTGTGCTGCCGACCCCATGGGCACGCGGCTCATCGACTCGACGCCTCCGGCAATCACGAACTCGTAATGTCCGGCCACTACGCCCGCGGCCGCGAAGTGGACGGCCTGCTGGCTGGAGCCACAGCGACGGTCGACCGCGGTGCTGGGAACCGACTCCGGCCAACCCGCCGCGAGCACCGCGACTCGGCCTACGTTGCCGGACTGGTCACCAACCTGGCTGACGCATCCCCACACGACGTCGTCGATCTCTCCCGGCTCGACGCCGATGCGTTCGACAATTGCGTTGAGCACATGCGCCGACAAGTCCGCGGGGTGGATCTCGGCAAGTGATCCGTTGAGCTTTCCGACCGGAGTGCGAACGGCATCGACAATGACCGCGTCCCTCATGTGTTTCTCCTCATGTCCTGTGTCTTATTCAAAACTCGCGCTATAGCCGTCTCCTATGACGGTCGGTGAACGTCGCGCAACTCGCGCCGGAGCAGCTTGCCTGCGCTGGTCCTCGGGAGTTGACTCGTGAACTCGATGGTGCGGGGAACCTTGTATCCGGCCAGGATTGATCTGCAATGCGCAGTGAGGCGCTCAGCTAACCCGTCTCCAGGCGTAACGCCCCGCTCTGGCTGGACGATGGCCACAGCGCGCTGCCCCCACTCGTCGTCCGGGATCCCGATAACGGCCGCATCCGCCACGTCAGGGTGCATGATCAACGCCGCTTCGATCTCCGCGGGGTAGATATTTACTCCGCCCGAAAGAATCAGGTCGGTACGCCGATCACAGAGGAACAGCCAGCCGTCTTCGTCGAGATAGCCGACGTCGCCCGCGGTGAAGAAACCGTCGTGCATCGCCGAGGCTGTCTTTTCCTCGGCTTTGAAGTACTCGAACGGGGTTGGCAACGTGTAGCAGACGCTTCCGATCTGGCCTGCAGGCAGGGGCGCCCCCAACTCGTCGAGGATCCGCACTTCGAGACCGGCCAGCGGATAGCCGACACTGCCCGGCTTGGTGAGCCACTCGTGGGAGGTCAGCGCGGTCGCCGGGCCCTCGGTAGCTCCGTAGAACTCAAAGATCACAGGGCCAAGCCATTCGATCGCTTGTCGCTTGAGCGGGACCGGACAAGGCGCGGCGGCATGCACGACGCTCCGCAGACTTGACGTGTCGTACTTCTCGCGAACATCGGGGGGCAGCCGCAAGAGTCGGTGCAGCATGGTCGGAACGGTGAATGTGACCGTGACCCCGTGTCGCTCGACCAGGTTCAGCAACTGCTCGGGCCGGGGCCGCTCGGCAACAACGACCGTGTGGCCCAGGTTGAGCGCGATAGTCGAGAACGTGCCCGGTGCCGCGTGATAGAGCGGCGCACCGACCAGATGGACCTCGCGCCCCGGAAAGATGCCCAGCCTTGCCATGTAGTCCAGCTGAAATTCGGATGTCCGGGGCGGGCCACCCGGCAAGGCCTTGCGCACGGCCTTGGGCCGACCTGTGGTACCTGAGGTATACCCCATGAAATCGCCGGCGAGAAGCTCGTCTGGCGCCGTTTCCGGGAAGCCTGCGAGGAGTTCCTCGTAGTTCGTCCAGCCCGGTGCTTCACCGACGACGAATCGGTCATCACGAGGGAACTGGATCTCGTCCAGCGCAGGCCCGGCCACCTCGAGCAGGGAAGCATCCACGATGACCAATTTGGCTTCGCTGTCTGCGACCAGGTAGGCGATCTCGGGAGCTGTCAGGTGATGGCTGATGGGGGTGAAGTAGAGACCCGTTTGACAAGCGGCAAGGCGAAGCTCGTAGTACGTACGGCTGTTCGGCACTACGGCTGCGACGCAGTGCCCGGGCCGCAGCCCCATGGCTGCGAATGCGTGTGACAACTGGTTTGCCCGGCAGGCGAGTTCGCCGTATGTCAATAGTGGACGGTCGGGTTCGACAACGGCGATCCGGCCGGGGTCGGCCGATGCGATGGTGGCGAACCCGGTGAGACTTGCCTGTTCGGTGGCGGTCATGGGGCTTGTCGTCCCTTCTAGGCGGAAGCGGCAACGCGTCAGTGGGAGGTGGCCTGCTCTGCGGGTGCGCCCATCAGCCGAACCTTGTCGCGCTCGGGGTTGACGGTGAGCAACGCGATCACCGCGCCGACTGCCGCGACGATCCCGAAGACCTGGAAGGCCAACGCGTAACCCTCGGCGGCGGAAGCCGCGCCGTCGACGATGATCCCGGTCAGGTACGGGCCGATGAGGCCACCGGTCGACATGAGTGCCAGGAAGACGCCCAGTGTGCCGGCGAGTTGTTGTGGCGGGACGATCTCCGAGATCGCCGCGTTGAACAGCGGAAAGATGCTCGCCCCGAAGCCGTACCCGATGGACACGACGGCCACCGCAAGCCAGGGGACGCCGATGTAGGGCAGTGCCGTCAGGGACAGACCACAGACGAGAAGTCCGGTCGCGGGGAGCAGCCCACGCAGCACCCGTGACGTCGATCCGCGAGAGATCAGCCGGTCGCTGAACGAGGTAAGGAAGAACATCAACACCAAGCTCGCGATGCTCGGGAAACCGAACATGGCCCCCGCTTGAACACGGGAGTAGCCGAGCCCGACTTCGAAGTACGACGGCAACCAGGTCAGCACGGCAGCCACCAACGCATACATGGCGAAGATCGCGGCTGCGCCGCCGAGGAAACTGGGCGCGAGGAAGATGCGCGCCCAGGGCACGCTGGGAATCGTCGGCCCGGCTTCTTCCGTCTCGCCGGACGCCGATGCCGACCGCTTGGCCTTCTGCTTGCCATACGGGCCCTCATACCAGGTCGGCAGCCAGATCGCACACCATGCCACACCAACGGCAGCCAGGACCAAGAATGCCGCGCGCCAACCCCAGACGGCGACCACCAGCGCCAGTGCGGGAGCGACCGCGATCTTCGCGATCGAGGCTCCTGCGGTGATGCACGCCGACGGCAAACCGCGCTTCTCACGGGGATGCCACGAGTACACCCCGGTGTGGATGATCGCGCTGGACGGGCCTTCGGAGAAACCCAGTAACATCCGACTGGCCAGCAGAACGGCGAATGTCGCCGCGAAGACCACGGGCAACATGGCCAGGGCCCAACCGAGTGACAGCAGCACAAGTGACCACTTGAGCGGCACCCACTTGTCGAGGAGACCGGCGAAGAACCCACCGATGGTGAATGTCAGGAAGAACGCGCTGCCCACGAGGCCGATCTGCGAGGCTGACAGTCCAAGCTCTTCGGCGAGCGGCTGCGCCACGAGGCCCAGGACTGCCTTGTCTCCCCAGTTGACGACATACAGGAGCACCAGGAGCCCGGTGAACCCCCACGCCTTTCCGCGGGACCCCTTGCCCGCCCTCGGTGGCGTCACCGGGGGTGCTGTCAAACTGCTGGTGGACATCTCATCCATCCCTTCAAGCCGCCGTCAAAACCCTGCGTACAGTGAAAGAGGCCTGGATCACTGTCGTCAAAGACCGCTGGGTGAACACACGGATAGGCGTTGCCTATGCAGCGTCATGGGTGGGCGACCTTACGCCGATCGTGCCGGCGGCCTGGCAGCTAGAGTCGGCTCGTGGACCTGCACCAGATCGAGTACTTCCTCGCGGTCGTCGACCACAACGGCATCAATGCGGCGGCGACCGCGCTCGATCTCGCCCAGCCCACGATTTCCCAAGCCATCCGGGGCCTGGAGCGCGAACTCGGCGTTGAGCTCTTCCACCGGATCGGCCGCGGCATGGTGCTCACCTCGGCGGGACACACGCTAGTAGGACCCGCGCGCCGGATACTCCGCGATGTTGTCGCGGCCGAGGGTTCACTCGTCGACGCCGCAGGACGGCCACGAGGTCGTCTGGACATCCTTGCCATGCCCGCCTTGTCGGCGGATCCGGTGGCTCGTCTGGTCGGCGCATTCCGCCGGGAGTTTCCGAAGGTGTTTATCCGGATCGGCGATCTGCGCGATGAGGCATTGGGTGCTTCGCTGATCAGGGATGGTCATTGCGAGATCGTGGTCTGCCATCTGCCGAATCCGGACAGCGCAGGCCTGGACGTCTGTGAGCTCGGGGTCCAGGAGTGGTGGCTGGTCTTTCCCCCCGGTTCCCAACCTCCTCCCGAGGACCCGTTGCCGCTTTCCGCGCTCCCTGATGGGCCACATGTGGTCGTCCCCCGGGGCGGCTCGCAGGCAGGTGAGATCGAACAGGCGGTCGCCGCGGCGGGTCGCGTGATCAGGCCTGCTGCCGTCGTGCAGCACCGCGAGGCACGGTTGCCTTTCGTCCTCGCCGGGGTGGGTGGCACCTTCCTCGAGCGGTCCATGGCCGAGGCGTCGGTGGCGCGTGGAGCCGTCGTGCGCGCGGTCGAGCCGCGGATCAGTCGGGCGTACGGACTGATGTACGACTCTTCAGCGCTTTCTCCAGCAGGCCGCGCTTTTGTCGAGCTGGCTCGGTCGCACGCTCCTGGCCAATGACTTCGGCAACGCTCAAGAATGCCATCGCCGCTGGGGAAAGCGGACCGGGCCGGAACACGAAACCCACCGAACGGCGGATCTGCGGCGAGGTCGAGCGCACGACCACGCCGCGGAGCTCGCTCTCGGCGATTCGCCGGGGAAGGAAGGTCGCGCCCGCACCGTGCATCACCAGCTCCCAGATCGCTTGCCGATGAGCGCATTCCACTGCGACGTAGTCGATGGCTTGATCCAGTGCCTCATCGATGAGTGCTCGGCCGCTCGTGTCCGAAAACTCAAGCACCAAAGGAATCTCGGCGACCGCTTCGAGCGGTACCGGGTTGGGGAGTTCGGCGGCCAGGGCCTGTGGCAGGACGATGGCGATCTCCTGTTCCCAGAGTTCCCTGGTCCGCAACGTGTCGCTCTTGAGCGGAAGTTTGGTCAAGCCCAGCTCGGCCTGTCCTCGGCGGACTTGGCTGACGACACCTGCTGAGCTACCGGGGTCGAGGACGTTGACCAGGATGCCGGGGTGCCGTCGGTGCAGCCTGCTGGTCAGCTCGGGCAGCGGATCGACGGACAAGGTCGACAGGGCGGCGATCTCGAGGCGTCCGGTGACGAGATCGCGGGCGGAGTGCACCCTTGCTTTGGCGCGCACGACGCCGGCCAAGATTTGCCGCGCTGGGCCTGCGAATGACTGTCCGTCGGCCGTCAAGGTGAGCTGGCGGCCGGACCGGTCGAACAGTTGCACGCCGAGCTGCCGTTCCAGGTTACGGATCGCCTGGGACAGCGATGGCTGCGCGATGTAGAGCGCCTTCGCGGCCTTGGTGATGCCCCCGTGGTCGATGACAGCCACGAAGTACTCGACGAGTCGGAGGTCCACAGCCGGACCATATGCCATTCCCGGGCTGATCCGCACTGCCCTATGGCCACCGTGGCCAGCAACCATAGGTTTTGCCGATCGAACCGTGTGCACCTCGATCTTTGTGTGATGCGGCCGAACGATGGTGAGCTCGAACGCACCGAGACATGGGCTTGCGAAGGGTGGACGGCGTGGAAGTCACCGGAGTTCGGCAGCGCGAGGCGTGGCGCCAGAACGTCCTGCCTCCGGTTGAACAGGTGCGCCCCGGTGTCTGGTCCATTCCCGTACCGATCCCGGACAACCCGCTGCGCTACGTGCTGATCTACGCCTTCGCACTTCCCGACGGGGTGGCTGTGATCGACGCTGGATGGGAGTGCGACCAGGCATGGGACGCGCTGGTTTCCGGTCTCCATGAGGCAGGCTACGAGCCCGGAGATGTGCGAGCCGTTCTCATCACGCACGTGCATCCAGATCACTTCGGCTTGGCTCAACGCCTACGTGCGGCTTCGGGAGCGTGGATCGGAATGCACCGCGGTGACGCCGCGCTGGTCGAAGCAAGGACCGAGAAGCGGGCTGAATCGCTGCTGCGCGAGAGTATGGGCCAGCTGGCGTGGGCGGGGGCTCCGCCGTCCGTGGTGGCGAGTCAGCTGGGGATGCCCATCCACCGCTTTCCAGCCCTGGCAGGGCCGGAGGTGCTCATCGAGGACCGCGATCGTCTCGACCTGCCGGGTTGGGACCTGCACGCGATCTGGACCCCCGGACATACGCCCGGTCACCTGTGCTTCTACGAGCGCCGCCACCGCATCCTGGTGACCGGTGACCACGTTCTGCCCCGGATCAGCCCCAACATCTCATTGGTGCCCGGGCAACTGCCGGACCCGTTGGGCAGCTACCTCGAGTCGCTTCGGTCGGTCGCCGACATCGACCCCATCGAGGTCCTCCCGGCACACGAATACAGGTTCCGCGGGCTCCGTGAGCGGGTCGGAACGTTGTTGTCCCATCACGGCGACCGACTGGCCGAGATCGAGAAAGCAGTCGCGGAACATGCAGGCAGCACATGCTGGGCGCTGACGACCCGCCTGACTTGGTCGCGCCCGGTCGACAGCATGGCGGACTATTTGGTCCGCATGGCCGTCCGGGAGACCTTGGCACATCTCGTCCTGCTCGCAGCGCAGGGGAAGGTGCGGTCTTCTGGTGACGAGGCTGCCCGCTGGTATCCCGCGTCGGATGAGTTCAAGGACGCATCGAGTGATGAGGGAGGCAGCGATGGACGTCGAAGAGTCGGTTGTCGTTCTGCGTAAGGGTTCGGTGATCACCGTGACCCTCAACAGACCTCGTCGTAAGAACGCGATGAACGAGGACGCGTGGGCTCGCCTGCACGATGCCCTGTGGGCCGCTCGCACAGATGAGGCAGTTCGGGTCGTGGTGATTACCGGGGCCGGCGGCGACTTCTGCGCGGGCGCCGACCTGAGCGGGGACCGGACGCCGCGGCACCCGATCAACCACATGCGGTGGATCGGCGACATCGCCATGACGCTGCACGATATGCCGCAGCCGGTCATCGCCAAGGTGGAAGGCGTTGCCGTCGGCGCGGGCTGGAACCTGGTCCTGGGATGTGACCTTGTCGTGGCATCGACGACCGCTCGCTTCTCCCAGATCTTCGCGCGCCGCGGCCTATCCCTGGACTTCGGCGGTTCGTGGCTGCTACCCCGGATCGTCGGTTTGCAGCAGGCGAAGCGTCTCGCGTTGCTGGCCGACGTCATCGAGAGCGAGGAGGCTCTGCGGCTCGGACTTGTCACCTGGGTGAAGGAACCGGGGGAGATCGACGAGTTCGTCGACGAGATCGCTGAGCGTCTGGCAGGCGGCCCGCCCATCGCTATGGCCCAATCGAAGGCCTTGCTCAACGAAGCCGTCAACCGGACCCTCTACGAGGCGATAGCGAACGAGTCCCGAGCCCAGGTGATCAACTTTGCCACCGACGCGCCGACCGCCAAGGAAGCCTTCCTGAACAAGACCGAACCCGAGTTCGAGGGGAGATGGCAGTTGTGACAACCGCTGGAATCCAAACCGTCGCTCTGGACGAGGTGCTGGTCCGCTACGAGCCGCGGATCGCCGTGATCACCATCAACCGGCCGCAGGCGAAGAACGCCGTCACCCGGGCGGTGTCCGAAGGCATCGCGACCGCGCTCGACGAGCTCGATCGCCGGGACGATCTCTCGGTCGGCATCATCACCGGAGCGGGTGGCAGTTTCTGCGCAGGGATGGACCTCAAGGGCTTCCTGCGCGGCGAGCGGCCCAGCATCGAGGGCCGAGGGTTCGCGGGCCTGACCGAGGCGCCGCCGAAGAAGCCGTTGATCGCCGCGGTCGAGGGGTACGCGCTGGCGGGCGGCTGCGAGATCGTCCTCGCGTGCGATCTCGTCGTCGCCGGGCGGACAGCCAAGTTCGGCATCCCGGAGGTGAAGCGCGGCCTGGTCGCCGCGGCCGGTGGGCTGATGCGCCTGCCGCACCGGATTCCGCAACAGATCGCGATGGAGCTCGCCCTCACCGGCGACATGATCACCGCCGAACGTGCCTACCAGGTGGGCCTGGTCAACCGGCTGGCCGAGGACGGGGGCGCACTCGAGGCGGCGTTTGCGCTCGCCGCCACGATCGCGGCGAACGGCCCGCTCGCCACCCTCGCCAGCAAGCGAGTCATCGTCGAGCACGAGCAGTGGCCCGAGGCGGAGCGGTTCGCCCGTCAGCGCGGAATCATCGAGCCCGTCTTCCGCTCGGAGGACGCCAAGGAAGGCGCCCGCGCATTCGCCGAGAAGCGGCAACCGAACTGGCAGGGAAGATGAACCGGACCTCGCTGCGATCCGGTCCCTTGGCGGGGATCCGGGTGATCGAACTCGGCGGCATCGGACCGGTGCCGTTCGCCGCCATGGTGCTCGCGGACCTGGGCGCGGAGGTGATCCGCATTCACCGCCCCGCCGACCGGGACTCCCGGCCGAACCCGGTACTGGACCGGGGACGCCGGTCGCTGGTCGTCGACCTGAAGCACCCGCGGGGTGCCGAGGTGGTGCGCGGTCTGATCGACGACGCGGACGTGGTGCTCGAAGGGTTCCGGCCGGGAGTGGCCGAGCGACTCGGTCTCGACCCCGCGGTGCTCGCCGAGCGCAATCCGAAGTTGGTGTTCGGGCGGATGACCGGCTTCGGTCAGGACGGGCCGCTGGCGATGCGGGCCGGCCACGACATCAACTACATCGCCCTGTCTGGTGTGCTCGGGGCGATCGGCCGGCCGGGCCAGCCGCCCACACCGCCGCTCAATCTGGTCGGCGACTTCGGTGGCGGGGGCATGGTCCTCGCTCTCGGCGTGGTGGCCGCGGTGCTGAGCGCGAAGACCTCGGGGCGCGGTCAGGTCGTCGACGCGGCGATGGTCGAGGGATCCGGTCTGCTGATGGCGATGATGTACGGCCTGCTGGCGCAGGGCTCGTGGACCCTCGACCGGGGGGCGAACCTGTTCGACGGCGGCGCTCCCTTCTACGACGTCTACGAATGCGGCGACGGCATGCATGTGGCGGTGGGCGCGATCGAGGGCACGTTCTTCGCCCTCCTGGTGCGGGGACTCGGTCTCGCGGACTCGGTCGATCTGGCCGCGCAGCGCAACCCCGACACCTGGCCCGCCATGCGAGCGAGTTTCGCCGCGGCGTTCAAGAGCGCTTCTCGGGACGAGTGGGTCGAGCGGTTCGCGGACATCGACGCGTGTGTCACGCCGGTGCTGACCATGGGCGAGGTGGTCTCGCACGCCCACAACGCCGTCCGCGAGAGCTTCCTGGTTGACGATGACGGCGCCGTTCATCCTGCGCCCGCACCGCGATTCGCCGGTACTCCTTGCGGCAAGCCCGCGCCGGCGCCGGAGCCGGGCGCGCACACCCGCGCGATCTTGTCCGAGCTGGGACACACGTCCCATGACATCGAAATGCTTCTTGCGGAAGGGGTTGTGCTGTGAGTAGGTACTGGCCGGAGGGGATGCCCACTTCGATCGACTACCCCGAGTTGACAGTGGGAGAGCTGAGCGCCGCAGCCGCGAAGCTGTACGGCGACCGGACGGCGGTCATCGACGGCGACGAACGGCTCACCTTCGCTCAGCTACATGAGCAGGCTGCCGCGTTCGCCAACGCGTTGCGGAGCGACGGTGTCCGTGACGGTGACGTCGTCCTGCTGCACCTGGCCAACAGCGTGTGGTTCCTGGTCAGCTACTACGGTGCCCTGCTGACCGGAGCGACCGTGTCGCTGGCCAACCCGTTGCAGCCCGCGCCCAGTCTGCGGGCGCAACTGCACGACACCGGTGCGGTCGTTGCCGTGAGCCATCCCGCCCAGGTCGCCACGCTGCTCGAGGCAGGCGCGGGTTCGAGCCTCCGCGCGGTTGTGGTCGTCCCGCCGAGCGCGTGCGCGCCATCCGACGAGCCCGTACCGGTGGGTGACGGGGTGACGACACTGATGGACTTCATCGCGGGGCAGGCTGCCGTGCCTCCGAAGACCACCGTGACCGCCGACGACATAGCCCATGTTGCCTACACGGGCGGTACGACAGGGGTCTCGAAGGGCGTTCGCGTCCTGCACCGCAACGTGGTCGCCAACGCCACCCAGATGACGGCCTGGCGCGCCGCCCACCTGGTCACCGCAACGACCGACGGGGACGTCCGGCTGCGCCCGATCGCCGGTGTGCACGACGCGGGTGTGCGACCAGGGGAAGCGGTCACGGTGGTCGTGTCGCCGTTGTTCCACGCGCACGCACTGATCAACCTGAACTTCATGCTGCTGTGCGGAACCACGATCGTGCTCACCGGGCGGTTCTCGCCGGAGGGCCTGCTCGAGTCGATCGAGCGGCACCGCGCCACCTACATCACCGGCAGCCCCACCATGTGGCACGCGCTGCTGCACAGCCCCGACGTGCACCGCCGGGACCTGTCCTCGGTGCGGGTGATCTCCTCGGGGGCCGCTCCGATCGACCGGACCACCCTTGAGGCCCTCGAAACCGCCTTCCCGTCAGCGGTGATCGGCGAGGGCTACGGGCTCACCGAGGCTACGTGCGTGGTGACCGCCGCGCCGCTGGCGCGCAGCGCCCAGCGCAAACTTGGTAGCGTCGGCCTGCCGCTGTGCGACACCAAGGTGGAGGTCCGTGCCAGCGAGGGCGACGCCAGTGTGCTCGGCCCGAACGAGGCCGGTGAACTGTGGGTGCGCGGCCCGCAGGTCGCGGCGGGTTACCTGAACCGGCCGGAGGCCACCGCCGAGCAGTTCGTCGACGGGTGGCTGCGCACCGGGGACATCGGCTACGTCGACGAGGACGGGTTCGTCTTTATCGCCGACCGCGCCAAGGACATGCTGATCTACAAGGGCTACAACGTCTATCCCCGCGAGCTCGAGGACATCCTCGCCACCCACCCGGACATGGGCATGGCCGCGGTCGTCGGCCGGCCGGTCCCGCAGGTCGGGCAGGAGCCGGTTGCGTTCGTGGTGCCGCGTCCGGGCGCAGCCGTCGACCCGGACGAGGTCATGGCATTCGTGGCGGAGAAGGTGCTGCCGTACAAGAAGATCCGCGCCGTCCACATCGTCGACGCGTTGCCCACGTCCGCGGCCGGGAAGATCCTCAAGACCGAACTCAGGGCGCGCGTGGACCAGTTTGCAGCGCCCGCTTCACGCTGAACAGGGCGAGACACCTCGGCGAGTCGGCCTGCGAACGGTAGCATTGGATCTATGCTATCGATAGTGTATAGACCGTGCTATTGGGATCGTATCGAGTCGGCTAATGGTATCGTATAGCCTGTGATCAGGTATCTGCCACGAGCCGTCGATGCGGAGCTGGACGAACTTCTTGCCGGGTTGGCCGCAGTTGCGCTGGAAGGACCAAAGGGCGTCGGTAAGACGGCTACCGGGCAGCGTCGGGCCGGTACCGTCTTCTCGCTCGACGATCCGGTTCAGCATGCGCTGCTGGCCGCTGATGTGCGCCGGGTGGACGGGCCGGCCGGTCTTGTGCTTGTCGATGAGTGGCAGCGGTTGCCGACCGTATGGGACGTCGTGCGGCGCAGCGTGGACCGCGATCCTCGGCCCGGTCACTTTCTCTTGACGGACAGTGCGGTGCCGTTGGGTGTGCCGCTGCACTCCGGCGCGGGGCGCATCGTGCAGGTGCGGATGCGGCCCATGGGGTTAACCGAGCGTGGGCTGGATTCGCCGACGGTGAGCCTGCGTGAGCTCCTGACGGGTGGTCGACCTCCTGTCGACGGCCACGCCGGCGTGGACCTCGGTGGCTATGCCGAGGAGGTCGTGCGCTCGGGTTTTCCCGCGATTCGTGATCTTTCAGGTCGTGCACGCCGCGCCCAGCTCGACGGGTACATCGCGAGGGTCGTGGAGCGAGAATTTCCTGAGCAGGGAATGGTCGTCCGTCGCCCCGCGACGTTGCGCGCCTGGTTGACCGCCTATGCCGCGGCGACCTCCACGACGGCGTCGTACAACGCCATTCTCGACGCGGCCACCGCAAGTGATGGGAACAAGCCCGCGAAGACCACAACGATCACCTACCGAGAGGTGCTCGCAAGCCTGTGGCTGCTCGATACCATCCCAGGCTGGCTTCCAGGCAGGAGCACGTTCACCAGGCTTGCTCAGATGCCCAAGCACCACCTCGCCGATCCGGCCTTGGCGGCTCGGTTGCTCGGGGTGGACGCCGATGCACTAGTATCCGGGCAACCGGCAGGGCCGCCGGTTGCTCGAGACGGGACCTTGCTCGGGCACCTCTTCGAGTCGCTGGTCACCCTCACTGTTCGGGTCCTGGCCCAAGCAGCCGAAGCGACCGTGCACCATCTGCGTACCCGCAACGGCGACCACGAGGTCGACCTGATCGTCGAGCGGGCAGATAGGCGGGTAGTCGCCCTTGAGGTCAAACTCGCAGCGAACATCGATGACCGTGACGTCAAACACCTGCACTGGCTGCGCAGCCGACTTGGCGATGATCTCCTCGATGCCGTAGTCGTTACCACCGGCCCGTACGCGTACCGCCGTCCTGACGGCATCGCGGTCGTCCCGGCGTCGCTCCTCGGCCCGTAGCCGCTGTTCGACGTCATCAAGGTCGACCGGTGCACCGTCGTTGCGGGTGCGGTCACGTCACGGTCGTCGTGCGGCGATGGACAATGCTGTTCGTGGAGCTTCGTCACCTTGCCCTCTTCGTCGCGGTCGCCGAAGAGCTGCATTTCGGTCGTGCGGCCGCCCGGGTACACATGGCTCAGTCACCGTTGAGCCGGCAGATCCGCCTGCTGGAGCGAGATCTGGGCGAGGTCCTGTTCGAGCGCAGCACCCGGGCGGTTCGCCTGACGCCGGCCGGTGAAGCGCTGCTCGAGCCGGCGCGCCGGGTGTTGGCGGAGGCCGCGGTGGCACGCCGTGCCGTACGGGCCGCAGGGCAGGGTGAGATCGGTCGGGTGACGGTCGGCTTCGCGGGAGCCAGCGGCTACGACGCGGTGCCACGGCTCACCCGCGCGGTGACGGCCGAACTGCCCGGGATAGAGCTCGTCCTCCTCGGCCAGACCTATTCGGGTGAAGCCCTGGCCCGGCTGGACGAGGGCACCCTGGATCTGGGTTTCGTTGCCATGCCAGTTCGAGAAGGGATCTCGGCCCGGG
>JBOHER010000397.1:0-16324 GCA_050701115.1 Haloechinothrix sp. | reverse complement strand
GGCGACCCGTTCCGCAGGGACGCGCTGTCCAAGCCGGTCCGCTTCCTGGAGAAGTACGCCGACTACGTGTAGGAACGCGCAACCGGTGCGGTGGATGTCCCCAATGCCACGTTGGGGACATCCACCGTCCCAAATTCCGCATTGAGGTTGATCAGGTCATCTGGTTCGCACGGCTCGCCCGCCCAACTGGTACCTCGAAAGTGACCGCGATCTGGACCTGTAACGAGCGCCACATCGGTGCCAGCCTTTGCGCAACGCACGGATACCGAGGTCCGATTCCCCGGAGGGCGATCGACATGATGACCGATGTTCCCCGTCTTGCCGACCCCCTCGGAGCGGCCGATCTTGTGCTGTTCAACGGCACGGTGCTCACCTTGGACGGGGTTGGTCACCGATCGACCGCTCTGGCCGCCCGGGATGGCCGGGTGCTCGCCATCGGTGACGACCGCGACCTGCTGAGACTGGTCGGCGAACGGACCCGCGTGCTCGACCTGGCGGGCCGCACCGCGATGCCGGGCTTCATCGAGACGCACAACCATCCGGCTTTCTTCGGGATGACGCTCGCCGCCCAGGTAGATGCGGGCTCGCCGCCAAATCAGTCGATCAGCGACATCGTCGACCGCGTCGCCGAGGCGGTGCGGCACGTCGAGCCTGGTCAGTGGGTGCGTGGTTACCGCTACGACGACACCCTGCTCAAGGACGACCGGCATCCCACCCGGGCAGACCTGGACCCGGCAGCACCCGACCACCCGGTGTGCCTGATGCACGTGTCCGGCCACTTCTGCGCGCTGAACTCCGCGGGTCTGCGGGCCGCGGGCATCGACCGTGCGACGCCGGACCCGCCTGGCGGCGTAATCGTCCGCGCCGAGTCCGGCGAACCCACCGGGGTCCTCGCCGAAACCGCCGCGTTCGCCGCGTACGCCGCGATGCCCTCCCCTGGCCTGAGCGATCTGGCCGACGCCATCGAGCTCGCCGGTGACGTTTACCTGGCCAACGGCGTGACGACGGTCCACGACACCGGGGTCGGGCTGATCGGCGGACCGGAGGAAATGTCGGCCTACCGGCTCGCGTTGCGCCGCGGCCGCTTGCGCACCCGGGTGCAGGCCTACCTGGTGCAGGACCTGTTCCCGGGTCTTTCGCAGGGAGAGCTCAGCCCCGTCGAAGCCGCGATCGCGGGCATCGGTGACGACCGGTTCCGGGTGGCAGGCGTCAAGCTGTGGGCCGACGGCTCGATCCAGGGGCTCACCGGCTGTCTGTCCGACGGGTACGCCTGTGCTCCGGACAAGCACGGTTTGCTGATCTTCGAGCAGGACGACCTCAGCCGCCGGGTGGCCGCCCTGCACGAAGCCGGCTGGCAGGTGGCCATCCACGGCAACGGTGACGCCGCCATCCAAGCCATTCTGGACGCGTACGGGCAGCTTGGCCTCGGCGACGGCGAGGAGGATCGGCGTCACCGCATCGAGCACTGCCAAATGGTGACCGAGCAGCAGCTCGATCGGATGGCCGAGACCGGCATCCTCGCCTCCTTCTTCATCAAGCATGTCTACTACTGGGGCGATCGGCACCGGGACCGGTTCCTCGGTCCCCAGCGGGCGCGCCGACTCAGCCCACTGGCGTCAGCGCAGGCGCACGGCATCGCCTTCGGGTTGCACTCCGACACCCCGGTCGTCCCCGTGTCGCCGTTGGAGGGCGTGTGGTGCGCGGTCCGGCGCATGACCGGCGACGGCCGCGAGCTCGGACCGGAGCAGCGCGTGGATGTCGAGACCGCGCTGCGTGCCTACACCAGCCAGGCAGCGAATCTCGGTTTCGAGGAGAAGGACAAGGGCAGCCTCACGCCCGGTCGACTCGCCGACATCGCGGTCTTGTCCAAGGACCCGACCCGCGTCGATCCCGACGACCTCAGGTCCCTCGAAGTCGAAACCACGATCGTGGGCGGCGAGCTCGCGTGGCAAGCCGACCGCGCAGGACACCGTGCTCATGAAGGGAATCGTCCATGATCCGCGACTGGAAGAGCCTGGCAGTCGGCCTCGGCATTCCCGCCGTCGCCCTGTTGGGTGTCATGCCGCTACTGGCCAACACCTCGGTGTATGTGTTCGGCATACCCCTGCTGTTCTTCTGGATCTTCGCCTGGTTCCCGCTCACCTCGCTGTGCCTGTGGCTGGCGTGGCGGATCGACGAGCCCTCGTATCGCGGCGCGACCCGCGCGCAGAGCGAGGTCCGCTGATGCTGCCGATCATCTTCTTCGCGGTCATGGGTATCTCGGTGCTGGTCGCGTTCGCAGCCCGCACCGGCCTGAAGAACATGACCATCGGTGAGTACCTCGTCGGCGGGCGATCTTTTCCGGCCTGGCTGCTGTACTTCCTCGCCGTCGGCGAGATCTACAGCATCGGCACGATGATCGGTTTGCCCAGCGGCATCTACTCCGGTGGCGCGAGCTACGGGATCTGGTTCCTCGGCTACATCCTGATGGCCTACCCACTCGGATACTTCCTCGCCCCGCTGATCTGGCGGGCCGCCGTGCGATACGACGCGATGACGATCCCCGACGTGTTCGGCCGGCACTTCCGCAGCCGCACTCTCGAACTGGTGACAGCCGGGGCGCTGTTGGTGGCTCTGGTGCCGTGGGGGCAGTATCAGTTCATCGGCATGCAGGTGGTGCTGGGCCGGCTCGGCCTGTCCATCACGCCCGTCCAGGCGGTTGTGCTGGCAGGAGTGATGGCGTTCCTCTATCTCGCTGTCTCCGGTGTCCGATCGCCCGCGTTCGTCGCGCTGCTCAAGGACACCTTCATGCTGGTCGGCATCGTGGTCGTCGGGGTCGCCGCCGTCGCATCCGCCGGCGGCACGTCCGCGACCTTCGATGCCACCACGATTCCCCGTGACATGGTGACGATGTCCGGCTCACCGTTGGTGTTCGCGCTCACCACGATCGTGTTCCAGAGCATCACGTTCTACCTGGGATTCTCCGCGGCGTTCATCTTCACGGCGAAGTCCGAGAGGGCGATCAAGTCGTCGACGGTGTGGATGCCGATGTACATGCTGATGTACCCATTTCTCATCGCGATGTCGTTCTATGCGGTCACCGCGTACCCGAACGAGGACGCCAATTCGATCTTCATGGTCGCGGCCACCGACCTGCTGCCCGACTGGCTCGTCGGCGTCGTAGCGGCCGGCGCAGGCCTGTCCGGCGTGCTGGTACTCGCGGTGACCGCGCTGTCCATCGGCGGCATCGTCTCGCGCAACCTCGCACCGAACGTCCGGCCCGAGGCGCAGCGGCGCTGGACCACGCTGGTGATCGCGGTCTTCCTGGTCGCCGCGGCGGCGCTCACCCTGAGCGGCTCGACCTTGATGCTCACCGTGCTGAACCTGACCTATTACCTGCTCGGCCAGCTCGTGCCTGGCTGGCTCGCCCTGATGTTCTTCCGCAGGGTGCAGGCCTGGGCGGTGGCGACCGGCATCATCGCAGGCATCGTGTCGTCCATCGTGCTGTACATCAGCGCGCCCAACCTCGGTGGCATCAACGCCGGGCTGGTCGCAGTCGGCATCAACGCCGCGCTGATGTTCGGACTCAGCAGGCTGCGGCCAGCTGCCGAGCGCGAGCCGATCTGCCGGATGCCCCGCGGAGGCAAACCCGACGCACCCGAGGATGCGAGTCCGGTACCCGCGTCCGCCACCGCCTGAGACTGCCGTCCAGCACACGCAAGAGGCCCCTGCCAATGGACACCGCTGGCAGGGGCCTCTCGCCCTCCCAGCTGGTACTCAAAAAGTCGCCGCATTCTGGATCTGGTTGGGGTCCTGCCGTTCCCGCACAGTAGTTGTTGAGCACGTCACAACCACCCGGCCCGAGCGAGGCGCAGCATGTCTGGGCAGATCATTCAGTTGAACAACCGAGAGCGCGCGACGCTGCGGGCGGTGGGGCTCGGCCGGGCGGAGATCACCTGCAGTTGCGAACCCGATCTGTTCATCGACGGCCTCTCCTGCTGCGACCAGTTCACCGCACGCCGCCTGGCGCACCACGCTCTGGTCCGGCCGCTGCGCGCGGGCCGACCCGGCGAGCGGGTGCCCGCGTTACTCACTGATGCAGCCCGCGCCCTGCTGGGCCTGCCGCCAGCAGTACCGGTCGACGCGGCTGCCTGAGCCCGCCCGCCCGAGCCGCCCTCACGGCGCTATCGCAGGCGACGGCGCGTGAGCAAGCCTGCGGATCGCGAGTTCGGCGTACACCGCGGCCCCATCGGAGAGCACCGCATCGTCGAAAACGGCCAACGACGAGTGGTTGTTGGCTGCGTTCTCGGCGTCCGTCCCGGGTGGGCAGGCGCCGAGGGCGACGAACGTGCCGGGGATCTTGTCCAGCACCCGCGAGAAGTCCTCCGATCCGGATAGCGGACGGTCGGCCCACGAGAACCGTTCAGCGCCGTGCACCTCGCTGATCGCGTCGTCGACAAACTCCGTCTCGGTGTGGTCATTGACGGTCACCGGGTAGCAGTCCCGATAGTCGATGTCGACCTGAAGCGCGTGCGCCGCGGCGATCCCGCGCAGGACACGCACGATTCCGTCCCTCACCTGCGCATGCGCCCGCCCGGAGAATGAGCGCACGGTAGCCTCGAACAACACCTCGTCGGGGATGACATTGTGCTGGGTGCCGGAATGGAACGCGCCCACGGTGATCACCACCGGGTCGGCGATGTCGAAAGTGCGCGTAACCAGCGTCTGCAAGGCCAGTACCATCTCGCACGCTGCCGGAATCGGATCCCGCGCGAGATGCGGCATGGACCCATGGCCGCCTGCCCCTCGTACGGTGACGGTCACCGTGTCAGAGGCGGACAGAAACGGCCCGCGCCGCGAGCTGAACACACCCGAAGGCATGCCCGCGCTCATCACGTGCAGCGCGTAAGCGGCTATCGGAGTGGACCCTGATGCGTCCAGTACTCCTTCGTTGATCATGTGGCTGGCGCCGTCGTAGCCCTCCTCGCCGGGCTGGAACATCAGTACCACGTCCCCGGCAAGTCGATCGGCATGCGCGCTGAGCAGCTGTGCCGCACCGGCCAGCATGGTCGTGTGCAGGTCATGACCGCAGGCGTGCATGCGGTCGGCAGCAGCTGCGTAGTCCAGGCCGGTCCGCTCGGTCACCGGCAGTGCGTCCATGTCACCGCGCAGCAGGACAGTCGGTCCCGGTCGTGCCCCACGGAGCACCGCGGTCACCGACGTCAGCGACTCACCCAGGCCGATCTCCAAGGGCAAGCCGTCCAGCGCGGCCAACACCTTCTCCTGAGTGCGTGGCAGGGCGAGCCCGAGCTCGGGTTCGCGGTGCAGGGCCCTGCGCAGTTCCACGAGATCACCCTGGATCTCGCGCGCGTCATCACGCAACGGCATTCGGATGCTCCTCGTTCTCGTCCCGGATGGCCGCTGCGAAGCAGCGCGAGCGGACGGCAGTGAAGGTGCACGCGAACGAGCCGAGTGCGCATGCGGCGACATAGAACGGAATCGCGCCGTACAGATCCGCGCCGCGCAGCCACTCGGCGAGCATCGGGAACGTCCCACCGAAGGTGGCGATGGTGGCCGCGCCGACGATGCCGACACCAACCGCCCGAACTGCGGTCGGGAACAGCATGCCGGTGAATACGTTGACCGTGGCCGTGGCGGTGGAGGCCAACACGCCGAACACGACTGCAACCAGCCAGAACGGCAGCACCCCCTGCTCCAATGCGGTGAGCAACGGGACGGTGAGCACCACAAGGCTGCCAAAACCCAGCCGCATCATCTTCAGCACACCGAACCGGTCGGCGGCGGCACCAATACCCAGCATCGCTACCAGGACAACCACCAGAACCACGGTCATGAACGCCGAGGCGGATGCCCTGTCAGCGACGCCGATCGCTTCGGCGTACACCGGTAGGTACAGCAGCCCGAAGTAGTACGCGACAGTGCCGCCCAGAGCGTTGAGAAACACCGTAACAATGGCCCAGGGATGGTCGCGGAACACGGTCCAGATTGCCGGTCGACGATGGCCGTGCGCGCGCTTCTCGCGGGAGAAGTCCTCGCTCTCCGGCGCACAGCGACGGACCCAGATCGCGAAAAGGCCCATCGCGGCGGCGACTCCAAAGCCCCAGCGCCAGCCTCCGTCGGCCAGGCCTTCCTTTCCGAACACCGCGAACATGATCGACACCGTGCCGAAGGCCAGCAGCGAGCCGATGATGATGCCGCCGTAGGAGATGGCACTGAAGAGGAAACGGTGCTTCGGTGGCGCGCTCTCGGTGATATATGCGGCCACGGTGGGAGTCTCGCCGCCGTAGGCCAGGCCCTGCAGCAGCCGTAAGACGACCGCGAGCACGGCCGCCCACACACCGATGGTCGCCGACGTAGGCAACAACGCGAGGCCCAGGCTGGCCGCGGCGATCAGTGACATACTCATCGTCAGTCCGAGCCGACGACCGTAGATGTCGCTGATCCGGCCGATCACCGCACTGCCCACTGGGCGTGCGACGAAGCCGACGGCGAAACCCGCGTACGCGGCAAGGAGTGCACCGCTACCCTCACCGCCGAACAAGTGGGCGGCGAAGAACGGCGCGAAAACCGCGTAGATGCTCCAGTCGAAGGATTCGACCATCGCACCCACGGTCGCAGCCAGGAGCTCCCGCCGGCGAGGGCTGGTCCTCGTGCTCGCTTCCGCAACCGCGACCGGTGGGGCCACCGACGTCGTTGTCTGGGCCATATGCCACTACCTCCTGTGTCGTGGGGATTGCAAGAGATAATGTGGCTCCGCCCACGAAATGAGCCGTGATTGCGCCTATTTGCCAAGAAGGTGGTCTTGGTGCCAGATCTTGTCGGCTTCGATGAGCTAGAGCTGAAATTGCTCAATGCCCTACAGATCAATCCACGCGCACCCTGGACGCTGCTCGGCGAGGTTCTCGGTGTCGATCCGGCCACCGCGGCGCGGCGCTGGGCCGAACTCGCTGACCGCGGCCGGGCGTGGATCGCCGTCTACCCAGGGGTCGACACCTTGGCTGAGACGCTCGTCGCCTTCCTCGAGGTGGACTGCGAGGCAGGCGCCGCCAGCGGTGTGGCGGAAGCGCTCGTCAACGACTCGCGGGTCAGCACCATCGAACACATCACCGGAGGACATGATCTCCTGCTTACCGTCTTCGTTTCCGACCTGGCCACACTCTCGGCCTATGTGCTGACCGGGCTCGGCTCGATCAACGGCGTTCGGGGCACCCGAGCTCATGTCGCGACCACGGTTTTGGCCGAGGGCAGCAAGTGGCGACTGCGTGCCCTCGATGCCGAGCAGCGCGCACGGTTACGAGCCGCCCTGCCCCAGCGCTCCGATACGCACGTCCGCCCTGTTGACGGCCGCGATAACGCGCTGCTGATAGCCCTCGCCTGCGACGGACGGACTACCTACAGCGACCTCGCCAAACAGACCGGGCTCAGCGTGAGCACAGTTCGGCGCCGGTTGACCTCATTACTCGCCGACCGTCAGGTGATCGTCCGATGCGAAGTCGCGCAGTCCCTTTCTGGCTGGCCGGTGTCGGCCTCGCTGTGGTGCCGAGTTCCACCGTCGACATTGGACCCGGTTGCTCGAGAACTGGCCGGCCTCCCAGAGACTCGCCTGTGCTCGGCGATCACCGGTGGTCCACCGAACCTGCTGCTATCCGTCTGGCTGCGCTCGGTCGCCGATGTGCAGCGTCTGGAGTTGACCCTCGGTGAGCGGGTACCTGGCTTCGAAGTGATCAACCGTGCCCTCGCGTTGCGCCACGTCAAGCGGATGGGTCGTACGTTGGACTCCTACGGCAGAGCCACCGGCATGGTCCCGTTGGATATCTGGTCTGCCCACCACTGACTCACGCGAGCCCTCGAATGCAGGCGCTCGGCGGGCGACGTCCGGCAATAGTGGCCACCATCTCGACCACATGCCGGGTCTGCCGTACCTCATGGGCGCGGAACATCGCCGCACCCGCGTGCGCGGCCAGCGCCGTCGCGGCCAGCGTGCCGTCCACCCGCTCCTCAAGGCCGACTCCGAGCGCTTCACCGACGAAGTCCTTATTGGACAGCGCCATCAGCACCGGCCAGCCCGCTGCGACCAGTTCGTCGGCGCGCCGAAGCAGTTCAAGGCCGTGCCAGGTGTTCTTGCCGAAATCGTGGGCCGGATCGATGAGCACCCCTTCGGCGGGCACGCCGAGCGCGACGACCTCGGCGGCACGCCGGGTGGTTTCCGCCAGCACGTCGGCCACCACGTCGGTGTAGCGGACCCGGAAGGGGCGCGTTCTCGGCTCCACTCCCCCGGTGTGTGAACACACGTAGCCCGCGCCGAACTCCGCGGCGACCTCCGCCAACCGTGGGTCAGCGCTCTGCCAGGTGTCGTTGATCAGGTGAGCCCCCGCCGCGCAGGCCAGTCTGCCCACCTCGTGCCGCCAGGTATCGACGCTGATCACCAGGTCCGGAAATCGCTCCCGCACCGCGGCCACGAACGGCACCACCCTCCGCACCTCCTCGGCGACGTCGACCAGCTCGCCGGGACCGGCCTTGACCCCACCGATGTCGACCACATCGGCGCCGTCCTCGACCGCCCGTTCCACCGCGGCCATCGCCTCACTGTCGGTGAAGGTCGCACCCCGGTCATAGAAGGAGTCGGGCGTGCGATTGACGATCGCCATCACCAACGCCCGATCGGTGGGCATCGTCTTGCCACGGAACCGCAGACCGGCCAACCTATGCTCCGTTCACCTTCGCTCGATCCTGCCAGGGTAGAACGTCGCCCGCGGCGAGCCCGCGGTCCCGGCTGAACTGGAGGCACCCCGAACATCGATCCCGAGCACCTCGTCGGACGGCCGTCGCGACTGGACGAGCGTGGCCGGGATGGCCGGCGTCATCCTCGCCCTGCACGTTGTGGGCTGGGGCTCGCTGGCGCTCGTCGTGGCACCAGGCCACTACGCGGTCAGCCACACCGTGGTGTTCGCGCTGTGCCTGCTGCTGGCCATCGGGGTGCGAGCCCTGGCAGGGCCGGTGGCCGAGAACTCGGCGCTGCGGTCGACGACCGGGTTCATCGGAATCCTGGTGTCGGGTGTCTTCCTGGTGCTGATCGGCGTGATGAACCTGGTCGTGCTGCGGCACATCGTCACCATGTTCCGCCGCATGCGGAAGGGTCATTTCGACGAGGCCGAACTGGAGCGCAGGCTGGACGAGCGCGGCTTGCTCAACCGGCTGCTGCGCGGAGTCACCGAGTCGGTACGCAAGCCGGCCCACATGTACCCGCTCGGTCTGCTCTTCGGGCTCGGCTTCGACACCGCGACCGAGGTGTCGCTGCTCGTGCTCGCCGGGGGCGCGGCCGCGGCAAACCTGCCCTGGTATGCGATCTTGACCTTGCCCGTGCTGTTCACCGCGGGCGTCTTCCTGCTGGCCTGGCTGATCGCGGTGGCCACCTGGCGACTCGGCCGGGTCGGGCGGCGACGGGTGCCGGAAGCAGCGAACACGACAACGATCGTCCAGCGAAATACGTAGCCAGCTCCGTAGTCCGACCGAAGCGAACCCCCTGACTCAAGGAGCAGACTGGTAGTAGCCACCCGTTCAGTTGCATGGACAAGGAGCACGGCATGAACGACGCATCGGTGCCGCTGCGGCGCCCCGCGCGGAACGGCATGCGCAGCACCCGGGAGTTCCGGCGCACCCCGGTCCACCTGCACGTTCTCAGCGCGGTACGAGAGGGCCGGGTCGCCTGGCGGACCACGGTCGGGGTGTCGGGAGGCTTCGTTTCGGTCGGCGGGATGCCGTTCCCGCCGGGCGATGAACTCGTCGCCCTGTACGAACTGCGCAACTCGGGGCTGATCGCCGTGGACATCACCGTGGGCTCGGTGCGGATCACGCCCGCCGGCGTGGCCCGGCTCACACAGTGGATCTCCTGGCAACACGGCAAGGCATCGTGAGGAAGTCCACCCCACTACGAGTGGAACTTAGCAAAGGTAATGAGCTAAGCTAACTATATGTCATTGGTGAGCGGGTCCCCCGAGTGGCCGGCTCACCGATGAACCGTACGTTTCACTCGCTCCGGCACCGGGACTATCGGCTCTACTGGTCGGGCATGTTCGTGTCCAATGCCGGCACCTGGATGCAGCGTGTCGCGCAGGACTGGCTGGTACTCGTCGTGCTCGGCGGCGGAGCGCAATCAGTCGGCATCGCCACCGGGTTGCAGTTCCTGCCCTTCCTGCTGGTCGCGCCCTTCGGCGGGCTGCTCGCCGACACGCTGCCCAAGCGCCGGTTGCTGATCAGCACCAACGCGTTCATGGGCATGCTGGGCCTGATTCTCGGTGTGCTTGTGCTGACCGGGACCGCCCAGATCTGGCACGTCTATCTGCTGGCCTTCCTGCACGGGGTCGGCGCCGCCCTGGACAACCCCGCCCGCCAGGCATTCGTCTCCGATTTGGTCGAGCCCGATGAGCTGACCAATGCGGTCGCGCTCAACAGTGCCTCGTTCAACGGCGCCCGGCTCATCGGGCCTGCCGTGGCCGGAATCCTGATCGCGCTGGTCGGCACCGGCTGGGTCTTCATGATCAACGCGCTGTCGTTCGCCGCGCCGATCGCCGCCTTGGCCCTGCTGCGCGCGAAGGATGTCGGCGCGCCTGCGCGGAACGACGGCCTCGGCGCCCTCTCCCGCCTGGGCGAGGCTGCCGGCTACGTTCGCGCACGGCCCGACCTCGTGATGGTGCTGGTGGTCATCTTCGGGGTCGGAACGTTCGGCATGAACTTCCAGATGACCATGGCGCTGATGGCCACCGAGATCTACCACAAGGGCCCCGAGGACTACGGCCTGCTCGGCTCGATCATGGCCGTCGGCACGCTCTCCGGCGCACTGCTCGCCGCGCGCAGGCGGGTGCCGCGCCGACGGCTGATCGCCGGTGGCGCGGTGCTGTTCGGCGCCTGCGAACTGGCCGCGGGACTCATGCCGACCTATCTCACCTTCGCCCTCGCACTGGTGCCGATCGGGGTCATCGTGATGACCATCCTCACCGCGGCGAACGCCTACATCCAGACCACCGTCGATCCGCACATGCGCGGCCGGGTGCTCTCCCTCTACGTGATGATCCTGATGGGCGGCACGCCCGCCGGAGCGCCGGTCATCGGCTGGGTCGCCGACGCCTTCGGCGCCCGGTGGTCCCTGCTCGGCGGCGGCATCCTCACCATCGCGTGCACCTGCCTTGCCGCGCTGCTGTTCGCGCGGCGCAGCGGCATCGCGGTCCGGCCCCAATGGCGGCCACGGCCGAGATTTGCCCTGGTGCGCACGACACGCCCCATCGAGGCACCTGGCGAGCAGGACGCCCAAGCCGCTTAGCCCCGCAGGTGCCGCCAGGCTGCGAAACTTCCCAGGCACGCCCGCACGATTTGCCTACTGGCCAGGGTCGTCGGCACATCACCACAGCCCCGACACGACATCGCGACAGTGCCGCGGACCTCATCGACAACGATCCCCACAGCAGTTTCGCAGCGACGGCACCAGCGGTGACCCGTCACCGGGATGACATGCAGCGGCGATCCGACGCACTGATGAATCCACCGCCGGTGCACCCGGCAGGTGATGCGTTCGTGCGGAGAGACCTGGCCGCGTTCCTCCGCCGCGTCCTCCTGCACCAGCAGTGTTTCCAAGCCACGCGCACCGGTGTCGTCGACGTGCGGGTATTCCCGCCTCGACTCGGCAACCTGTGTTCCCGACATCGCCGCCTCCTCGCCGGTGGCTGACCTTAGCCTCACTTGCCCACCTCATCAGGATGAGCGCGAGCTGCCGTCTGCGAAGCAGGAGAAATACGTATCTGCCTACCTACTTCGCTTCGGCTGCCACCGAGCTACTGGACGCGAGGAACATGCGTCTTATGCCGAACTCGACCTGTAACGGGGCTAGTTCACCTTCCGCGCGCGACCTTCCCAGTACGGTCCGCGCAGCTTGAACTTCTGCAGCTTGCCGGTCGCGGTCCTGGCGAGCTCGGCACGGAACTCCACCGAGGTGGGTGCCTTGTAGCCCGCGAGCCTTTCCTTGCAGTACCGGATGAGCTCAGCCTCGGTCACCTCGGTGTCCGGCGCGGTGACCACAAGGGCCTTGATCGTCTCGCCCCACTTCTCGTCGGGCACCCCGATCACCGCCACCTCGGCGACCGCCGGATGGCTGAACAGGGTGTCTTCCACCTCGATCGACGACACGTTCTCCCCGCCGGTGATGATCACGTCCTTCTTCCGGTCGCTGATCGTCAGGTAGCCCTCGTCGTCGAGCGTTCCGCCGTCACCGGTGTGGAACCACCCACCCTCGAGCGTCGCCGCGGTTTCCTCCTGCTGCGCCCAATACCCGTCCAGCACCACATTGGACCGGGCGAGCACCTCGTCGGATTCCGAGGTCCGCAGCGTCACGCCGAGCGCGGGCGCGCCCGCTCGGACCAGTTTCCCGGCGCGGTCCTCCGCACTGAGCTCGTCCCATTCCGAACGGGACCGGTTGATGGTCAGCAGCGGGGAGGTCTCGGTCAGGCCGTAGATCTGAATGAACTCCCAGCCCAGTTCCGTCTCGACGCGCGCGATGGTCTGGGTGGGCGGCGGTGCGCCCGCGACGATCACCCGCACCCGGTCCCTGCCGGGGATCGCGCCGTCCCAGTTCTTGGCCGCGTCCAGCACCGCGTTCACCACTGCGGGTGCCGCGCACAGCACGGTCACCCCGTGCTGCTCGATTCGGCGCAGGATCTCCGCGCCGTCGATCTTGCGCAGCACGATCTGCTTGACGCCGAGTCCCGCCATGGCGAACGGCATGCCCCAGCCGTTGCAGTGGAACATGGGCAGCGTGTGCAGGTAGACGTCCCGGTCGGTGACTCCGGCGTGCAGGGCGAAGGTCACCGCGTTGACCCAGATATTGCGGTGGGTCAGCTGCACACCTTTGGGTCGCGCGGTGGTGCCGCTGGTGTAGTTGATGGTGGCCGTCGCGTTCTCGTCGGGCTCCCAGGCGCGCGGTTCGGCGTCGAAGCGCAACAGCTCCTTGTCGCTCTCCGAGCCGAGAACAAACCGCCGCTTGGCCGGCACCCCAGCCAGCTTCTCCTCCAACTCGGGATCGATCACGAGGACGTCGGCGCCGGAATGATCAACGATGTAGCTGATCTCGTCGGGGGACAGCCGGAAGTTGATCGGCACCAGGACCCGGCCGTAGCCGCTGACCCCGAAGAACGAGGTGAGCAACCGCGCGCTGTTGTGCGAGACGATGGCCACCCGCTCGCCGTGCTCGACGCCCAATTCGTCCAGCCCGGCAGCCTGAGCGCGAGCGAGTTCGCCCACCCGGGAGTAGGTCAGGCCCTCCCACGGGGCGGCGGGCTGATCGGGCTCGTCCACGATCCCGGTTCGATCTCCGTAGACCGTGACGGCTCGGTCGAGGAAATCTCGGGCGCCGAAGGGCACGAACATTACTGGCCTCCTGATCGTCGGGTCGCAAACAGACCGCTCGCTGGGCATCGCCCCCTCCGAACGCTACTGCCGGAGCGGCCACCCGTGCCAGATCGGACCCTCCGAATGGAGAGGTCGGTTGGCCCACCGTGTCAGGGACGCCGGAGCCGAATCAGGGCATGCGACAGCAGCGAAACCCGCTCGGCCAGCAACCACGCGCCGATTCCGATGGCGAGGCTGATGAACCACACCAGCGCGGGCGGGAACTGGAAGGCCACCAGCAGGGGAGGGTACACCGCGTAGTGGGTGAGATAGATGTAGAACGACGCGCCGGCGACCAGGCCGACCACCGGCACCACCGGCCGGGGAACGGCCACCCGCGGCAAGACCAACAACACCACCAGGCCACCGGCGACAATGCCTGCCCGCACCGGGTCGTCGAAGAATCCCGGAATCAGCAGCAGTCCGAGCCCGGCCGCCAGCCACCGCTGCACGGTGGTCGCGGCACGCTGTGCGAGCCAGCCAAGGACGAAGAACCACAACACCCCGTGGGTGCTCATCGCCCGCTCCGGGAAGGCACTCGCATCGTCGATGTACAGGCTCGCCAGCAGCGCGAACGCCAGCGCGAGCAAGGCCACCGTGAATCCGTGCCCGCGCTCGAACCGGCGGACACCCGGAATGGCGAACACGATGGCCAGTATGACGAGGGTTTGCACCAACACCTCGATGAACCAGTACCCCACCGCCGCGCTGGTCCGCAGGTAGTTGTTGATCATGAAGATGTTGGCCAGGCCGACGTCCGAGGTGACCGACATGCGGTACGCAAGCCACAGCAAGGCGGGCACCGCGATCCGGGTAGCGCTGCGCAGGATGCGCGGGCCGGTTCCGCCGTCGTGCGCCCGAGCCAACCCGAACCGGGCGAAGCTCCACCCAGCGAGGACCAGCAGCAGATGCGCGCCACCGAGGACCTGGAAGAGCCCAACGTGCGAGCCGACCACCAGGACTATGGCCAGCGCGCGCAGCACGATGTTGGTTTCCATCGTGCGCAGCAGGCTCCGCCGAGGCTCGCGCCGCTCGAGCTCGGCAACGGTCATCGTGTGCCAGCTATCCGGCACTTCCCCGAGTACCTTCTCCAGCGCGATCGAGGTCTGCACGTAGGACAGCGAGTCGCCGCCGAGGCGCACGAACGTCGCGTCGTCATCGACGTCCGGCTGGTCGAGGACCCTGGCGAAGATGGCACGGATCGACTCCGGCCGCCGCGGCGCCCGCCTGCGAACCGGTCGGGTCGGCTGCGCCGAACCGGCTCCTGCCGCGTGCCGCTGGATCGCCGGATAGTCGATCTTGCCGGTGGCCAGCCGGGGAAGTTCATCCAACTCGCACACCCGAACGGCCGCCGCCGGGATGCCGAGCCTCCCACGCACCAGGTCACCGACCCTGCCCGCGTTCTCGCCTCGCTCGACCGCCACGATGAGCACCTCGTCGTTGCCGGTGCAGGCGACACGGTGTCCGCTCTCCTCCAGCAAGCGCTCCAGGCTGTGCAGCTCGATGCGCAGCCCGAACACCTTGACCAACCGGCTCGTGCGGCCGATCACCTGGTAGAGCCCGTCGGGGGTGCGCCGGGCGATGTCCCCCGTCTCCAGCGCGTCAATCGTGGGCCCCAAGGCTAGGTCAGCCGCGCTCTCGGCGTATCCCAGCATCACGTTCGGGCCGCGATAGATCAGTTCGCCCTCGTCGGGGTCGTCCGCCGAGCGGAGCTCGAAGGACCCACCGGGGATCGGGACGCCCACCGCGGCGGGATGCGCGGATGCCAGCTCCGGCGGCAGATACGCCATCCGCGCAGTGGCTTCGGTCTGCCCGTACATCACGAACAGCCGCCACCCGCCACGGTCGGCCAGCTCGGCGAACCTGCTGACCCGCTCGGGTGCCAGCCCGCCGCCCGCCTGGGTCAGGTAGCGCAGGCTGGGCAGGTCCATCCGCTCGAACCCGACGGAGTCGAGCAGTTCGAAGGTGTAGGGAACGCCGTGCAGGCTGGTTCCCCGGAAGGCGCGGAACGTGGCCCAGAAACACTCGTCCACCACGGAGTTGTTGGTGAGCAGCAGCGCGGCCCCGCGCAGCAGGTTGCTGTTGACGACCGACAATCCGTAGCAATACTGCATCGGCAACGAGGTGACCGCGCGATCGGTGTCCCGGATGTCCAGGTAGTCGGCAATCGCAGTGGCGTTGGACTGCAGGTTGGCCGCCGACAGCCGGACCAGCTTCGGCGAACCCGTCGAACCCGACGTGGACAGCAGCAGAGCGAGGTCGGGATGCAGCACATGCGCGGTCCCTTCGCGCCGCTCGTGCAACTGCCATCGCTGACCGGTACCACGAGACACCACATCGGGGTCATAGCGCGCGATCAGGTCGTCCAGTTGGCGCTGATCGTCGGCCGCGACGAGCAGCACGGGATGCCCGCCAGCGAGCGCGGCCAGGTACGTGACCAGCGGATCGACGTCGTTGGACGCGGCGATCAGCACCAGCCTGCGCTGGGTGCCGAGGCGTTGGGCGACCGCTGAGACGCGCGCCGCCAGCTCGCGATAGCTGAGTTCGAATCCATCAGGGGCGACCAGCGCCAGCCGATCACCGTACAGCGCCAGGTCTCGAGCGAACGGAACACCGACCGTCCCGGAAGCCGGGGCCGCCACAGTTGGCAGGCTCGGCACGACGTCAAGGCGCACAGCAGCTACATCCTCGGCTCGAGTCGACTGCACCCGGTTCAGGTCGACGACACTCGCCCCCCAGCTAAGGGCAGGCTTGCCTATATTAGCCGAACCTCAGCGCGGAAAGAACACCACCCGCACCGAATCGTCGTAGGGCACCACCACGGTCGCGACCCGCCCGCTCCACTCGCCGGGGACAAGGAACAACCGTCCACCGCCCTCGGTCAGCAGGT